>DATEIO010000248.1:0-4634 GCA_035278895.1 Thermoanaerobaculia bacterium | reverse complement strand
GTCCTCCACCTGCTCAGAAACGGTGCCCTGGGCGCCGTCTCCACCCACGACCTCCAGCTCGCCGAGGTCGAGGAGCTCAAAGCCGCCTGCATCCCCGTCAACTTCCGGGAGACCTTCCACCCCGGCGGCGACCCGCCGATGACCTTCGACTACAAGATGCGGCCGGGGGTGGCGACGACCGTGAACGCCTTGAAGCTGATGGAGCTGGTGGGTTTGAAGCCGGAGTGAGCCATGCCCAAGCAAAACGAATTCTGCGACCACGTCGTCGACCTCCTCGCCCCCCTGGGCACAGCCTCCTACCGCTTCATGTTCGGCGGCTACGGGATCTACCTGGACGGCCTGATCGTCGCCATCGTCGTGGATGACGTCCTCCTGCTGCGGGCGGACGAGGAGAACCGGGGGGACTACGAGGCGCGGGGGATCGGACCGTTCAAGCCTTATCCCGAGAAGGGGATGGGGACGATGCCCTACTACACGGTGCCGGACGACGTGTTCGAGGACTCCGACGAGCTGCTCAAGTGGGCGGACCGGTCGCGGGAGGCGGCGCTCCGGGCTCAGGCGAAGAAGGTGGCGAAGGAAAAAGGGAAGGGGAAACGGGGCGCCACCCGGCGGTAGCGCCCCGTGGAACGGTCAGGCCTGGACGGCCTTGCGCGCCGAGGTGTGGGCTTCCGCCTCGGCCGGGATCCGCATCCCGTAGAACGAGCGCCAGACGAAGAAGGCCGAGATCACGAAGAAGACCACGGCGAGGATCGTGCTGGTCGACTTGGGCATCTCGATCGCCAGCTCGACGGCCAGGAGGCCGAAGAGGGTGGTGAACTTGATGATCGGGTTCATGGCCACCGACGAGGTGTCCTTGAACGGATCGCCCACAGTGTCGCCCACGACGGTGGCGGCGTGGAGCGGGGTGCCCTTCTCCTTGAGCTCCACCTCGACGATCTTCTTGGCGTTGTCCCAGGCGCCGCCGGCGTTGGCCATGAAGATGGCCTGGTAGAGACCGAAGACGGCGATCGAGATCAGGTAGCCGATGAAGAAGAAGGGCTCGAGGCACGCGAAGGCGAGCGTCGAGAAGAACACCGTGAGGAAGATGTTGAACATCCCCTTCTGGGCGTAGGTGGTGCAGATCTCGACCACCTTCTTGCTGTCCTCGGTCGAAGCCTTTTCAGACCCCGTGTCGAGCTTGATGTTCTTCTTGATGAACTCGACGGCGCGGTAGGCTCCGGTCGACACCGCCTGGCAGGACGCGCCGCTGAACCAGTAGATGACGGCACCGCCGGTGATCAGGCCGAGCAGGAAGGGCGAGTGAAGGATCGAGAGCTTCTCGACGTCGATGGTCAAGCCGTTGGTGAGCACGACGATGATCGAGAAGATGAGCGTCGTGGCACCCACGACGGCGGTACCGATGAGCACGGGCTTGGCCGTGGCCTTGAACGTATTGCCGGCGCCGTCGTTGGCCTCCAGGTGATGCTTGGCCGTGTCGAAGTTGGGCGCGAAGCCGAACTCCTTCTGGACCTCCTGGTTGATGTTGGGCAGGGTCTCGATGGTCGACAGCTCGAAGACGGACTGGGCGTTGTCGGTCACCGGGCCGTAGGAGTCGACGGCGATCGTCACCGGACCCATGCCGAGGAAGCCGAAGGCCACGAGGCCGAAGGCGAAGACCGCCGGGGCGATCATCAGGCCGCCCAGGCCGAGCGTGCTGACGCCGTAGGCCACGCCCATCAGGGCGACGATGCAGAGGCCCATCCAGTAGCCGCTGAAGTTGCCGGCGATCAGGCCCGCGAGAATGTTGAGCGAGGCACCGCCCTCGCGCGAGGCGGTGACGACCTCCTTGACATGGCCGGACTCGGTCGAGGTGAAGACCTTGACGAACTCAGGGATGAGCGCGCCGGCGAGCGTGCCGCAGGAGATGATGATCGACAGCTTCCACCAGAGCGTCGTGTCGCCGTTGAGATCCGGAATCAGCAGCTTGGAGGCGACGAAGGTGACGATGATCGAGAGGATCGAGGTGAGCCAGACGAGCGAGGTCAGGGGGGCCTCGAAGTTCATCGTGTCGGCGTTGCCGTAGCGGCCCTTGGCGATCGCCTCGTTGATCATGTAGGAGACGCCGCTCGTGATGATCATCATGATGCGCATGGCGAAGATCCAGACGAGGAGCTGGACCTGGATCGTGCCGACCGCATCGGGGCTCCCGGCAAGCGCCGGCACCGCCGTGCTGACCGCGAGGAGGATGAAGGTGATGAGCGCGACGCCGGTCACGCCGTAGGTCTCGAAGCCGTCCGCCGTGGGGCCGACCGAGTCGCCCGCGTTGTCGCCCACGCAGTCGGCGATCACGCCGGGGTTTCTGGCGTCGTCTTCCTTGATGTTGAAGACGATCTTCATCAGGTCGGAGCCGATGTCGGCGATCTTGGTGAAGATGCCGCCCGCGATGCGCAGCGCCGCGGCGCCCAGCGACTCGCCGATGGCGAAGCCGATGAAGCAGGGGCCGGCGTAGTCGCGCGGCACGAAGAGGAGGATCGCGAGCATCATCACCAGCTCGACGCTGATCAGCAGCATGCCGATCGAGATGCCGGCCTTGAGCGGAATGGCGTAGGTGGGGAAGGGCTTGCCCCGGAGGCTCGCGAAGGCGGCGCGCGAGTTCGCAAAGGTGTTGACCCGGATGCCGAACCAGGCCACGCCATAGCTGCCGGCGATGCCGATCAGGCTGAACAGGAGGATCGTCAGCACCTTGGCGAGGGGGAAGTCGCGCAGGTTGTAGAAGTAGATGAAGATCACGATGCCGATGAAGGCCTCGAGCAGCAGGATGAACTTGCCCTGCGTGACCAGGTAGGTCTTGCAGGTTTCATAGATCAGCTCGGAGATCTCCCGCATCGACCGGTGGACGGGCAGGTTCTTGAGCTGCAGGTACATGAAGACGCCGAAGAGGAGCCCCAGAACGCAGACGACGAGACCGCCCAGGAGCAGGTTGTGCCCGTTGATCCCCCCGAGGAACATTTGGCTCCCGAGGTCGGGCAGCACGAGCTCCGCTTCGCTGGCCGAGGCCGGGGTCGCGGTCAGGATGGCGAGGATCGCCATCAGCCCGAGCAGGCCGAGCCTCTTGAGGGCCGGGCCGGAGCGGGCAAGAAGGTTGGGTGTCGACATAAATTCCTCCAGATTTCCCTTGGAAAAACCGAGCTGCCAGAGTGAGGGCCAGGGCTCCGGCTCCCCGTGGAACCGGGCCGCACCGCCGCACCGCTTGGCAGGTTAGGACCCCTTCAGGTTTCCTCGACCGGCCTGGCGCGGCTTCGCAGATAAGGTGCCGCGAGACGTGCCGATCGAGCAGATCCGGGGGAAGGTATCACATCGAGGGGGACCGGGGCCAGAAAAACCCGCCTACGGAGGCTCCTCCGTCCCCTCTTCTACCGGGGAGGTGGAGACGAACACCTCACCGTCCCGAACCTCCAGGGCGAAGGAGCGCAGGCGGGCCCACGGCTCGGTCAGGCACTCGCCGGTCTTCAAGTCGTAGCGCCAGCCGTGCCGCGGGCAGGTGACCACGTCGCCGTCGCGGCGCCCTTGCGTCAGATCGGCGTTCTGGTGGCGGCAGGCGACCTCCATGGCGCGGAGGCGGCCGTCGTCCCCGCGGAAGATCCCGATCTTTTTGCCGAGGATCGAGAGCGACCGCATGTTGGGGCCGAAGTCGGCTTCCCTGCCCACCTTGAGGAACGGCACGAGGGGATGCTACACGGTTCGATGAGAGCTTTGAATAGATTCCGATCTATACTGATCGGGCTTTATTGCCGCATTTCGAGGTCACGTGGGGGTCGGGACCCGGCGCCCGGGCGCGCCGCTCCGGTCTCGCTGGAGGATGGAGATGGTGCAGTTCCGCGAGCTCACCGAACGCTACAAGCTCGAGAAGATCCTGAAGTCGGGCCGGGGAGGAACGGTCTTGAGGGCCGTGGAGCTGTCCTCGGGGCGGGCTCTCGTGATCAAGCTGATCCCCCTCTTGCCGTCGACGCCCCTCGAAGCGTCGGCCGCGGAGCTCGAGCGGCTGGCCGGCGTTTTGACGGCGCACCGGCACCCGGCCCTTCCCGCCGTGGTCGACGCCGGCATCACCTCGGACGGCAGCGCCTTCCTGGCCATGGAGCTCCTGGAAGGGAGAGGGCTGGACGCGCTCACCGGCGCACCCCCCATCCGCCTGCTCTCCCTCCTGGATCAGGCGTTGAGCGGGCTCGAAGCCCTGGCCAGCCAGAGGCTCGCCCACGGCAATCTCTCTCCCGACAATCTTTTCCTGGCTGCCACGCCGGAGGGGGAGAGGGTGAAGCTCCTGGGATTGGGAAGCGCTATCTTCCGGCCGGGCGCGGCCCCGGCGGACTGGCGGGCCGACGTGGCGGCGTTCGCGGACACGGCGTGCCGGGTCCTCGGCATGACCGTGGGCTCCGGGGATTCCCCCGTGGTGCAGACTCCGCTCGCCGTCTCTTTCGCGCTCGAAAACGACGAGGCTCTGCGGCAGGTGCTGGAGAGGGCGCTCAAGCCGAACCCGGCGGAGCGGCCGTCCTTCCGGGAGATCCGGCAGGGAATCCGCCTCGCCGTGGGCCGCGCCGGAGCGCCCACGCCCGGTCCCCGGCCGGCGACGCCGGCTCCCCCCGCGCCGGCTCCGGTCG
>DATEIO010000247.1:0-19238 GCA_035278895.1 Thermoanaerobaculia bacterium | reverse complement strand
CGAGATCGATCTCCGACTCCGGCCGCCGGTTCTCCGCCTCTGGCATGTTGCTCGCTTCCTGGATGCTGGCGATCTTCGAGGCGAGCGTCTTCGAATACCCCGGGTAGGTCGTCGCCATGTGGCAGTCCTGGCACGACTGGGGCGTCGCTCCGCCGTCCCGAAAATCGCTGAACACCCATTCGGAATAGGTGGCCTGCTCGATGATGATCTCGGGCTTCTTCTCGCCCGGCCGCACCCAGGGCTTGTTGCCGTCGAAGACCGGCAGGACCACGCTGTGGCAGCTGCCGCAGACTTTCGACGACTGGATCTTCGCGTATTCGACCGGCTTCGCTCCCAGGGTGTGATCCATCGGCACCTGCTGCGGTCCGGCGAAGGGGCCGTGGATCACGTCCGGCGCGCCCACGCGGAAGTCGCCGGTGAAGGTGTGGCCGATGGGAGTCTTCTCGTCGATCTCCACGTGATGGCAGGTGGTGCACGAAACGCCGTCGCGCGCGAGGCCTCCGTACTTCGCGTCCCGCTTCTGCGGTTCCGTCTTCGCCTGATAGGGGATGGCGTTCACCATGGCGCGGGAGAACAGCTCCCGTTTCACGATCGGCTGCGAATTTTCGTTCAATCCCAGGAGATCCGTGTTGTTGCAGACCTCGTTGGCCCGTTTCGGATCGTCCTTGAACTGATCGAGACAGAACTGGCGCTGCCCCATCACGCCGTGGCAGTGCAGGCAGAGGTCCTGCACGAGACCCCCGAGCGCCGGGTGGACCGTCTGCTCGGTTTCGAGTTGCGAAAAGAAGATGGGATCGCGGCCCGCGAGGCCCATGGGCGAGCCGCGCCATTCGCCATAGGGGGCCAGGTTCAGAAGGTTTCTGTACGCCGGCTGGCCGGCCTGCTGGAGCGTCATGTCGAAGTGCATGCCGGTCGAGCCCGCGGCGTGGCACCCCACGCACTGGTCCGAGGTGAGGAAGAGCGGCGCGCCGTCCGGCCCGGAGAGCACGTGATCGTAGACCTCCGGCGGCATGTAGAGCTTCGTGATCCCCTGGGCGTCGGGCGGCGTCAGTCTCTTCGTACCGAAGGTCGCGAGGAAGTCCGTCGAATAGCTCGAGGAGGGCGTGCTCACCCGCTGCACCTGGGGATTGGGCCAGGGGACCTCGTTCCACGCGGGGCCGCTTTCAACTTTCTTCAAGAGATCCTGGAGCGGCTCGAAGCGCTCGTGGACCGCCGCCGTCTCCGTCGCGGGCTGCTCCGGTACGCCGACGAGGGGCGGCTGGTCCTGGTAATAGAACTTGAGGAACGTGTCGGGATCGCCCAGGATGTTGTTGAGGCTCGAAAAGGTGAATTCTTCCCGTGCCGAAGCGTGGCAGTTCACGCAGTAGTAGCCGGCGCCCATCCACGGATAGGGGAGGTTCACGGGCGGCGGCCAGTCGAGCTGCGACTCCTCGGTCGCCTGCGGGTCCCACGATCCCCAGAACCAGCCGTCTTTCGAAATGCGATCGTCGCGCACCATGAGCGCGATCATGTTCGTCGACTCGGGGATCGAAGGGTTTTCCAGGTCCTCGGCGGTGGTGTTGCCGTACATCAGCTTCAGGATCATCGAGCCGTCCGCGATGGGGCGGACGGGCGTTCCGCCGTCCAGCCGGCACCCGGGGCAGGTCTTCTCACACTCCTTGACGAATTTCTTTTCATCCGCGGCGTCGCTCTCGCACAGATAGCGGTAGACGTCGGGCGAGTAGTAGACGACGACCGTGCTGTGGGTGCCCCAGGTCGTGGTATTCCAGGAAGGGTTGTGGGGATCGCCGCCCAGGGCCGCCACCGTGGGCCCGGTCGGCCGGATCTGTTTGTCGTGGTGCCAGCCCAGGTGGAGATAGCACCCTTCCTTCAGGAACCGGCCGAGGATCTTCTCGTACTCGGACTTGGCGAAGGGAAACTCGCTCGGCAGCGGAAGCGGCGCGGAGCAGATCTCCGGAACCGCCTCCGCAGCCTGGGAGACCGGTGCGGAAGGGGCCGCCGCCAGGACCGCAACCACTGCCACAGGCACCATCAGGGACGCTAGAGCCCGCCTGAAACCCATCGGCTATCCTCCAAGGGATTGGACCCGAAGGATAGCACGGGGGGAGCCCGTCTTCAGCCTTGGCCGCGGCGCGCCACTCTGTCGGACGGCGGGGCCTCATCAGGCTCCTGGGGCGCCTCGATCGCGATCATGGGAGTGTCTTCCTGGATCCACGTGTGAGTGCTCTGGCTGGCCGGGGACCAGTTCCGCAGCGGCGGACTGTAGAAAACCTCGACTTGGATCTTTTCCGGAGTCAGGCCCATGGACTTCGCCGCCTGCCGGACCGAGGGAAATTCGATCGTGGCTCCGGTCCCGTCCTCATTCGCCTCGGCTCTTGTCTGGTAAATCGTCAGCGTCTTCCCCCCTCCTTCGATCGTCAGCCGGCCCGACAGTCCCTTGCTGACGATCCCGGCGGCTCCTGCCAGCCGGACGGAGCTGGTGGTTCCATCGTCGTACAGAGCGACCTTCTCTCCGTCACGGCGCTTGAAAAACTCGAAGATCGGGCGGGGAACCTTGAAATGTCCCCCGGTCAACCCCGTCCTCGACCTCGCGGCCATGGCCGCCGACCAGTCGTACTCGGCCTTGCGCACCGTCGTCTTCTGATAGCTTTCCCGGAACTTTTGGAAGTCTTCCGTGAGCACGGCCTGGACGGCCTCCGGGCCGATCCCGAGATCGCTCAGCTCCTTCTCGAGGCTCTTGATGCCCGGGGAAGGTAGCGTCGAGCCGTTCAGGGCATCGCGGAAGGTGGAATGGGCCCAATAGACGATCGACGAGCACGGCGCGAGGATGTCGTTCTCCGTGGCACCGCTCTGGTTCTTGAACTGGTAATAGCCCGTGGAATCCGATGACTTCGCCCAATCTTCCAAACGCACCGTCGGGATCAGGACAAGGGCCGTGAGGTTGTAGGTCCGGGGCAGCATCTCGAATCCGCCATCGGAGTTCGCAGCTCCCAGCCGAACGGCCAGCGTATTCTCGGCGGCAGGCCCAAGAGTAAACAGGGCGTTGATCCCGCGTCCCAGCGTAGCGGCGCCGGCTTCCTGCCGCAGCGCGCCCCCGACTCCGGCCCCGACCGCTCCCACGCTCCCTCCCACCGTGCCGCCCAGGTCGCTCGCAACCCCTCGCGTAGACCGCAGAATGGAAGCCTCGAGGTTATCCGTTACGAAAAGGGGGATCACCGGGACTGGCTGCTGGCTGCAGCCGTCGATTTTCTGGTCTACATAGTCATCACCCTTGTTGACGAGGGCCTTCCGGTTGTAGATGAAGGGTACCTGGTCTTCGTCAGGGGCGAAGAAGAAAGAAATGTTGGTGTAGATGTCATAGGGGGAGCGCCGGGAAGAAGGAAATACGGTAAGCAGGAGACGGACGACATAGGGCGCCGTATCCGAGCTCACGGCGGCGTCACGAACGTAGTTGCTGAGCAGCGCCACCTCCTGCAAGAGCGCCGCGGCGCTCCGGTAGCGCAGCGACGCATCCGTCGAGATGGCGTCCGGCTCCTTTTCGATTCTATCGATCAGGTCCGTAATCGCGCCAGGGACCTCCACGGTTGGAGCAGCACCGCTGGCCTGCGAATCGTTCCGGGTCTCAGAGGTCGTGGTCCCTTCCCCGTTGCTTTCGATTTCGGTGCTGGAGGTGGTGGTGCGGGTCGGCAGATTCAGTGCGATCCGGAGCGCGAGAGACCGGAGCTGCCGGAGATCTTGAATCTGCGAAGCCGAAATCGCATCCCTCAAGGCATCGTCGGAGCTCAGGACAAACCGGGGCTGGAGCGCGTCGACATAGGCTTCGAAAGGAGCGACCGACTGGACTCCGACGAGCACGGAGCCCGCTTCGTTCTGGGATTTGAAACGCACCACTTCGGGTTTCGGAGGTTTGGGGTTCAAGGTGCCGCACGCGGCGGCGAGCAACGCGGCGGTCAGAAGAATGGTTGTACGCATGGCCTTCTCCTGGACTTTGAGTCTGCTGTTTCGTTTCGATCGTCCCAACTGCACGGACGACCGAAAGAGCAAGCCTCCTGCCAGGAGGAAAACCGATGCATTGCGCCTCTGGCAGCCGGAAACAGTCTCTTTTCAGAGACAGCCTCCCTGTCTCCGATCAGAGACTACGGCCGCAGCTTGAGGTGGGAGAGCAGGCGATGGAAATAGGTGCGGTTCAGGCCGAGCCGGCGGGCGGCTTCGCTCGAATTGCCGCCGGCCTGCTCCAGGGCGTCCAGGAGGATGCGGCGCTTCGCCTGGGCCACCGCCTCGTGGTACGGGCCGGGAGACGCCTCGGACGGGCTCTCGAACGCGGCGGCGCTTTCGAGGACCGCCTCCGGCAGGTCCTCGGGGCGCAGGAGGTCGTCCGCGGCGAGCACGACCGCCCGCTCGACGGCGTTCTGCAGCTCGCGGATGTTGCCGGGCCAGTCGTAGGCGAGGAGGGCGGCGCGGGCCTCGGGAGAGAAGCCGGCGGGCGAGCGGCCCAGGCGCCGGGCCGAGCGGGCGGCGAAATGGCTCGCGAGCAGCGGGATGTCCTCGCGCCTTTCGCGCAGCGGCGGCAGGGTGAGCGCGAAGACGTTCAGGCGGTGGTAGAGATCGTCGCGGAAGGTGCCGGCCCGCACAGCCGCCGCCAGATCTCGGTTGGTCGCCGCCACCAGGCGGACGTCCACCGGGATCGGCCGCGCGCCGCCGACGCGCTGAATCTCCCGGGTCTCGAGCGCCCGGAGCAGGCGCGCCTGGAGCGGCAGGGGGATCTCGCCCACCTCGTCCAGGAACAGCGTGCCCTCGTGCGCCAGCTCGAACTGCCCGGCCTTGCGCCCGGCGGCGCCGGTGAAGGAGCCCTTCTCGTGGCCGAAGAGCTCGCTTTCGAGCAGGGTTTCCGAAAGGGTCGCGCAGTTGATGGCGACGAAAGGTTTCTCTTTCCGCGGGCTGCTCTTGTGGAGGGCCTTGGCCACCAGCTCCTTTCCCGTGCCGCTCTCGCCGAGGATCAGGACGGTCAGGTCGGTGGGAGCGACGCGCGCGACGAGCTGAAAGACCTTTTGCAGAGCGGGGCTCTCGCCCACGATGTCGTGTTGAAGCCCGGCGTCGCGGAAGCGCCGGTTCTCGGCCTCCAGCGCCTCCATCCGCCGCGCATTGTGGAGCGCGAGGGAAGCGATGCCGGCCATGGCGCTCAGGAGCTCCAGGTGGTCCGGCGAGAAGCTCTCCGGCGGCCGCGATGAATCCCCGTAGAGCACGCCCAGGGGCTGGCCGAGAGCCACCAGGGGGATACAGAGGATCGAGCGGGCGCCGTCCGCGGTCCCGTCGTTGCCGAGCACAGCCACCCGCTCTTCCAGGGCTCGGCGGATGAGCGCACGGCTCACCCGCGGCGGCTCCTCGGAAGCGTGGACGAGCGAGAAATCCTCTCCGTCGGTCAGCAGAACCGCGAACCTCTCCGCGGGAGCTGCTTCGAAAGCGCGTTCCACCAGCCGGCGGGCGAGCGCCTCGACACCCGAGAGCGTCTGGACCTCGGCGCTGATCGTGAGAAGCGTCGAAAGCGCCCGGGCTTTCGAGTCTTCCGCCGCGAGGGACGCCTGGACCCGCTCGGGATGCAGGTAGAAGACGTCGTCGAGAGAGAGCTGGATCGTGCTGCGGACGGTATAGTCGCCCAGGGCCGCCGTTTCCCCGCTCTCCTCGGGGCGCGAGAGGAAGAGGAACAGGACGTCGCCGACCTTGATGAAATCGCCGTGCTCCAAGAGGCGCTCGCGCACCGGAACGCCGTTGACGAAGGTGCCGCACCGGCTCTCCAGGTCGCGCAGGAGGACGCCGCGTGGAGACGGCTCGATCACGCAGTGGCGGCGCGACACCGAGCCGTGATGGAGCTGAAGGCGGTTTCCCGATTGGCGTCCGATCGGGAACGGCTCCCCTCCGATCTCGAAAACCTTTCCCTCCACGGGACCGGCGACGGCCAGGAGCCTGAGCTCGGACGAGGGCGGCGAAGGGGATTCCGGGACTGGCACGCTCCTGGCATCATACGCGAGCCGATCCGAAAATTGACGTGACAAACGAAAGGAGAGCGTTCATGAGCGAGGTCCAGCCGGCCCCCAGAACCCATGAAATCATTGTCACGATCCTGGAAAACCGGACGGTGAGTGTCGAGCCCGACTGGCAGGAGGCTGTTCGCGCCGGCGACTCGGTGGTCTGGTCCTTCAAGGGCCAGATCGATCCGGACCAGGTTCCGGTCGTCGCCCTGGAGACGTTTCCCGGAGCTCCCGGGGAAGCGCCCGGCAAGATCACCGGAAACGCCTACCAGGTCCGGTGGGAGTACGCGCGCGGAGGGAGCTACGAGTGCCGCTACGGCTTCAAGACGGAATCCGGAGCCCCGGAGTTCCTGGAATGCCCCACCGTGAGCCCCAGGAACCCCAAGGGAAAGCCGGGCGTCAGCGTGGCCCCGCCCCCTCCGGACTGAAGGGACGCTTCCGCGCCGCGAGCAACGGCCGGAGACCGTCGCGCACGGAGTCGAATCCGGGATCGTCGAACCAGCGGGGTCCGAGCTCCAGGGAGAGGGCCCGCTCGGCGTAGCGCAGCGCGTCGAGGCGCTGGTTCACCCGGGCTGAAACGAGAGCCGCGTGGTAGAGCGACTCCGCGCGCTTCGGGCCGGGCCGGGCCATGGCCCGCTCGACCTCCTCGAAAGCCTCGCGCGGCTGGTCCAGTTGAACGAGGCACCGCGCCTTGAAGAGCGTTTCGTCCACGTCGAGCGTCCGGCCGCCGCTCTCGTCGCGGACGAGCTCCGCGAGCAGAGCCCGGTAGAGCTCCCGGGCCTCGGCCGTCCGCCCCGCGGCGCGCAGGGCGTCCGCGAGATTGATCCGCGTGAGCCGGTCGCCCGGATCTTTTTCGAGAGCCTGGCGATAGCTCCGGGCCGCGGCCTCGAAACGGCCGAGGAGAGATTCGGCGAGCCCGCGATTGTTCAGATAACGCCCGAGCGGCTTCTCCGCGGCGAGCTTGCCGTACAGCTCCTCGGCCCGCGCCGGATCGCCCAGTTGGAGCTCCAGCTCCGCGAGCTTGTTCAATCCCCAGTCGTTGCCGGGAGACGTTTTCAGAAGCTCGCCCAGATGCCGCCGGGCTTCCCCGGCCCGCCCCATGCGGATCTCCAGGTCCGCCAGGTTGTAAAGGTTTTGCCAGACCGGACGCCGCTCGACGACGCGCGTCCAGACCGCGTGCGCCTCTTCCCAGAGCCCGCGCTTTTCAAGCAGCCGGGCGCGGGATTTCCATACCTGGATGTCGCCGGGGGTGAGCCGCTCCAGCTCCTCCAGGGCCTTCTCGGCCTCGTCCAGCCGGTCCCTCTGGAGCTCGACGAGCACCTGGGTCGCGAGGGGACGGGGATCCCAGGGCGCGAGCTCGTGGCCTTGCCGGGCCAGATCCAGGGAGCGCTCCAGGAACTGCGGCCCCAGAGTCCGGGCCACCTCCGCGGCCAGCACGTACGCGCCGGAGAGCCGGGGCGATCTTTGGAGGAGCGCCTGAAGCTCGCGCAGCTCCGGCTCGCCCAGCACCTCGCCGGATTCGTTGCGCTGCCGGAGCCGGATGAAGACGGTGTAGTCCTCGGGCCGGAACTCCGGAACGGCGTCCGAGCGGGGCGGATGGTCCGGATAAGCCGCGGGGAGATACCGGCGGACCGCCTCCGCGAGATCCAGGGAATCCTCGGGGCGGACCGAGACGAAGAACGGCTGCGCCAGACCGGCGATCCGGCCGCCCTGGAGCCTGCGGAAGGAGATCCGGCAGGTCTCCCCGCCTTCGCACCGGATCTCCGTCCTCAGGATCTCGTCCGTCTCCGTGGCACCGGCCGCCTCGAGCCCGGAGAGGTCCAGGACCTCCAGGCCGCGCAGGGAAAACAGCGTGCTCAGGGCCGCCTCCCGCACGCCTGCGGTCACCAGGCCGAGCTCTCCGGGGGAGGCCGCCTTCACCTCCGGCTCCAAGACCTGCACCCGGATGGGACGGCCACCCGGCGCTCCCAGCTTCAGGGCGAGGATCGCCGCCACGGCCAGGACCGCCAGCCCGAGGAGCAGCAGCGCCGGGAGCCTGCGGCTCCGGGCCGTGGACTCCTGCGCGGCGACCGCCGGGACCGGCGCCGGAGCGGGGAAGAGGGTCGACGCGTCGCTCGGGAGCTCGAGCGGGCGCGAGGAGGCCGCGGGCCCGAGCTGGCTCAAACCGCTGGCCGAGCCGATGCGCTCCAGGGCCTCGACCACTTCGGCGGCGCTCTGGGGCCTCCGGGCCGGGTCTTTTTCGAGCAGCGACTCCACCAGGTCCGAAAGCCCGGCCGGAAGCTCGGGCCGCAGCAGGCGCGGCGGCACCGGCCGTTCGGTGAGCACCTTGCGGTGGATCTGCAGCAGGCTGCCGCCCTGGAACGGGGACCGGCCGGTGAGCATCTCGTAGAGCAGAACGCCCAGGGAGTAGAGGTCGGAGCGCGCGTCCACCTCCTCGCCTCCGGCCTGCTCCGGCGACATGGTCCGCAAGGTTCCGAGGACCGCCCCCTCGCGGGTCAGGGACTCGTCGGCCGTTTCTGCCGCGGCCTGCTTGGCGAGGCCGAAATCGAGGATCTTGGCCTGGCCGTCCGCCGTCACCATCACGTTCTCCGCCTTGAGATCGCGATGGATGAGCCCCAGGGCGTGGGCGCTCGCGAGGCCTTCGGCCACCTGCCGCGCCAGCCGGACCGCCCGCGCCACGCCGATCTGCCCCTCGGCCATCAGGTGGGCGAGCGGCCGTCCTTCGACGTACTCCATGACGAGGCTGTCGCCCGCCTCGCCCTCCAGGAGGTCGTAGACGCGGACGATCGCGGGATGGCTCAGGGCGGCCGCGGCCCGGGCCTCGCGGCGGAACCGCTCGCGGCGCTCGGGAGTCGACTGGACGTCGGGCCGGATCCGCTTCAGGGCGACGTGGCGCGCCAGGCGGCGGTCCCACGCCAGGAAGACCTCGCCCATGCCGCCCGTGCCGAGGTGCCCCCGCAGCTCGTAGGCCCCGATGCGCGCGGCCTCCCGGCTTTCGCCTTCCTCCCTGGTCGACACGGCCTCAGTCTACTCCAGGGCCCGCGCGCAGCCTGGAAGACGGCGGCCCTTTGTGGTAGGAAGGAGCCTCAGCCCCATTCTCCTCCGGAGGTACGCCATGGCCGTTCCGCGCTTCCGCCGTCTCCCGCTCGCCTTGGGTCTCGCCCTGCTCTTCTCGATCGCTTCCACCGCCCGCGCCCAGGACCCCGGCGAAGCGCTGCGCGACGCCGCGCGCGCCGGCGACGTCACGAAGATCGAGGCCCTGCTCGCCGCGGGGGCGCCGGTCGACGCGCCGGCCCGCTATGGGCAGACGCCGCTCTACTTCGCGGCCGAGAAGGGGCACCTCGAGGCGGCGAAGCGGCTCGTCGAGCGCGGCGCGAACGTCAACGCCCGGGACAGCTTCTTCGGCGCCTCGGTGGTAGGCATCGCGCTCCAGGGAGAGCACTTCGAGCTGGTGCGCTACCTCCTTGCCCACGGCGCCGAGGACGCCGCCACGGTGCTCGGGACGGCGGTCGAAAAACAGGACGTGGAGCTCGCCCGCGCCGCGCTCGCGACCGGCTTCGTCGAGCCGCTCGACCTGGCGGCGGCCCGGCGCCAGGCCGAAGGCGGCTCCCCGGCCCTCTCCGAGCTGCTGGCTTCCGCCACCGCGAAACCGCGGCAGCGCCCGCCCTACAAGGCGGACCCGGAGCGGCTCAAGGTCTACGCCGGAAAGTACCGCACCGAAAACGGCGGCGAGGCTACGGTGGCCGTGCGCGGCGAGGGCGTGGGGATCACGCTCCCGGAGCAGAAGGAGATCGTGCTCCTCCCGGTGGCCGCGGACCGGTTCGACAGCGCGGACGGCAACGTCTCGCTCGTCTTCGGCGGGCGCGCCGGGACCATCGAATGGGCCGCCATCAACCGCGGCGGCGAGATGGCCTACCTGGGCGTGGGCGGCGTCGACGCGAAGCCGCTGCGCGCGGCCGCCGCCGTGGAGAAGGCTGCGATGGCGCCCGCCGAGCCCGCCCGTCCATGGCCGCAGTTCCGCGGCCCGCGCGCTTCCGGCAATGGCGACGGCCAGGGCGCGCCCGCGTCGTGGGACGTCGCGACCGGCCAAGGCGTGCGCTTCAAGACGCCCATCCCGGGCATCGGCCTCGCGAGCCCGATCGTGTGGGGCGACCGGATCTTCGTCACCACCGCCGTCTCCGGCAAGGGGGACACGACCTTCCGCACCGGCCTCTACGGCGACGGCACCTCGGTGGACGACACCTCCGAGCACTCGTTCCGCCTCTACGCCCTGGACGCCGTCTCCGGCCGCGTGCTCTGGGAGCGCGAGGTCCACAAGGGTGTCCCCACGGTGCGGCGGCACCTGAAATCGAGCCTCTCCAACTCCACCCCGGCGACCGACGGCAAGAGCGTCGTCGTGCTCTTCGGCATGGTCGGCAAGCTCGCGGCCTACGACTTCGAGGGCAAGCAGCTCTGGCAGAAGGACATCGGTGTCCTGGACGCCAACGATCCGCAGTCCGGCAGCGCCGAGTGGGGGCACGCGAGCTCGCCCATCCTCTACGGCGATCTCGTGATCGTGCAGGCGGACCGCCGAAAGGACTCCTTCCTCGCCGCCTACCGCTTGGCGACCGGCGAAGAGGTCTGGAAGGTTGCGCGCCAGGAGCCCTCGACCTGGGCCACGCCCAACGTGCTCCCCGGTCCCCAGGGGGACGAGCTGATCGCGAACGGCCCCACCATCCGCGCCTACGATCCCAAGACCGGCAAGGCGCTGTGGAGCCTGGGCCCGAGCTCCGAGGTGGTCGTCGCAACCCCGGTGATCGGCGAGGGCCTGGCGTACCTGACCGCCGGCTATCCGCCGGTGCGGCCGGTCCTCGCCATCCGCCCGGGCCACCGCGGCGACCTGTCGCTCCCGGTGGGCGAGAGCAAGAGCCAGGCGGTCGCCTGGAGCCACCCGCGCGGCGGCACCTACATCCCGACCCCGCTCCTCTACCGCGGCATCCTCTACACCTGCAACAACAACGGCGTCTTTACCGCCTACAAGGCCGACACCGGCGAGCAGCTCTCGATCACCCGCCTCTCCGCCTCCGGAACCTCCTTCTCCGCCTCCCCCGTGGCCGCGGACGGCCGGCTCTACATCGCGAGCGAGCCCGGAGACATCTACATTTTGAAGGCCGCCCCCGAGCCCGAGCTTCTGGCCACGATCCCCATGGGAGAGACCGTGATGTCGACCCCGGCGATCTCGGGGGGGCTGATGGTGGTGCGCACGCTGGGCCACGTGTACGGGCTCGTGCAGGCGGCCGGGGAGAAAGGCGCGCCGTAACGCGCCCGCGCCCTTCAGCAGTCGTCGAATTCGGCCGGCGCCGCCGTGCCGTTCATCACCCGGCTGATCCAGCCGAGATAGTCGGTGATTCGCACGTGCCGGTTCGGCTCGCCCGGAACGGGGGCGTTGCCCGCCCCCACTGCGGTCATGATTCCCACCAGATACATACCGCTCTGATCGATCAGGACCGGCCCACCGCTGTCTCCGTGCAGCGCTCCTCCGGTCGACAAAACGGTACAGAACGTCGAGCTGAGGATCTGGATCGGTGATCCGTTGAACGCCTGTGCACACTGGGTGCGGTCGTGGAGGCCGACCTGCACCTGGTGGAGCTCGGAGGAGTTGGATCCCTGTCCCCAACCAGCCAACGTGATCGGTGGCAGCGGAGACGAGGTTTCCCAACTGGCGCCGGCCACCAGGGAGACCGGAGCAGCGACGGAACCGGAGACGGGGGTCCGATCCAGCCGGATCAGGGCGATGTCGTTCTCCAGCTTCGTCAGATTCCGGGGCTTGTGGCAGAACCTGTTGTCGTCGGTGATCTCGTAGAGCTCACCGGAGCTCGTCCCCAGGTCGCGGCGGCCGAGGACGACCCACTCGTTGCGGGCGCAATGGGCCGCCGTGATCACCCAGTCTTCATCGATCAGCGCTCCTCCGCAATTCGCCGTGGAGGAGGAGCCCAGGGCGGCCATGAAGCCAAAGGCTGGAAACGTCGTGGAAGAAACCTCTTCGCCTCCCCCGATCTGTGCAGACCGCATGGCGACCTCCCCGAGCTCTTTGGACCTGGCCTTGGCCCGGGCCACCGCTGGCGAATCGATGGCCTCCGCCTCCTGTGTCGAGGCCTGGGAGCAGGCGCCGAGCACCAGGATTGCAAACACCGAGAGAGCCATGCCGCGCCGGGACATCAGATTTCCTTTCGCACGGGCGGGCAGCCGCCGCTCGAGGTGATCCCGCCGCCCACCGGGGGCTCCCGGCGGATCCCGCGAATGCCCGGTCCGCCGCCTTTGGCGATCGTCTCGAAGTGATGGAAGTGCGAGGGGTCGCGGAACCGGCCGGAAAGGCCCGTTTCCGGCAGGTTGGTCAACGCCAGGCTCACGGTGACCGGTTTCTTCTCCCCCCGGATCTCGCGGAGCGCTCCGTCGAAAATCAACTCGTCCCCGAGATCGATGTGGAGCGAAGTCACGTTCTCACGAGACCAGATCACCCGCTCGGCCAGGACCCTCCGCGGCGTCAAAGCCTCCGCCGAAACCTGATCGGTGAAGACCCATCCCGCGGGAGAGCCATCGCGGCTCAGGAGGAAATGTTGCGTCGCGATCTTCCCCGGCGGCAGCGTCACCCGGGTTGTATAGACATCTTTCGCATTGTTTTCTCCAGGCAGGATGATGGAGCTCAGCCCGAAGTGATCCCCAATATCGGGAATCCAGTCGATGGCATCCACCGGCGCATCCCTTCCAGGCTCGACGGCCTTCGGGTCGGAAGCCCACTGCACTTCGAAACCGGCGTTCTCGCCTTCGACCGTGATCGCGAAATCCTCGTTTTTGATGTCGAGCTCGACGACCGGAAGGCCGTTGATGCCGACCCTCAAATCGTTGAAGCGGAGATTCTCCGGCTCCGCCAGGTCGTCGAGCTCAAACCAGAGGCGGGGCAGATGGGGCTCGACCAAGGCATGACCCCCATGGCCCCCATGGCCCCCCGGGTCCGGCGTCCGCAACAGCAGGAAGTCGACCGCTTTGGGATGAGGGTTGCGCCTGCCTCCGGACTGGAGCAGGACGACGCCGAGGCCGGTGAAGCTCAGTTGCACATTGAACGGCATTCGTGTTCCTCCCTTGAAATTCAGGCTCCCAGAACCGAAAAGACTCCCCACACGGAGGGGGAGCTACGGGCCGGATCGCCACTGCTGATGAAATCGATCATGACCGAGCGCAAGGCCGAGGCCGGGTCCTCTCCCGCGGCGACGCGTTCGTGAAACCGGCTCATGAAATCGAGCGAGAGCCGGTCCTCCAGGTCCCAGAGAGTGGCCACCACCGTCGGGGCCCCGGCGGCAAAGAAGGCACCGGCGATGGAGAGAGCGCCTTCCCGCCCGGGGCTGTAGCCGTTCATGGTCCGGCAGGCCGCCAGCACGACGAGCCGGGTGCGGGCGAGCGGGAGACCGCGCAGGCTCGCGATCGAAACCTCCCCGCGGTCCCCGGCGCCCGCCGGCGCCAGCAGCAGAAAGACCCTCCCGGAGTCCGGATCCAGCAGAACCGCGTGACCGGAAAAATGGAGAATGGAATGTTCGGGGAGAGCTTTCAGAAAGCGGGTGCTGTCGGCTTGCTCCCCCTCGAGAACGGTCGCTCGGGGGTACAGTCCGGCGATCCGCCGCGCCTCTTCCCGGGCCGCGGGCAGCGGAGGAAGAAACGCGTACGGCGAGCGCGAAAGATCGGGAGCGGCGGCGAGAAGGGTCGCCGGCCCTTCCAGCCGGGCCTTCCGGAGCGCAGCCAGAAGCAAGGTCGCGCTCGGCGCCGTGGACAAGGGAGCCTTTTCGATGAGATACGACCGCGCCCGCCGGTCGTAGAGCGCCGCAAAGGGGATCCGTTCCAGAGGGCCGTCGGGAACGATCACGAGCCGCCCTCCGGGAGACAGCGAGAGGGACAGATCGCGCAGCAGCCGATCGTAAAGCTGCGCTCCCAACTCCCGGGCACGCTCCGGATCGGAGCCCTCGAGAGAGCGACGGAACGCATCGGCCAGAGTCTCCAACTCGGCAGCTTTCAGACCCTGCCGCCGCCCTCGCAGCCGGCCCCCTTCGAAAACCCAGATCAGGATCTCCTCCGGGAGCACCGCGTATTGAACCAGCGTAACGTTGGAAGGGAGCTCCCGCAGGACCTGGGCGGCATCCGCGGGACCTGCCAGGGGCCGTTGCGCTTCCCAGGCGTCGAGCAGGGCGCGAGCCCGGGCCCGCTCACAATGCGCAAAGGCCTTGCGGATGCCGCCCCCCGGGTCCGGCCAGGACAGGCGCATCAGCTCGTCGAAGGATTGCTGGGCATGCTGAAAGATCGTGATCCTCGACTTCGTGTCCAGTGCATCGGTCCGGTAAGACTCGTAGGTTTGGACGGCCTGCTCGAGAAAATTCCTCGCCATCCCTCTCTCGGAGAGAGCCAGATGGGCCTGAGCCATGGAGTTGAGGTACAGGATCTTCTCGACTTCCCAATCCGCCTTCTTCTGGAGGGCATAGCCTTGCTGGAGCTCCCGGAGCGCTCGCCGGGGCTCCCGCCGCTCCAGAGCCATCCCCAGCGACAGCCGGGCCGAGCCGCGAATTCTTGACTTGAGCGAGCTGTCCGGCATCCGGGAGACCGCCGCAAGGGCCTCTCGGGAATCCTCCAGGGCCTTGCCGGAATCGTTCATCAGGAGCCACACCCGGGACCGCATCATGTAGGCCTCGGCCTGGGCCATCGGCCGCTTCCAAAGGGCGGCGTTGTCCAGGACCTCGTCGAGAAAAAGGAGAGCCAGCTCCGGCTGGTCCCGACGGATCAACGCCTGCGCCCCCTCCAGCAGCACGGGGTGGCGGCGCCGCAGCGTGCCCTGCACGGTCAGCAACCGGAGCCCCTGAAGGCGGTGCTTCCATCCTCTTTCCACGTCTCCCCGGAGCTCGCAGGCCTCTGCCATCAGGACGTCCGCCATGGCCGCCTGTCCCTCTCCGGCCCCTTGCTCCAGCGGAGCCCGCATGGCCGTGAAGGACCGGATCGCCTCCTCGAAGCGGCCCTGCACCAGATCGACGGTTCCGATCATCCAGAAGACCCGGCCCGTGAGGCTTGGATAACGGGACTGCGGGAGGGTGTCGAGCAGAGAGGAAAACAAGGCCCGCGAGCGTTCCGCATCGCCATAGTAGAGACAGATGCCGCGGTAAAACCGGGCGGACAGCCACAGCGGGGTCCCCGCGTGGCGAAGAGCCTCGGTCGCATCCTCCAGCAAGGCCTCCGCTTTTGCAAAGTCCTGCCCGTGGTAGCTACGCATCCCCTGCTGAAAAAGGAGGTGTGCCTGGACAAGGCGATCTAGAGCAGCAGAATCGTTGACTCTCACGGCCGTTCGGAGAGCCTCCACGGAATCGGCGAGCAGCCAATCCTCGCGGCGCACCGCGAGTTGCCGCGCGATCTGATCGATCCGCGACAGCAGGTGATCGGCCTCGGCTCGCTCGCCGCGACTGAACGCCTCCGCCCAGCGTCCCAGAAGCTCCTCTTCGGCCGCTTCCCGGGCTTCATGAGGATAGCGGTCCACCGCCTGGATCACCCGCTCCTCAGGCATCTCACGGGCGTTCAAGATCTCTCGGCGCCGGACTTCCCGGTCCCGCCGGAACGATTCGTCTTCGGCCTCCGCCAAAAACCTCCGCGCCTCCGCAGACCAGCCGCTCCCGGAATCCTGCTCGAGATACCGGCGCCATATCTTGGCCTCTTGCCGGCGGAGGTGGAGATGATGGAGGGCTTGTCCAAAATTGAACAATGCTTCCGGAGACCCGGGCGCCCGCTCCTGGGCCGCGTGAGCCAGCCGGAGAGCTTCCAGCAGATCGAGGGGATGATCGGAGCGGACACCCCGTTCCAGATACGCTGCCGAGGCGTCGATCAAGATCCGGGGCTCCTGAGGAGCCCGATCCAGGGCCTGCTCGAGCCGGGAGACTGCACGGTCCCGTTCCCCGTGCAGAAGATCCAGGATTGCCGCATCCGCCAGCTCATCCGGTGTGGCGCTCCCGGAAATCTCCACGTTGGCGGAGCGTCTCAGCGCGCGGAGGCGCTCGCGGTCCTCGGCAGACCAGTCCTCCCCGCTGGCCAGGGGAGCGAACCGGTGCTGGCCGAAAATTCTGCCGTGAAACGGACGGGTGGAAAAAGCAGCGCCGAGATCACGCCATGGCGGAGGACTGTTCTCTCTCGTGGAGCAGCCCAACACGGCAAGAGAGAACGCCAGAGCGATCCACGCAGACACAGGCCCGCGCCGCAGCCATCTTCGGAATATTGCCGAGAGTCGCTCCACCGGCCTCCTCCGCCTCATCCCTGAAGACGCTAGAGGTCCGGATCTTCGTCGTCGCCCTTGGGGGTCTTCCGGCTCACGTCGCTCGGCAGCTCCCGGGGCTCGGATGAGCCCCGGCGCTCGGGGTGCGAGGGCCGGCGGGGCCGGAAGGTCTCTTCGTCCTGCATGTCCCCCCAACGCCGTCCGCTCGGCGTCCGGGCGCTCGAGACCGAGGACGACACGTACTCGCCGCGGCGCACTCCGGAGGAGTCGGTCCGCGTGCGGATCGTCGGCTGCACGGCGTTGAAGGCCGACTCGTAGGAGACCGCGCCGGTCCGGGGCAGGTCGAGCGTCGCGTCCCGGATCGCCTCGGCCCTCTCGCTGATCCGGCCGTGCGACAGCTCGAAATCCGCGCCGTGGAGGGCCTCCTCGTTCACGCCGGCATCGTCGAAGCGGACGTTCTGGGGCCCTACCGAAGCCTCGTCGATCGCCTGGCGCAGCGACGAGGTCGCGCGGCTCGCCTGCCCCTGGTCGCGCAGCTGCTGCGAAGCCTGGAACGCCTCGACCGACTCCTGCGCCGAGTCGCTCCCTTCGCCCGAGAGCGACGTAAGGAAACGCGCCACCGACGCCTGGCTCGCCGGGGTCGATGCGCTCGCGTGCGCCTCCGTCGTCAGCCGGGCGACCGAGCTGTCCGCGATGTTGTGATTGCGGCTCAGGCTGAGTGCCCGCAGGCCTCGCGGCCGGGGCGCCGACTGATCGAGAGACATGATGCTCGCCGCCGGCGCCCGGTCCCTGTCCTCGGCATCGCGGTCGATCGTCTGGGCCGTGTGGCGGTCGCTCATCGATTTGCGCTTGTAATTCTTCATCGAACCCGTGAGCGCGGCCTGCTCGGGATAGAGGTCCCCGGGAGTCCGCCGCGGCTTGTAGCCCCGGGACGGAGGGGCGGCCGCCGCCGGTTCCACCTCCGCCTTCACCGCTCTCGGGTGGCGCTCGCGGGGCGGGGGCATGGGCGCCGACCCCCTCCGCCTTCTCTGCCGGGAGGAAACGGGCGACGCCACCACCGGAGACGCAGGAGGCGACACTGGCACGGACGGCCCGCTGACGGGAGCCGGTGGCCCCGAGGGAATGGACGCCAGGATCGAAGGCGAGTCCCAGGAGAGCGAGGGGACCTGCTCCTCCATGGGCTCCGAGGCGGGGACGGGCGGCGGAGGACCGAAGCTCGGAGCCGGAAAGAGGCTCGGCGGCGGAGGCCCGAAGCTCGGCACGGGTGGGAGGCTTGGCGCAGGCAAGAGGCTCGGCGCCTGCGGGAGGACCTCGTCCAGCCCGGAGCCGCGCGGCGGGGGGAGCGCCGAGAAGTCAGGGCGCGAGGCCGGCGGAGGCTGCCCCACCTGCGGATTCGCCTCCGGCACCACCCACGACCAGCCGGGCCCCGGGCTCGCCATCATGTCGCCTTCGCGCACCTCGGAGATCCGCCCGTTGAGAACCCGCACCCAGGGATTGAGCTTGCCTTCGACGACGACCGAGCCGCCTTCTCCGCGCAGGCGGTAGCGCTCGAAAGGGAGCTCCCGGCCCAGGGAAGAGCCGAGCTCCGCGACCGAGCGGCTCTCGCGGAGAGCCCCTTCCGTGCCACCGCCCGCGAGCACGACGCGGCCGTCCGCCGCCGTCCTCGCCCTCTCCCCCGCGGGCGAGGCCGCCTCCGCCGCCACCGCCTCCTTGCCCGGAGCCGCCGGATTCGCCCCGAACTCCACCGGACCGCCCTCGGAGAGGCCCGCCATCTCCAGGGCCAGACCTGGGGAGGCCCCCGAGAGGTCCGGCACCCTGTCCATCCGGACGTCCTCCGGGCTCCAGGGGCCGTCTTTCGGCAGAAACCGGTGGCCGAACCGCGCTGCCCGGTCCACGGCCTCGTCGAGAGACGCCGTCCGCTCCTCCTCGGAAACCGCCGGAGATGGCCCCGGAGCCCAGGGCTCCGAAGGCCGAGAGTCCGCCCGGGACGGGGACGAGGACAACGGCCGCTGGACAGTGGTCTTCATCGCACTGGAAAAGGAGTGTTCATTCTACCAGGGGACCGGCGCCACCGGCCGGTAGACGCCGTATCTCCCGCAACATCGCCCCGGCGCTGGAACGCAGCGACAGCGTTCCTTGCGCCGGGGCGTCTCCGCAGATATTGGCCCGGCGCAAGCAACGCTGCCCCATCTCGGCAACGCAGCGGCAGCGTTCCTTACGCCGGCCCTGCGTTGCGGAGATCGCCGCATCTCGGGAGACGCCGGCCCGGCGTTGCAACGCCAGGCCGATATTTCCAACGCTGGCCCATCTCCCGAGACATCGCGCCAGCGATGCTTATGTCGGCGCTGCGCGGCAACGCTGGAGCATTGTCCCGGGAGCTGGCGCATCTCTACGAAAATTGCCCCGTCTCCCGAAACGCCGGCCCTGCGCGGCAACGCCGGGCCGGTACAAGCAACGCCGGCCCAGCATAAGCAACGCTGGCTCGGCGTAAGAAACGCTGGCCTGTCTCCCCAGCGCTGAGGCGATGTTTCCGGCGCTGGGGCCGCGAAGGAGAAAGGACACCAAGGACTCGAAGGACACCAAGGACCATCAAGGACACACAAAAGCCGCCAGAGCTAAGGCTTCCCGCCTTTTCTGTCCCTGCTGTCCTTGTAGTCCTTTGGGTCCTTTCTGTCCTTTAGGTCCCTGGCTTCTTCGCCTCGCGGATGCGCGCCACGAAATCCTTCGCGAGATCGTTCGGCATGGGAATCGTGAGGTGGTACTGCGTGATCTTCCACCCGCCCTCCCCCTTCTCCAGCACGCCGGTCCCGCGGCACTCGCCGTAGGTGGCGCTATCGAGCAGCTCATCGAACCAGGCCACCTGCCCGTCCCGCGAAAAGTCGACGTGCCGGTCGCGCGGCTTGAAGGTCCACGCCTTGCCCTTCGCGAAGTACGGGTGCGCA
>DATEIO010000246.1:0-13974 GCA_035278895.1 Thermoanaerobaculia bacterium | reverse complement strand
GCGGCCTGGACGCGCGAGTCTTTCGACCGGCTGACCAGGGTGGTCGTGCCCTGGCGCCGGTCGTAGAGGAAGATGTCGTAGGTGCCTGCGGAATCCTGCTGGCCGGCGACGAGGTCGGTGCCCCGGCTCGCGAAGAGAACGAAGTTGCCGTCCCGGCTGATGAGGGGCGCTTCGGAGGCCGCGTTGGCGGACTTGGCGAGGGCGGTGCGCGAGTGGCTCACCAGGGTCGTGCTCTTCGAGATCCGGTCGTAGAGGAAGACGTCGGAGGCCCGGTTCGTGTCGATATGACCCGGGAAGAGACCCGCGGCCTCGCTGACGAAGGCGACGTACCGCCCGTCGCCGCTGACCGAGGGCGCGCCGCTGCGGGCCTGGGGAGTGAGCGAGGCCATGCCGGGCGGGTGCAGGGAGACGATCCGGCTCGCTCCCGTGGCCCTCTCGTAGAGGAAGACGTCCGGCGTCCACGTGAGATCCTTCTTGCCGGCGATCAGATCGCTCGCCACACTGAAGAACGCGATCCAGCTTCCGTCCGCGCTTAGAGCGGGCAGGAGGGAGGGGGCGTTCCCTACTTTCCCGGCAAGGCCGGCCGCGTGGCTCACCAGGACGGTCGCACCGGTGGTCCGGTCGAGGAGAAAGACGTCGCGGGACTCGAGGCTCGCGAGGACGGAGAGCCGCGAGAAGACCATGAGCCGTCCGTTCGCGGACAGGGACACGGTGTCCGTGTTGTCGGTCGGAGGCGTGGCGGGCCCGTCGATGGACGGGGACACGTGCGTCGTGCTGCCGGTCAAGCGGTCGAAGACGAAGAGGGAGGTCTGGTGGTGCGATAGTGAATTGCCGCCGAAGTACGCGATGGTGCTGCCATCCTCGCTGATGAGGGGTTGCTCGCCCCCTTCTGGATTCGCGGTGCTCGGCGAGCCTGGAGACCGGCTGACGAGCGAGACCGTACCGAGCAGGCGGTCGTAGAGAAATACGTGCGACCGGTTGCCGCCGCTCAGGCCCGAGATCAGGTCAGTCGCGCGGCTGCTGAACGCCAGGTACCGGCCGTCGGCGCTCAAGCTCGCCGAGTCGGAGCCGTCATTGCCCGTGGTGGGGGCCGAGCTGTTCGAATGGCTCACGAGGGTGGACGCGCCGGCGAGGCGGTCGAAGAGGAAGACGTCCGCGTTGCGGTTCGAGTCGTTCTGGCCGGCGACGTGGTCCCTGCCCCAGCTGAGGAACGCCACATACCGGCCGTCGGCGCTCAAGCCTTGGAGGGAAGCCTCGCTGTTGCCGGGCTGCTGGGCGGAAGTGCCCTGCCGGCTGACGAGCGTCGTGGCTCCAGAGGCCCGCTCGTACAGGAAGACGTTCATGCCTAGACCCGCGAGCTGTCCGGGGACCAGGTCCGTCGCGGAGCTGTTGAAGCCGACGTAGCTCCCGTCGGCGCTCAGGATGGGATTCAGGGAGAAGCCGTTGGCGGCCTCCTGGCTCCCGGCGCGCCGGCTCGCCAGGGTGATCTTCCCGGTCGCTCGCTCGTAGAGGAAGACGTTCATCCGGCCGGGCAGGGCGTTCTGGAGGCCGGGAACGAGATTCCGCGCCTGGCTGACGAAGGCGACGTAGCGGCCGTCCGCGCTGAGGACGGGCTCGTACGAGCGGTCGTCGCCCGCCGTGAGGGCCGAGCCGGCGACGTGGCTCACCAGGGCCGTGGTCCCCTGGAGCCGGTCGTAGAGGAAGACGTCGGCCCCGGCGTTGGGATCGATCTGCCCCCGGACCAGGTTGGAGGCGTCGCTGCTGTAGACGAAATAGCGCCCGTCCGCGCTCAGGGGAGACCGGCCGAGGGGATGGCTCGCTCCGGTCGCGTCCGGGGCGCGCCGCCACGGCGCCCGCGAAACCAGCTCGACCTGTGCCGCCCCGAGCGCTGGCACTCCTACCGCCAGAAGAACCGCCCAAACAGTCCGCCGAATCGTCCTGCCCGTACCGGATCTCCGATTCCGAAGCATGCTGGCCCCCCTTCAGTCCCGCGCTTCTCGCGACCTGAAGCTGTCGTCCAGTTGCGGTCTCAACCGCGGTATGCCGCCTCGATCGCAGCGACGTCGATCTTTGTCATCTGCATCATCGCATCGAACGCGCGCTTGGCGGCAGCGGTATCGGGATCGGTTATGGCTTTCGTCAGTATCAACGGCGTAATCTGCCAGGACAGGCCCCATTTGTCCTTGCACCAGCCGCACGCACTCTCCTGGCCGCCGTTGCCGACGATCGCGTTCCAGTAGCGGTCCGTTTCAGCCTGGTCAACGGTTGCGACCTGAAACGAGAAGGCTTCGTCGTGCTTGAACGCAGGCCCGCCGTTGAGCCCGAGGCACGGAATGCCCATCACGGTAAACTCGACGGTCAATACGTCCCCTTTCTTCCCCGACGGAAAGTCTCCCGGGGCGCGGTGTACCGCATCGACGGACGAATCGGGAAAGGTCTCGGCGTAAAACCGCGCCGCGTCCTCGGCGTCGCCATCGTACCAAAGGCAAATCGTGTTCTTTGCAGGATTCCCCATGTCACTCCTCCGTTGTCTCCATCGTGACGAGCCACCCGAAGCCGGAGTCAACGATGCGCTCGCAGTCAAAGGGCATTGGCTCGGCCGGACATTTTCGCGCCAATGGGTGAAGCAACATCCGTACCATCCGGCTCCGCTTTACTCGAGCAATTCCGTCCCCGCAGTGCGGGCAGCTGCCCGAAGCAAGGCGTAGACGTGGAAGTCGCGCGCGACGCCTCTCGCAATGCGGAACTGCCGGAGAGTGCCTTCGCGTTCGAAGCCCACAGCCTCGAGCAGCCGCATTGAGGGCAAGTTGGTGGTCATAACGAATGCGTGGATGCGGTTGAAACGAGCACGGACGAAAGCCCACGTGAGGACCTGCTGAACCGCGGCGCGCATGAGACCGCGGCCCCACAGGGTTGGAGCGAGGTCGTAGACCAGCTCGGCATGGGCGTGTGGCAATGACCAATTGGAGAAGCCGCAAGTGCCGACGAGCGTGTCGCCAGCGTCGACCAGAGCCCACCGGCAGGAAGAGGTAGCAGCGTAGGCCTGGAGCTGGTGGGAGAGCATGCCTTCAACGGCAGCCACGTCGAGCTCAGGAAAGCTGGTGTGTGCGAGAACCAGCGGATCGCGGAGATACGCATGCCAAGCTGCCGCGTCGGAGAGGCGGAGCGGTCGCAGGCGATAGTCGCCCACTGGCCACGACGGTGGGTTGGCCACTTCTGCAACAGACGGCTCGATCGGCATGACTGCTAACTGCCGCTAGTTGGGCGGCGTCGCAAGGGCGAGGTTACGACTCGCCCGCAGCTGCCGTCGGCGGCCACGCGCCGATCCGCTGCCGCAACGCGACGATCTTGCCAAGGTGATACGCGTTGTGTACCGCCACACAGTGCAACTCATCGGCCATCGTCCAGCCAGGCTCGACCTCGCGCGCCAACCGCTCCGGCGCTTGCCCCAACGCTGCCGCAGCCCGCGCGCCGTCCAGGAACCCTCGCACCAAGTCGTGCCACTGGTCCTCGTGCTCTGGCGCCACGCTCGGGTATCGGTCGCCGGCCGCGTCACCCCCCTCGAGGACAAACCGCTGGTATCCCGCCGCATGCCACAGCTCGTCATAGATTGAGTGCGACGCGCCGTCCGGGCGCAGTGTGACTTGATCGAGCGTCAGGCCGGACAACAGGTCGGCCCGTGCGCGGAACTCGCCGGTCATGAACAGGTGCTCCCAAATATCCATCGTATCGCTCCTCTGCTCCCATTGATTGGCACTGTAACACGGCAGCCGCCCAACGCCCTGACGCTGCACCATGCGGGCGGCGCAGCCGGCCGTCCGGTGGAAGCGAGAGTTAGGTGCTAGCTTCTTCCTCGCTGTCCTGCTGAAGCCGGGAATGGAGGCCGCCGCCAACTCGTCCGGACCCTCTCTACCGGTTGAACGGCTGCTCGTTGATCCAATGGAAGCCCCGGCTGGTGAGCAGGAACTCGGAGTCGTCGAACCGGCGGATCCTGACGCGGATCTGCTGGTCCTTGAACGAGCCTTCCATTACGAGGATCTCCGGTTTCGGCCGCTGGTAGGAGAGCACGTATTTCTTCTTCAGATCCCTCTGGTCCTGGAGCGTGAAGGTCTTCCTGGCGGAATCCTGCTCGAATCCGTAAAACCCGGCCCGGGAATCCTTCATGCGTTGGATGCCAAAGTATCCGGCTTCCTCGACGACCACCCGTCTCCACCGCTCTTCGTCGGTGAGAAGCGGCGGCCGGACCTTCCCGTCCACAATCATCTCCTCGACCTCCCAGACGCCGTGGAGCGGCGGCTTGGGCGCGAGAAAGCCGTATTGCTTGTTCGACTGATAGGCGCCGTACAGCCAGGAGGCGGTGATGGCGGCGAAGCCGATCCCCCACAGGGCTCCCGCGACACGGCCCAGCCGCCGGCTCGCGAACAAGGGGCGCATCTCGACGGGCTCCACCCGGCGGTTGAAGAGGAACAGATCGGCGAGCCTCCGCAGGTCCGGAGCGGCGAGCACCAGCGCCATGACGAGCAGGTGGGAGGAGAAGAGCTTCACCGGCACGTCGTAGCAGAAGTTGAGCATCACCACCTGGAGGAGGGCACCGGCGCTCACCAGCGCTCCCAGGAGCGTGGTGCGGCGGGGGATGAGCAGGAGGCCCCCGAGCGTCTCGATGGCGCCGGTAAACGCCGTGTAGGCCGGGGACGCCGCCATGAACGTCCACAGGAGCCCCATGGGCGAAGCGTTGCCGAAGGGCTGCAACAGCCGGTAGTACCCGAGGGTGCCGAACTGCGTTGGAATGAGCTTCATCGTGCCATACACGATCATGGCCAGCGCGAGCGAGAGCCGGAGATACACCCGGAACCACTCGTAGAGCCGCGGGTCCCGGGTTTGCTTCCTGTCGAGGATCGTCCAGAGGAGACCGAGCAGCACGGCGAGGACCAGATGGCAGAACGTCTTCACGTAGTCGAAGGTCGTGTCCCCGCTGCCGGTCTCGACGACCTCGAAGTCGACCCCGAACACCTGCCGGCCGGCGGTGGTCCCCACCGACTCCCAGAAGACCTCGTACGGCCGGAGGATCGTCCTGCCGAAGGGGAGGACCCCCACGTCGAACGGCACCATCAGGAGGAGGAAGTAGACGAATCCGAAGCGGAGGAAGAACCGTTTCACCGGTCCCCAGGCGGGGGAGGCGCTCGCCCGCTCGTCTGTTGGCGCAGGCTCCGGCGCTGCGGTCTCTCGCAGGGGAAGGGGGGCAGAGCTTGACATGGACACTCTCCCGGATCTCGAGTTCTGGAGCAAGGGTATCAGAAGCAGCCGCGAAGAGATCTCTCCTCGGGTGGGATAGAAGCCTGCCTGGAGACAGTCTGCCTTTGAGAACGGATGCGTCAGGGAGGTGGCTTGACGCTGGCGCGCCCACCTCTTACGCTCCTGCGGTTCAAAGAGGAGATCTTCTATGCGGACTTCACGCTTGCGGATTCTGTTCGGGACGTGCGCTCTTTCGCTCCTTCTCATGGGACCCGTCGCGGCCCAGCCGGCTTCCCACCCTCTCGACCCGCTGAGCAGCCAGGAGATCCGCGCCGCGGCCCGCGCCTTGAAGGCCCGGACGGGCTTTCCCGCGGAGGCGCGCTTCGCCCTCGTGGCCCTGAACGATCCTCCCAAGCAGGAGATCCTCAAATACAAGGGCGGCCCCTCGTTCCCGCGGCAGGTCTTCGCCGTGATCTACGACCGGGCGAGGAACAAGACCTTCGAAGCCCTGGTCAACGTCAAGGACCCGGACAAGCCCAAGGTCGACTCCTGGACGGAAGCACAGGGAGTCCAGCCCATGGTGCTCGACGAGGACGGCGACCTTCTCGAGGAGGCCCTCCGCGGCAACGAGCGCTGGATCGCCGCGGTCAAGGAGCGCGGCTTGGAGCCCGATGACGTCCAGATCGACTTCTGGGCGGTGGGCACGGTCCCCGAGCAGTACCGCGGACGCCGGCTGTTGCGCGGGTTGACCTTCTTCCAGGGCGACGCCGCCAACTTCTACGGCCAGCCCGTGGAGGGGCTCGACGCCCTGGTGGACGTGAACAGCGGAGAGCTCCTCGAGCTGACTGAGATGCCCATGGCGCCGAAGCTGCCCGATCCCGCTCAGGACTTCGACGAGGAGTCCGTCCGCCGCAGCCTGGGCAAGCTCAGGGAGGCTCCCAAGCCGCTCTCCATCACCCAGCCCGAGGGGCCGAGCTTCGAGCTCCGCGGCAACGAGGTGAGCTGGCAGAAATGGCGCTTCCGCTACGTGATGCATCCGCGGGAAGGCCTCGTGCTCTACCTGGTGACCTACACGGACCCGGCGGGCCAGCCGCAGCCGGTGCTCTACCGCGCCTCGTTCTCCGAGATGGCCGTGCCTTACGGTGACCCCGCGGGCAACTGGAACTGGCGCTGCGCCTTCGACGTCGGCGAGTACGGCGTGGGCAAGGGCGCGTACACGATCGAGCCGAAGCTCGACGCCCCCGAGAACGCCGTCCTCCTGGACGCGGTCTTCTCCAACGAGTTTGGCCGGCCCGTGGTCTCTCAGGACGTGATCGGGATCTACGAGCGCGACGGCGGGCTCCTCTGGAAGCACCGGGAGACGGGCGGCGACCAGTGGAACAACGAGTCCCGCCGCGGCCGCGAGCTGGTCGTCTTCACCATCGCCACGGTGGGCAACTACGATTACTCGATCAACTGGATCTTCCGCCAGGACGGCTCGATCCACGTGGAGTCCGGACTGACCGGCATCATGCTCGCCAAGGGAGTCACGAACGAGACCCACTCCCACGACGCGAACGGACATCTCGTAGCGCGCCGCGTGGTCGCACCGCACCACCAGCACATTTTGAATTTCCGGCTGGACTTCGACGTCTACGGCACGGCCAACTCGTTCGCCGAGATGAACACCCGCTCCGCGCCGGCGGGGCCGGGCAATCCGGCGGGCACGGCCATCGTCATGGAAGAGAAGGTCCTGGCGCGCGAGAAGGACGCCCAGCGCGACATCAGCCTGGCCGACGCCCGCGCCTGGAGGATTCTGAATCCCTCGCAGAAGAACGGGATCGGACTGGAGCGCGGCTACATCCTGGTGCCGGGGGCGAACTCGGTTCCCTACTCCCTGGAGGGATCGCTGGCGCGCAAGCGGGCGGGCTTCATGGACCATCACGTCTGGGTCACCCGCTACCGGCCGCGGGAGCTCTACGCGGGCGGCGACTACCCGAACCAGAGCGAGGGAGGCGACGGCCTGCCGCGCTACGCCTCGAAAAACGAGCCGATCGAAAACACCGACCTGGTGCTCTGGTATACGCTGAACGTCACCCACATCCCGCGGCCGGAAGAGTGGCCGGTCATGCCGACCACCAACGTCGGCTTCCGCCTGATCCCGGCCGGCTTCTTCGAAGCCAATCCGGCCCTGGACGTGCCGAAGTAGGCCGCTCACTTTTCGGGCCGGCGGAGCGCAGGCTCTTTTGTTCCTTTGACACTGTACAAAGGATTGCTCTAAGATAGAGGTACGCTTTTCAAACCCTGGAGGTCCGCGATTCCCGAAGGGAGATTTCCGTGGCGAAAAAGCAACCCCCCGCCTCTCGCGGCGCGGCTCCGAAAACGCCGCGGCGAACGTCTCTCACGGCCAGGATTTCTCCCGACGACCGCGTCGCGCTGTATGCGGCCGCCTCCTATCTCCCTTCCAGCCTCGAACGCGAGTGCGGGCTGCAAGTCCCCTTCACCACCTACATGCAGGATCCGCAGGTCGCGAAGAGCAACCCGGCCCTGGGCTTCGACGAGCAGCTTCTCGTCGATTGGGAGCCGGGCCTTGCCGACGGTCCCACCAGCGCCCGCTTCGCCGTCGTCGACTACAACGCCGACACCGATGAGCTTACGCCCCCCGCGGAATGGAATGAGAAGCTCCAGAAGTTCGTCATCGGCAACCAGGTGATCGAGCAGAAGACGGCTCACCTTCCGCAGTTTCACCAGGTGAGCGTCTGGGCCATCCTGCAGCGCGCCCTGGCGTTCTTCGAAGACGGCTCCGCTCTCGGACGGCGCATCCCCTGGGCTTTCGAAGGGAACCGTCTGATCGTCGTGCCCCGCGCCGGTTACGGCGAGAACGCCTTCTATGACCGCAGCAGCAAATCGCTCCAGTTCTATTACTTCGGGTCGGACCCCGACGTCGTCTACACCTGCCTCTCGGCCGACATCGTCAATCACGAATTCGGCCACGCCGTTCTCGACGGTATCCGCCCGCTGTACAACGAAAGCAGCCTCGTCCAGACGGGAGCGTTCCATGAATTCATCGGCGACCTGACCGCCATCCTGCTCACGCTGAAAAACGGCGAGCTGCGCCGGCACGTGGCCCAGGCGACCCAGGGGAACATGGCAAAAGCCGACCCGATCGGGTCGATCGCCGAGGAGTTCGGCAAGAACATCTCGGGCCGGCCGTACCTGAGGACGGCGAGGAACAAGGACAAAATGTCGGCCATGAAGGGAGAGACGAGCGCACATCGCGTCTCCACCGTCCTCACGGGCGCCATGTTCGACATCCTCATCGAGCTCGCGAAGAACTATCGGCGCCAGCCCGAAGAGGCCCCTGCCGCCGACGGAGACTCCGCCCCAACGCGCAAGAGAGCCAGCCCCGCGCAGGCTTTCTGGCGCGCCGCCGATCGCATGCAGCGCACCGCGATCCAGCCGCTCGATCTCCTTCCTCCCGTCGACGTGACGTTCCGGGACTACGCTCTCGCGGTCTGCCGGTCGCAGCAACTGGCCGATCCGATCGATCCCCAGGGCTACTATTCCATGCTGATCAAGGTCTTCCGCAAGCGACAGATTCTTTCGAAGGAAGACGAGCAGCGACTGACCCAACCGCAGTATCTCTACGATCGTCTCCGGCTGTGCGTCTACCACGACATCGGCGCGATCTCGGGCTCGCGTGCCGCCGCGTACCGCTTCCTGGATGACAACCGCCAGGAGCTCCTGATCCCCGCCAACCAGGATTTCTTCATCGCCGATCTCTACGATGCCAACAAACGCGCTCGTCAGGGTGCCAGGCTGCCGCGGCAGATCATCCTCGAATACGTCTGGCGGGAAGACGTCCTTCTCGAGGGCAAGCGGTTCGGCGAGCTCAAGGGGCGCTGGACGTCCATGCTCTGTGGCGGAACCCTCGTCTTCGATGACAACGGAAACGTCCTCAACTGGGCGATGAAGCCCGGCTCCCTTCCTTACGGGGGCAAACGGGTCCGAGGCGGCGCCGTCGCCAGGAGCTGGGAGTCCGCGGTCGCCGAAGGAACCATCCGCAAGAAGGAGATGCTCGACGATCTGGCCAGCCAGATCGCTGCCGGACGGGTCGGAGCCGTGATCGGCTCCGCGAAGGGATTTCTGGGAGCTGCGGTTCCCCCGTTGGTGGTGGAAGGGGAGGATGACCGGGTGCGTTTCCGCTTGTCGCCCCACCTGCACCTGTCTCATAACGACGAAGACGATCTGGGAGCACGGCGATGGGAAATCATCTCCTGATTCGGGCTTACCGCGTCGGCTGCGGAGACTGCATCTACGTCCGCATCCCGCAAGGGAAGGACGGATTCCACATCCTCATCGACTGCGGCAAGAAGGGGGGCGCGGAGCTGCTCGAGAAAGCCATCAAGCATCTCGAGGCCACGATGCTGCCCGACGGAGACGTGGAAGGCAAGAAGCGTCTCGACCTGATCGTTGCCACGCACCGGCACGAAGACCATATCAAGGGGTTCGACAAGGAGTGGTTCAAGAACATCCAGGTCAAAAACGTCTGGCTCAGCGCGGTGATGGATCCCAAGCACCCGCAGGCCCAGAAGACGCACAAGCTCCACGCCCTGGCCAGTGCGCACATGCGCCGGCTGGTGGACAGCGGCATGGCCTTGAGCCCGCAGCTCGAGATCCTGGCCTCCGCCTACGGCGTCAGCAACGATGCGGCCGATGACTTTCTGATGAAAACACTGCCGAAAGCCAACGGAATCGAGCCGAAGTTCGTCCACGCCGGAATGACGCCCGAGGAGCTCGACCTCGATCTTAAAGGCGCAACGATCCGCGTTCTCGCTCCCGAACAGGACATCGACCATTTCTACCTCGGCGAAGAGATCGACGTCAGCCTCAAGGGCCTTCAGGAGGTCAGCTCTTCCGCCAGGCCCCGGGCCGGCAAGCGTTCGAAAAGCCCCACCCCGGCGAACATCAGCGCCGGCGACTTTCGCCTTCTGCAGTCCGGCATGCTGTCCAACGGCCTCGCGTTTGCGGCCAAGGATACCGCCATCCAGAACAACATGAGCGTCGTGCTCCTGATCGAGTGGAAGAAACGAAGGCTGTTGTTCGTCGGCGACGCCGAGTGGGAAGGCGAGTTCAGGCCAGGCAAGGACAACGGCAGTTGGAACGTGATGTGGGAGAAACACCGTCTGACCCACCTCAAGGACCCCATCGACTTCCTGAAGATCGGCCATCACGGAAGCATCAACGCCACACCGCCGGCCGCCGGGCTTCAGCCGAAACCCAAGCCGGGCAAGGCGGGCCCTGGTGCCGCGAGCATCTACCGGATGCTCGATACGCTTTTGCCGGTCCCCAAGTCCGGAAAGAAGCCGGCGGCCCAGGCGATCGTCTCCACCGAACGGGAGTTCTACAATCCGATCCCCGAGTGCGCGGTGCTGATCGACCTCGCCCGCCGGGTGAGCAACACGAGAAACTACGGGGCTGAATTCAAAAAGAAGAACAAAGACCCCAAAATCATCTGGATCTCGGCCAAGGCGAAAAAGAACAAGTTCTTCGAGACCTACGAGAAAGAATTCCTCGACAAGCCCCAACCGCTCCGCACCGATCTGGAATTCGAGCTCAACGGAGCCGAATTCATCGACGTGCAGATTCCGCCGGGCAAGTAGCTCACCACCCGAGGCTTCCACTGGATCACCGAGCGGCCATTCAACCGGTGAGGTGTTAGACTGAATCGGAGTGATCCCGCCTGAAATCAATTTCGCGGCCTCGCGGGCCGGGCGAGACGCGCGAACCCGCCGTCTGCGGCTCTTCGTGGCCGTGGCGGGTGCGCTGGTTGCCCTCGGCTCGCTGGCCGGTGAAGCGGGTCTGCCTCTGCCGTCGACGCTCGGGCTTCCTCCCGTTCCGATTCCCCGGGACAACCTGCAGACGCCGGAAAAGGTGGCGCTGGGGCGCGCCCTGTTCGACGACCGGCGCCTGAGCGCGGATGGCATGGTCAGCTGCTCGACCTGCCACCAGCCCGGCCACGCGTTCACCGACGGCCAGACCGTAGCCAAAGGAGTCGGGCAGCGGGCCGGGACGCGCAATACGCCGACCCTTTTGAACAGTGTCTATTTTACGTCGCTCTTCTGGGATGGCCGGCGCGAGAGCCTCGAGGAGCAGGCGGCGGACCCGTTGATCAATCCCGTCGAGCACGGTCTGGGAAGCCACGGCGAGCTCCTCGCCACGGTCCGGGCCGACGCCGCGTATGCGAACGGGTTTCGGGCCGCTTTCGGCGTGGCTCCCGAGTCGATCCGGATCGAGCACGTCGTCAAAGCCCTCGCGGCGTTCGAGCGGACGTTGGTGGCGGGGGACTCGCCATTCGATCGTTACCTGTACGGAGGCGAGCCGTCCGCCCTGTCGGCCGCGCAGGTCCGCGGCCTCGGCCTCTTCACGGGCCGGGCGCGCTGCGCAGCCTGTCACACGATCGGAGAGAAGCACGCCCTCCTGACCGATCACGAATTCCACACGATCGGAATCGGGCAGGCGCGCGTCCAGTCCGGGCTGGCGGACCGGGCGACCCGCCTCGTAAGCCTGTCGCCGGCCGAGCGCGACCAGCGCATCACGAGCGATCCGGAGGTCGCCGCCCTCGGCCGGTTCGCCGTCACGTTGAAGCCCGGAGACATCGGCCGGTTCCGGACGCCCACCCTGCGCAACGTGGCGCGGACCTCCCCCTACATGCACGACGGCAGCGTGCCGACGCTCGCGGAGGCGGTGGAGCGCGAGCTCTACTACCGGGGCCTCGAGGCGGGCCGGCCGCTGGTGCTCACGCCGCAAGAGAAGGCGGATCTGGTGGCCTTTCTCACGGCGCTCACGAGCCCCGAGCCGGCCCTTGAGCCCTTGACCCAGGGATCGTCGCGTCATTAGAGTGTGATCTTTACCTCCAACCCTGTTCGGGCCGGCCGTCGGCGGCTCAAGGTGGCGCCCATGCCGAGTCGGTTGCTCCGTTCACCGGGCTCACGAGGCCTTGTCCTTGCGGTGATCCTGCTGCAGCTTGCCAGCCTGCTCCAGGCCCAGCAGACCCCGCCGTTCGTCTACGCGTACGACGAGGCCGGCCGGCTGGTGGGCGTGGTGGACGCCACGGGCAACACGGCCACCTACAATTACGACGCTCTCGGCAACATCGTGTCCATCACGCGCGGGAGCGCGGCCGTATCGATCCTCTCGTTCAGCCCGAAGTCGGGGCCCGCCGGCACGAGCGTGACGATCGTGGGCGCGGGATTCAGCGCGACGGCGGCCCAGAACACCGTGACCTTCAACGGCGTGGCGGCCCCGGTGTCGAGCGCCACGGCGAACCGGCTGGTGGCGGTGGTGCCCGCCGGAGCCACGACCGGTCCGATTCGCGTCACCTCTCCCGCCGGCACCGCGGTCAGCGCCACACCGTTCACGGTCGGATCGAACGGCAGGCCCTCGATCAGCGGATTTACGCCTGGGATCGGCACGGCGGGCGATGTCGTAACGATCACCGGTGCGGATTTCGAGCCGGCGCCCGGCGGCACCAAGGTGGCATTCAACGAACATGCCGGTCTTGTCAACTCAGCGACGACGGCGAGGCTCGAAGCAGTGGTCCCATCGACCGCGACCTCTGGCCGCATCACGGTGACCACGCTCAACGGGCGCGCGACGAGCACCGGAGACTTTTTCGTCCCTCCCTCGCCGCACACGGCCGCGGATGTCGAGGTGACCGGCCGGATGGCGATCGGCGAGACCCGCAACGTGACGATCTCTCAGGCCGGCAAGACCGGGTTGATCGTCTTCGACGGCTCCGCCGGGCAGCGGATCTCACTCAAGATCGATCTCGGCGCCGGGCTGTCCGGTGGCGAATGCAATTCCGTGTCGATTCGCCGGCCGGACGGGACTTATCTCGGGAGCCCGATCTCCATATGCGGCTCGTCGGGATTCATCGATCGGCAGATCCTTCCCGTCAGCGGAACCTACCTGATCGTGTTCGATTCGGACGGCGCCGAAACCGGCACCGCGACGCTGACGCTCTACGACGTGCCCCCCGACTCCATCGCGACGATCGTTCCGGGTGGCTCGCCGGTGACGGTGGCGAACACGGTCCCGGGGCAGAACGCCGTCGCGACGTTCGCAGGCGCCGCGGGACAGCGCGTTTCGCTCTACGTGAGCTTCGGGGCCGGTTGGAACACGGGCTCGTGCAGCGATCTTTCGATCCAGAACCCGGACGGCACTCCGCTGTTCAGCGAGACGATCGTGTGCGGCTCTTCCTATTTCACCCATGCGCTCTTGCTGCCCGCGGCCGGGGTCTACGTCATCACGGTGAACCCCAGGGGGCTCAGCGTGGGGAGCGCGACGCTGACGCTCTACAGCGTGCCCCCGGATACGACGGCCGCCATTGCTCCGGGAGGCTCCGCCGTGACCGTGGCGACCACGACGCCCGGTCAGAACGCACAGGTGAGCTTCCAGGGCACCGCGGGGCGGCGCATCTCGCTGCTCGTGAGCTTCGGGTCCGGGTTGTACCCGGGAGCCCCGGCCACGTGCAACTACGTTTCGATCCAGAATCCGGACGGCACACCGCTGCTCAGTCAGACGGTCGAGTGCGGCTCCTCGTACTTCAGCCATGCGCTTTCACTGCCCGCGACGGGCATCTACGTCATCACGGTGAATCCCGGCGGGCTCAACGTGGGGAGCGCGACGCTGACGCTCTATGACGTCCCGCCGGACGTGACGGCCACCATCGTTCCCGGAGGCCCCCCCGTGACGGTGACG
>DATEIO010000245.1:0-7980 GCA_035278895.1 Thermoanaerobaculia bacterium | reverse complement strand
AAGGGATCGCTCCGCTTCTCGATCCGCATCCACGGACGGGCCGCGCACTCGGGGCTCGACCCGGAGAAGGGGGCGAGCGCCATCCTGGAGCTCTCCCACGTCATCCAGACCCTCTACGCCCTGGCGGACCCCGCGCGGGGGATCACGGTCAATGTGGGGATCGTCTCCGGCGGCCAGCGGGTGAACGTGGTGGCGCCCGAGGCCAGCGCCGAGGTGGACGTGCGGGTGCTCGCCTGGGACGACGCCGTGAGGATCGAAAAGACCGTTCTCGCCCTGGAGGCGAAGACGCCGGGGACGAAGATGGAAGTCGAAGGGGGGATCGACCGGCCGCCGCTCGAAGCCACGCCCGGCAACCGGATTCTCTGGGAGGCGGCTTGCCGCGGGGCCGCGAAGCTGGGGATCGAGCTCCAGGAGGGGACGTCCGGCGGCGCCTCGGACGGCAGCTTCACCAGCCGGATCGTTCCGACGTTGGACGGCCTGGGATCGGTGGGAGACGGCGCCCACGCCCTCCACGAGCACGTGGTGCTCGACCGCGCGCCGGAGCGGGCCGCGCTCCTGGCCTTACTTTTGCTGGAGCCTCTGGCATGAGGCGATTGCACCCCGCCGCGCGTATACAGCAATAGAATCACCTTCGCCCCCTCTTGGGGAGGGGGCCGTTCAGGGTGCAAGGGGGATGTCGTGAAGCGTTTCGCCGTTCTCTTCCTGCTCTTGGCTCTGCCGGCGTCTGCCGCCAGCCCCACGCTCACCAAGACCGAGATCCGCCAGGCCGAGCAGTGGCTCGCCGACCTGGGCTTCTGGACCGGCCCCATCGACGGCGTCTGGGACGGGGCCACGCGCCACGCCCTGGTCGCCTTCCAGAAGCTCCAGAAAGCCCGGCCCACCGGGAAGCTCACCCGGGCCGAATGGAACGCCCTCTCCGTGGCCGCCCCGCCTAGGCCCCTCCACGCGGAAGGCCCCCACATCGAGGTGGACATCGCCCGCCAGATCCTCTTCCTGGTGGACGCCGAGGGCAAGCCCGGCAACATCCTCCCCATCTCTTCGGGCTCCGGAAAGCGCTTCTACGAGAACGGCTACCCCGAAACGCGGGCCATCACCCCTTGCGGCCGCCTGGAGGTCTACCAGAAGGCCTCCGGCTGGAAAAAGAGCCCCCTGGGCGAAATGCACAACCCGCTCTACATCGTGGGAGGCATCGCCATCCACGGCAGCCAGGACGTGCCCCCCTACCCGGCAAGCCATGGGTGCATTCGCATTCCCATGTTCGCCTCGCAGAGGCTCACGAAAATGGTGCCCACGGGCACACCGGTTTACGTGTATGGGTGTGAGGGGGAGGGGGGAACGTCGGAGATCGCCCGGAAGTAGAGCCCCCAAAGGACACTAAGGACACCAACGACACCAAGGACAAAAGAAACGGAGTTTCGTCCTTGGTGTCCTTCAGGTCCGTGTTCGTCTACCCCCGAACCGCCAACCCCAGAATCCCCGGAATCTTCGCAAGCGTTGGCGCCGCCTCGAACTTCACGAGCTTCGGGGTCAGCAAATGCGCCGTCTTGTGGGTGGCAAACCACACCGGCTTCGGCAACACCCGGAAGGGCGCCCGAATCACCGTTTTCTGGGGACGGTCGAACATCAAGGTATTGTGAACGAAACCCACGCCGGAGCGGATGTCTTCCGGCGTGTGGCCGGGGAAGGCGCCCCAGGGATTGACCACCAGGCCGTAACCCACGCCCGCCCAGTGATTGATCGCAATCGTGCCGTAGCGCAGCGTTTCGAGCGCCCTTTCGAACGCCATCGCCGTCTCCTCGTTCCGCAGCGACTCGGGGTGCACGAGAATCGTTACGTTGAGCGTGCCCCAGAGCGTGTCGTTGCAGAAGTCCACAGCCTGATCGAGATATTCGGCGGTGGTTTTTGCATTCAAGGACAGCTCACCGAAGACGCCGGTGAAGGCTTCGGTCGTGAAGCAGATGTCGTCCGGCTTTTTGGGATCGAGACCGGGGATGAGCATCCAGGGAAGGCGGTCGCCCTTGCGCTCTCCGAACTGCTCGGCAGTGTCTTTGTGAGCGGCGAGGAAGGTCTCGAAGCGATCCGCGGCGCCGGGATAGTAGGCGCGCCGGGAGGCGACTCCACGGAGCACGTCGCGCACCTTGCCGAGGAGGCGGCTCCGGAGGTCCCAGCCGGCGTCGAAGATCATCACCCGGCTGGCGTTGCAGTTGAAGCCGGCGTTGTTGGTGAGCATGGTGGCGAGGTTTTCGGCGTGGTAGTCGAGATCCCCCTCGCTCCACGGACCGGGCACCACGATCACGGGGCTCACGTTGCCGAGCTCGGCTGTGAAGCGCTTCGAGAGCCGCGGCTCGTTCGCCGCCTTCCGGCGCTGGCCCTCCTCGCCCGGGCCGAACACGATGGCCTCGTAGGTCTTGTCCGACCCCGTGATGTGGATCTCGTCCACCCCTGGATGATCGCAGAGATACGCCCCCTCGTCGGCGCCGCCGTAGACGACCCGGACAAAGCCGCGGACGATGAGGGGCTTGAATCCCTCCTCGAAGAGCGGTCCCAGGTACTCGTTGACCGGGTGAGTCTTGAGCAACACCACCTGATCTTCCACGAACAGCTTGTAGAACGCGTCCATGGGAGCGATCGACGAGACGTTGCCGCCGCCGAGGACGAGCGCGACCCGCCCCTGGCGCACCGGCGCGTGATAGGCCACGGCCTGCGTTTCGGGCAAGGAAGCCTCGGTCACCCCCGGCTCCATCCATACGTCGGCGGACACGCCCGAGTAGAAGATCCGGTCGTAGAGGTCCAGGGGGAAGACCCGCGCCGTCACTTGGCCATTCGCTCGGGTGCGCACCGCGCCCGGAATGCGTGGCCGGCCGTGCGTCTCGATGTCCAGCAGCGACTCGCGGAGCAGGCGCAGGTTGCGGAGGATGAGATACGGCCCCACGAGCGCCTCCTCCGCCGAGCCGGGGTGCTGGGGATCGAGCCCCTCGGCCTCCATGCCCAGCGCGGCCCAGCGGTCCGCCACCCCGAGGAAGCTCTCGATCAGCTCCCCCACGAGCTTCATCCGCTCGCGTGGGCTGACCTCCGTCCACGCCCCCTTGTTCTCCTGGAGCACGGCTACCGCCTCGTCCATCTCCGCGTGGGAGGACGTCCGGCGGGAGCCGGTGACGATCTGCGGCGTCTTGACGCTGGAATCGCTGGCGATGGTCATGGGATCTCCTCTCGGGCTCAGATCATAGCCCTTCGGGCTTGCCGGATGAACCGGGCCGCGGCGTCGAGCACCCGGTCCGGCTGGTCCTTGTGGGGAGAGTGCCCGCACTCGGGAAGCACCAGCGACTCGGCCGGTCCCCGGACTCCCGTCATCACCGCCTCCACCTGCCGGAGAGTCCCGTACTCATCATCCTCCCCCTGCACGACCAGCACGGGCTCTTCGATCGCCGGCAGGTAGTCCTCGATGTTCCAGTAAAGAAATTCCGGCCGGAGCCAGACGTCCGTCCACGTCCGGAACATGGAATCCGTGTTGTCCCCATGGCGGCGGGCGAGCCGCTCCGGGAGGCCGGTCGTCTCGTAGGCCTCCGCCATCCGGGCGATGCTCTCCACGCACACCGGCTCCACGAACACGTGCGGCGCTTCGAGAACCAGCGTGAGGACCGGCCCCCGGCGCGCCCCGGTGTAGATCAGGGCGATCGACGCGCCGTCGCTGTGGCCGAAAAGGATGGGTTTTTCGATCCCAAAGTGTTCCAGAACCGCGGGGAGCACGTCGAGCGCCTCGTCGTGCATGAAGCGGATCGACCGGGGCCCGGAGACCGGCTCCGAGCCCCCATATCCGCGCCGGCTGTAGACGAGCGCGCCGCACCCTGTGGCGGTGGCCAAACGGTCCGGGAAATCGCGCCACCCCCCGGCCGATCCCAGGCCCTCATGCAGAAACACGATCGTGGGCGCCTCGCCGGGGCCCGGTCCGATCCAGCGGTATTCGAGCCGCTGCCCGAGGACTTCGAAATCCGTCAATGCGGCTCCGCCGCGGCCTCCGGGCTCTTCGGAGCCGGAAGCCCCAACTGCTCGGACAGCCACACTTCCCGGTCGAAGCGGATAATGGGAGCCTCCATCGGATGATCGGACGGATACGTGGCGATCCGCTTCGGAGCCGGCGCCGCCATGTAATACGCGATGAAATCCTCGCGAGGCGTGAACCGGTCTGCCTCGCCGAACTGAAAGAAGGTCGTGGCCTTGGTTTTTGCAATGACCTCGACCGGATCGATCCCCGCAAGCTGCTCCTTGAACTTCGTGAGCGCCTCCCCCTCAGGCACGCCGCTCGAAGAGCCGAAAAGATACCAGTTGGAGAAACGCGATGTCCCCGCAATCAGCACGTACGCCTTCGCCCGCGCCTCCACCCCGGCCACGATGGACGCGAACATCGCGCCGTAGTCGTGCCCCACGACGCCGATCCGCTGCGGATCGACCCCGGGCTGCGCCAGAAGCACGTCGAGCGCGCGGCGCAGATCCTTCGCCTGGTTCACGGAGTTTTGATAATCGTCCTCCCACCGGCGGCGCCGGTACCGCTCGGGATCGGACCAGAACGTCGAGATGAGCACCGACACCGTGCCGCGTCGCGCGAGGGCCTCGGCCTCCTTCAGGAACTGCGTCCGGTTCGACGTCGGAAATCTCGGCGCGAACCAGTGCACGAAGAGCACGCCCGCGAACGGGCCCGATCCGGTTGCCGGCCGGACGATGTAGGCCTGAACCGGGGTCGGCTCGCCCACGCTCGCGAACGTGACATCCTGAATCGTCACGCCGTTCTTCGTCTCCGTACCCACGGTCTTGACGTCCGCGGGCTTCACCGTTTCATACGCGAGAACCTGATCGAGAGCCTGCGCCGAAGCCACGCCGCTCAGCAGAAGCCCCAGCAAAACCATTCCGAAAGAGAATCTGGGCTGTGCCACGATGCATCCTTTCTAATCTCTGTGGGCTCTCCGCCCGATATGCTCACAAAGCTCCAGCATGGAGGCGACAATGCGGTCCGGCGCCGCCGCAACGAGCTCCTCCCGGCTGCCATAACCCCACAGGACCGCGACCGCCTCGACGCCGTGAGCCCGGGCGGCCACGACGTCCAGCGCGCGGTCTCCGATCATACAGGCGTCCTCCGGCCGGATGGCCTCCCGGGCCAGGACCACCCGGAGGAGATCCGTCTTGTCCGCATTCTCTCCCGACAGCTCCGAGCCGTAGACCTCCTCGAACAGCCCGGCGAGCCCGAAGTGCTCGACGATCCGGCGCGCGAACACGTGGGGCTTGGACGTCACCACCCACAGCCGGTGTCCCGCCCGCTTCAGGGCCGCGAGCCCTTCGGGCACGTCGGGGTAGACGCTGTTCTCGAACATTCCGGCCGCCACGAAACGCTCACGATAGAGGCGGACCGCTTCCGCCACTGTGCCCTCGTCCCGCGTCTCCAGAATCTCGGCAAAGCTCTGCTGGAGCGGCGGGCCCACGAAGCGCCGCAGGCTCTCCAGATCCGGAGCGGGCCTCCCCAGGCTCACGAGAGCGTGCTCAATGCACCGCGTGATCCCGAGGCCGGGATCGGTCAGCGTGCCGTCCAGATCGAACAAGACGTTCAAGCCGGAGCCTTCGCCGAAGCTTCGCGAAACGCGGCCGCCACCCCCGGACCCGCGACATAGGTGCGGAAGAGGACGTTTCTGACCGGGGAATCCCCCGCGAGGATCTTCCGGAATTCCTCCAGATCCACGCTTTTGCGCGCCTGCTCGAGCGTCTCCCCGCGGGCCACGGCCGCCGTGGTCTGTTGCTCGATGGATGCGAACATACGGGAGAGGATTTTTAGATACGAATCGTCCCGCAACACCGGCCCATGGCCGGGAACGATCATGGCCGGCTTCAACGCGATCACCTGGTCGAGCGTCGCGCTCCAATCCCGGACGGACGACTGCTCGCCCCCCACGAGCGGAACCGGCCAGACTACGAGATCCCCGGTGATTGCGATCCCCTCCTTCGGCAGGTGCACCACGAGATCCCCACCCGTGTGCCCCCGCCCCAGGTGGCGGACGTCGATGACGCGCTCTCCGCGATAGAGCGTCAGCCGCTCCTCGACCGCGATCGTGGGCAGCGTCAGCGGCACGCCCGCTCCCTCCTTCACGGCCAGCTCCGCCAGCCGTATGTCGCTCTCGTAGCTCGTCCGCTCCTCCGCGGAAAGCTCCCCGCCGCCCAGGCTCTTATTCTCTGCGAGCAGCCCCTTGAGCATCTCGACCGCCTGGGGAGCCCCCTCCAGAAACCCCTTCCGGTTGACCGCCCCCTGCCCCGGCAGATACTCCCGCGCCCTCGCGTGCCCGATGAATTCGACGCCCGGGAACGCCTCGCGATACACCGTGTCGCCGATGATGTGATCGTCGTGCCAATGCGTGTTGACCACGTACCGCACCGGCTTCCCCGTGATCTTCCGCAGGGCCGCAATCACCTCCTTCGCCGTCGAAGGGGCTCCGCTCGTGTCGACCACCACCACGTCGTCCTCGTTGACGATGAACACGCTGTTCGCATCCACCATCAACCCCGGAGGGTCCTGGCGGACCACGGCATAGACCCCCTCGGCAATCGGCTGGACCTCGAAATTCGAAGCCGGCCCGCCAGCCAGTAGGGGTGCGAAGAGAAGACAGACGGCGAGGCGAAGCATGGACAGTACCCTCCCGAGGGCAGGACGATCCTGCCGCTCGGGGAGATACGGAGACAGGAGGCGCGGGTTTCAGCCCGCTCCCCCAGAGTGCTCGAAACCGTGTCTCAAGGGCTCGTGAGATACGAAGACTTCGTGATCCGGTTCAGCCCCGGTCCGGGCGGGGCTTTCAGCGTCCAGGTGGAATCGCCCCAGGGGCCGGGAGACGGCTCTTTTGTCCTCCCGGAGAGGACGGGTGAGGGCCCGGCATGGAGGATCGGAGCCGGGTTGTTCCAGGGCCTCTTTCAAGGGGAGGTTCTGAGCCGTTTCGAAGAAAGCTTGGGCGAGATGTCCTCCCGGGAGGAGGGCCTGCGGATTCTGATCGAAATCGACTCCCGGCAGCCCGAGCTGGCTCCTCTCCAGGATCTCCCCTGGGAAACCCTTTACGATCCCAAAAAGGGGGATTTCCTCACCCTGGATCGAAAGACGCCTGTCGTCCGTTGCCTCCGTGTGCCACGGAAACGCCAGACTGCGCCTTTGCAGGAGAAACGGCTGCGCATCCTTGCCCTTTCTGCAAGCCCCTTCGGCTGTCCTCCCCTCGACCTCGAGCGCGAGCGCCGGAATCTCAAGGAAGCCTGGAAAGGACCGATCGTTCCTTTGCAGAAAACCGACCGGGAAGAGATCCATCAGATCTTCCGGAAGGCTCCGGTCCACGTTCTCCACTTCATGGGGCACGGCAGCTTCGACCGTGCCACCGGCGAGGGCATGCTCCTCCTGGAAGGTAAGAACGGCGTAGCGCTCCCAGTGAGCGGGCGCGCCCTGGCCGAAGATCTCAAAAGATTCCCGGACTTGCGTCTCGTCGTCCTGAACGCTTGTCAAACGGCATGCTCCGTGGGAGAGGCCGGACCGGATCCCTTCGCCGGCGTTGCGACGGCTTTGGTGATGGGCGGAGCTCCTGCCGTGATCGCCATGCGCCAACCCGTCACGGACGCGGCGGCCGTGGCCTTCAGCAAAGCTCTCTACGAGCGCCTGGCCGCAGGAGATCCAGTGGAAGCGGCCCTGACGGAGGCGCGCCTCGCAATCCACCGCCTGGACGAGAAATCCGGAGAATGGGCCACGCCCGTCCTCTTCCTGCGCCCGACCCGGGAAGGCCTCCCGACATGGCTCAGGAAGCTTCTCGCCGCCTCCCTCGCGGCGGCCGTGATTCTGGCGATCCTGGCCCTCTACTTCGGCTTGAGCTGGGAACGCGAGCGCCGTTCTACTGAGGTCAACCGCTTGATCAACGAGGGGACTGGTTTACTGGAGGACGGGAGAGCCGAAGAAGCGCGGTCAACCTTCCTTGA
>DATEIO010000244.1:0-2709 GCA_035278895.1 Thermoanaerobaculia bacterium | reverse complement strand
GCCGGCCAGGTAGGCGGGGTCGCGGTGCCCGCCGGGATCGGCGACGACGAGGCAGGCGCCGGTGATCAAGGGCCAGAAGAACTCCCAGACGGAGACGTCGAAACCGAAGGGGGTCTTCTGGAGCACCCGGTCGTCCGGGGTAAGCCCGTAGGTCTCCTGCATCCAGAGCAGGCGGTTGACGATGCCGCGATGGGGGATCATCACCCCCTTGGGACGGCCGGTCGAGCCCGACGTGTAGAGGATGTAGGCCAGGTTGTCCGCGGACGGCTCGGGGAGCGCGCCTCCGGGGCCGTCCCATCCCGCGTCGAGGAGGAGGACCCGCGCCTCGACAGCAGGCAGGACCGGAAGCAGCCGCTCCTCTGCGAGGAGCACCGGCACGCGCGCCTCCTCGGCCATCCCGGCGAGCCGCTCGCCCGGGGATTCGGGATCGAGCGGCAGGTAGGCGCCGCCGGCCTTGAGAATGCCCAGGAGGGCCACCACCATCTCGACCGAGCGCTCCAGGAGGACGCCGACGGCCACGTCCGGGCCTACGCCCAGGCCGCAGAGCCGGCTCGCGAGCCGGTCCGTGACCCGGTCCAGCTCGGCGTAGGTGAGGGTGCGCTCCCCGTGGACCACGGCGGGGGCGTGCGGCACGGCCGCCGCCCGGGAGGCGAAGAGCTCGTGGAGCAGAGCCCCGGCCGGCCGGGGGACCGCGGTGTCGTTCCACTCGCGCCGGAGCTGATGGGCCTCGGCCTCCGAGAGCAGGGGCAGCGCGGAGAGGGGTGCCTCCGGACGGCTCGCCGCGCCCTCCGCCAGGATGCGCAGGTGGCCGAGGAGCCGGACGACGGTCGCCGGATCGAACAGGTCGCGGTCGTACTCCAGGTCGCCGCGGAGCCGGCCGTCCTCCTCCCGGGCGGAGAAGAGGAGGTCGAAGCGCGCGGTTCCCCGCTCGGCGGGCAGCGGCGCCACGGAGAGGCCCGGCAGCTCGAGCGTGCCCAGCGGCGCGTTCTGGAGCACGAAGAGGACCTGGAAGAGCGGGGTATGGGCGAGGCTCCGCTCCGGCTGCAGGCTGTCGACGAGCTTCTCGAAGGGCAGGTCCTGGTGGGCGTAGGCGCCGAGCGTCATCTCGCGCATCCGGCCGAGGATCTCCACGAAGGCCGGATCTCCCGCCATCTCGGCCCGGAGCACCAGGGTGTTGACGAAGATCCCGATCAGGCGCTCGGTCTCGGCGCGGTCGCGGCCGGCGATGGGCGAGCCGAAGAGGAGGTCCTGGGCTCCGGTCTGCCGCGCCAGCAGGGCCGCGAGGAGCGCGGTGAGCGTCATGAACAGGGTGGCCCCCTGCTGGCGGGAGAGCTCGCGCAAGGCGGCGGAGAGCCCGTCCGAAAGCGCGAAATCCTGGTGGGCTCCGCGCAGGCTCCGGGTGGCGGGCCGCGGCCGGTCGATCGGCAGCGCGAGCACCTGGGGCGCGCCGGCCAGCCGTTCCCGCCACCAGCCGAGCCGCTCTGCGAGGACCTCGCCCTCAAGCCACTCGCGCTGCCAGACGGCGTAGTCGGCGTACTGGACCGGCAGATCAGGGAGAGAGGGGCGCTCGCCGGCCCGGAGGGCGCGGTAGCCCGCGGTGAGCTCTTCGATCAGGATCCCCAGAGACCAGCCGTCCGAAACGATGTGGTGCTGGTTGAAGAGCGCCACGTGGACCCGGTCTTCGAGGCGCAGCACGGCGGCGCGGACGAGCGGCCCGCGGGTCAGGTCGAAGGGCCGCCGGGACTCTTCGCGCACGAGGCGGAGCGCCTCGGCGGCCCGGAGGTCCGCGGGCAGCCCGTCCAGGTCGACCCGGGGCACCGCGAGCGGGAGGGTGGGCGCGATCTCCTGCACCGGCCGGTCCCCGGCGAGATGGAAGGTGGTGCGCAGCGCCTCGTGCCGGGCGACGATCGAATCGAGGCTCGCGGCGAGGAGGGGGAGCGAGAGGGAGCCGCGGAGCTCGAGCGCCACCGGCAGGTTGTAGAAGGGGCTCTCCGGCTGCAGCCGGTCGAGAAACCAGAGCCGCTCCTGGGCGAAGGAGAGGGGCAGGTCTCCGGTGCGCGGCGCGGGCCGCAGGGGAGGGGGCTGCAGGCCGCCCCCCGCCTGCGCCTCGTCGTCCAGCGCGCGGGCCAGGGCCTCGACCGTGGAGGCCGCAAAGACGGTCTCCAGCGGGATCTCCCGGCCGAAGGCCTCGCACAGCCGGGAGGCGAGGCGCGTGGCGAGGAGCGAGTGCCCTCCCAGCTCGAAGAAGTCGTCGTGGATTCCCACCTGGTCGATGCCCAGCAGGGTCTCCCAGAGGGCGGCCACCCGGCGCTCGGTCGCGGTGCCCGGCTCCCGGTAGGGGGTCGCGATCCCGGGCCGGGCATAGCGGACGGCCTCCTCGACAGGAGCGGGCTCTGCCGCAGGCTTGGAATCAATCCAGTATCGCCGGCGCTCGAAGGGGTAGGTGGGCAGCGGCACCCGGCGGCGCCGCGCGCCACCGTGGAAGGCCGGCCAGTCGGCGTCGACACCGGCGAGCCAGAGGCGGCCGAGCGCTCCGAGCAGCGCCGCCGAGCCCGCTTCGGCAGCTCCCGCCCGGGGGAGCGAGGAGACCGGGTCGGACTGGTGCCGCGCCAGGCCGGCCAGCGTGGAGCCGGGGCCGACCTCTAAAAGCGCGGCGCGGGAGCCGGCGAGCAGGGTCGTGAGGCCCTCGGCGAAGCGCACGGTCTCGCG
>DATEIO010000243.1:0-2184 GCA_035278895.1 Thermoanaerobaculia bacterium | reverse complement strand
TGATCACGAAAGAGGACCTCGCGAATTGGAAGGTTTATCTCGAAGAGCCGGTGAAGACCGACTACAAGGGAATCGAGGTCTACAAGTTGAACGTCTGGACGCAAGGTCCAGCCATGCTCCAGGCGTTGAACATTCTGGAGCCGCTGGATCTGAAAGGCATGGGGTTCAATAGCGCGCGCTACATCCACACGATCTATCAGGCCATGAACCTCGCCTTCGCGGACCGCGATTTCTACTACGGCGATCCGTACTTCCCGCCCCAGGAGCCGGTCGGAGTCCTGCTTTCGAAAGAGTACGCGGCGGCTCGGCGCAAGCAGATGAACAACGAAAAGAACGATCCGGCGGTCAAGCCCGGCGATCCTTATTCTTTCGAAGGGAAGAAGAATCCCTATGCGGGTCTTCTCGAAAAGTGGGGAACGCCCGAGGAGTCGAAGACCTGGACGCAGCCGAACCAGGCCGCGATGAGCCACGACGAAGCTTTCCGCGCCGGCACCACTTCCGTTCTCGCCGCTGACGAAGAAGGCTGGGTCGTCTCCGCCACGCCCTCCGGCGGCTGGGTGCCCGCCTTCATCGCGGGCAAGAGCGGGATCGGCCTCTCGCAGCGTATGCAGAGCTTCGTGCTGGAGGAGGCGCAGAATCCGTTCAACGTGCTGACTCCGGGCAAGCGTCCGCGGGTGACGCTCACGCCAAGCCTCGCCGTGAAGAACGGCAAGCCCTGGCTCGCCTTCGCGGTGCAGGGAGGCGACACCCAGGATCAGAACCTCCTCCAGTTCTTTCTCGACGTGGCGGAGTTCGGAATGACCGTTCAGGAAGCGGCCGAGGGGCCGAACGTCAACAGCTACCAGATGCGAAGCTCCTTCGGAGACCACGCCTCCCAGCCCGGACGCATCACCCTCCACGCGAGCACTCCGCCCTATGTGCGGGCGGAGCTCCAGAAAATGGGCTACAAGGTGGAGGTCGAGGAGCGCACCTCGGGGCCGATCAACGCGATTTTCTTCGATCAAGATCACGGCACCATGTGGGGCGGGTCTTCGGATTATGGGGAGGATTACGGGATCGGGTGGTAGGAGAGGAGACGACTCATGCGCCGACCGTCCGCCCTGTTCGCCGTCCTCCTCTCTCTGGCCTCCGCCACTCAGGCGGAGACGCTGCGGCTGACGCCCGAGATCCTCGATGCTCTGCCGTTCCGGATCGTGGGGCCGCCGAATCCTTCCGGGCGGGTCTGGCAGGTGGTGGGGGTTCCGGACCCGGCGGGGAAGATCACGAGCACGTTTTTCGTCTGCACGGCGGGCGGCGGGGTGTGGAAGACGGTCAATCACGGCACCACGCTCGAGCCGCTCTTCGACGACGCCCCGGTCGCCTCCTGCGGCGCGGTGGCGGTCGCACCTTCCGATCCCCGGCAGGTCTGGGTGGGGACGGGCGAGCCCGCGTCCGTGCGGTCGAACTCCCAGGGGCGGGGCGTGCTCAAGTCCCTGGACGGGGGGACGACTTGGCGGTCGATGGGGCTCGAGGAGACGGAGCAGATCGGGGCGATCGTCGTCCATCCGAAAGATCCCCGGACGGTCTGGGTGGCCGCCCTCGGCCATCTCTGGGGGAAGAGCCCCGAGCGCGGGATGTTCAAGACGACCGACGGCGGAGAGACGTGGACGAAGGTCCTCTTCGTGGACGACACGAGCGGCGCCCTGGACCTCGCGATGGACCCGCGGAACCCGGACGTCCTCTACGCCACGACCTGGCACCGCTTCCGCTTCGGCGGCGGCGACATGCTGGAGAACGGCCCGGGGAGCGGCCTCTGGAAGACGACGGACGGCGGCGCCCACTGGCGCCAGCTCACCAAGGGGCTCCCTGCCGAGGCCGTAGGCAAGGTCGAGGTGGCCGTGGCGCCCGGAAATCCGGACGTGGTCTACGCCGCCATCCTCACGGGCCAGCCCGCCGGCCGGGGCCAGCGGAGCGTGAATACGGGCGGCGTCTTCCGCTCTCAGGACGCGGGGGAGAGCTGGGAGCGGGTCCACGAGATGATGACCAGCTACTTCTACGACCACATCGTGATCGATCCCCAGGACGAGAACCGCGTCTGGCTGCCGGTCTTCGAGCTATGGCGCTCGGACGATGGCGGGCGGACCCTCGTCAAGCACAACATGCGGCACGTCCACAACGACCTCCACACGCTGTGGATCGACCCGG
>DATEIO010000242.1:0-2463 GCA_035278895.1 Thermoanaerobaculia bacterium | reverse complement strand
TCGGCGTGCTTCTTCGCGAGCTTCTTGCCGTTGACCAGCGCCAGGCGCCCCGTCTCCGCGTCGCGCAGCACGACCGGGCCGACCTCCGGGAGCGATTCGTCCCGCGGATCGACGATCTCGACGAGGATCAGGTCGTGGCGGGCCGCCGCGGCTTTCAAGGCCTTGGCGCAGGGGGAGCCCAGGAAGTCCGAGATGATGAAGAGGACCGAGCGGCGCTTCAGGTTGGCGAGCACGCCTTCGAGGCCCGCTTCGAGGTCCGTTCCGCCCTGGGCCGGCCGGTCCAGGATCTCGCGGACGAGGCGCAGCACATGCGTGCGCCGCCGCCGCGGGGGGAGGAACAGCTCCAGCCGGTCGCTCACGAGCGCGGCGCCCACGCGGTCCTGGTTGCGCACCGCGGCGAAGGAGAGGAGGGCCGCGATCTCGGCCGCGAGCTCGCGTTTCAGGATCGCCCGCGAGCCGAAGGAGAGGCTCCCCGACACGTCCACCACCAGGAAGACCGTGAGGTCCCGCTCCTCCACGTACTTCTTGACGAACGGCTCCCCCATGCGGGCGGTCACGTTCCAGTCGATCGTCCGCACGTCGTCCCCGGGCTGGTAGGGCCGCACCTCGGCGAACTCCATGCCGAGCCCCTTGAAAACCGAGTGATAGTCGCCCGCCACCCCCTGGTCCACCAGGCGGTTGGTCGCGATCTCGATGCGCTTGACCTTGCGCATCAGATCCGCGGGAAGGCCCGTGCCTTTCGCCCGCGCGGGCTCGGCCGGGGCGGCCTTGGGCTTTCTCGGCGCGAAGAGACCGAACACCGTGGTCCTCCGAGTCTCTCGTTACGGAACCGGAATCCGGTCCAGCAGACGGGCGATCAACGCGTCCGAGGTGATCTCCTCGGCCTCCGCCTCGTACGTCGGCAGGATCCGGTGGCGCAGCACGTCGGGGGCGAGCTCCTTGACGTCTTCGGGGATCACGTACCCGCGCCCGCGCACCATCGCCATGGCCTTGGCGGCGCGGGCGAGAAACAGCGTGGCCCGCGGGGAGGCGCCGAAGGCGATCAGGTCCGACAGCTCGGCCAGGCCCGCCGCTTTCGGCTCGCGCGTCGCGATCACCAGGTCCAGGATGTAGCCCTTGATCTTGTTGTCGAGATAGACCGAATCGACCACCTCGCGCACGGCGATCAGCCGGTCGCGGTCGAGCACCGGGCTCGCCTTGAGCTCCCCGGCCACGAGCATGCGGTCGAGGATCTCGCCTTCCTCCGCGCGGGTGGGGTAGGTGACCTTGAGCTTCATCATGAAGCGGTCCACCTGCGCCTCGGCGAGCGGATAGGTCCCCTCCTGCTCGATCGGGTTCTGCGTGGCGAGCACCATGAACGGCTCGGGGAGGTGATAGCTCCGGTCGCCCAGCGTGATCTGCCGCTCCTCCATGGATTCGAGAAGCGCCGACTGCACCTTGGCAGGGGCGCGGTTGATCTCGTCCGCGAGGAGGAGGTTGGTGAAGACCGGACCCCGGCGCGGCAGGAAGTCGCCGCTCCGCTGGTCGTAGATGAGAGTGCCTACGAGGTCCGCCGGAAGGAGGTCGGGGGTGAACTGGATGCGCTGGAAGTCGATCGCCAGTGTCTGGGCCAGGGTCTTGACCGCCAGGGTCTTGGCGAGGCCCGGCACGCCTTCGATGAGCACGTGGCCGCGGGCGAGGAGCCCGACCAGCAGGCGGTCGAGCAGGTAGTCCTGCCCGACGATGACTCTCCGGAGCTCGCTCTCGACGCGCTTCAGCGTCAGGGTCTCGCGCTCCACGTCGCGGTTCAGTGTGGCGATTGGGGCTTCCATGGATTTTCGATGTCCTTCCGCACGTCCGGGCGTGGCCGGAAAGTGCAAGTGAGGTGCCATGTGAAACTTACGGCGGCTCCCCTGGGATTCCCGATGAAGATCCGCGGCTTCCCGGGCCGCCCCGGCCGCCGATCCAGCCAAATTGGCACTTTTCCAGCCCGTCCGTCTCCCCTGTAGGGTGCGCTGTGCGCCACGGGGAGGGCGGAGGAAAGCAACACGTGCGCACAGCGCACCCTACTGATACGTTTCTCCCCGTGCGCGCGCCGCTTTTAAAGAAGGGCCTGGGCCAGCACCACCTGGTGGACGGCGCCCTGACCCGTCCGCTCGTGGCTTTCCTCGATCCCGCGGGCCAGCGGGTGCTGGAGATCGGACCCGGAGGCGGCGTGCTCACCGCGGAGCTCCTCGCAGCCGGCGCCCACGTCCTGGGCTGGGAGCTCGACCTCGAATGGGCCGCCGTCCTCCGCCGCCGCCTGCCGGACCCGCGTCTCACCCTCGTCGTGGGAGACGCCCTGGAGATCGAGTGGACGCGCCTCCTCGCGCCGACTTTCGTCGCTGGCAACCTCCCGTACAACGTGGCAACTGTAATCCTGGAAAGGCTCCTCCCGCACCACGCCCGCGTCCCCCGTGCCGCCTTCCTCGTCCAGAAAGAGGT
>DATEIO010000241.1:0-3484 GCA_035278895.1 Thermoanaerobaculia bacterium | reverse complement strand
GGGGAGGCGCCGGCGGAGGAAGCGGTGCCGTAACGGGCGGCGGTGTCGTAGGGGAGGGGACGACCGCGGCTTCAACCGGCGGCGGCGATACGGGAACCGAATGGGGAGGCGGCGGCGGTACCACCCCCGGCCGCACCCCCGCCAGCCGCTCCAGCTCCGCAACCCTCTCCTGCAGCCGGGAGACGACCGCCCGCAGCGTCTCGGTCTCCCGCCGCCGCTGCTCATCGAGCAGCTCCGAGCCCTTCGAGCGGCGGATACCGAGAACCAGCACCACCACCGCGACCACGAGCACCGCGGCAGTCAGGCATTCCATACGTTTTCAGGGGGCGGTGAGGATGAGATGAACGAGGCTCCTAGGAGCCATCCAGCCGGAGAGAGGGGCCTCGAAAAATGCTGAAATCCAATATAGCACGCCTCTCGCCGGCTGGGAATATACCAATGGTTATACGGAGCTCGCCCGGTGATCGTCTACCAGTTTCTCGACCACGGACGGGTCGGCGAGCGTCGTGATGTCCCCCAGCTCGTCGTACTCGCCGGTGGCGATCTTGCGGAGGATGCGCCGCATGATCTTGCCCGAGCGGGTCTTGGGGAGCCCGGTGACGATCTGGATGCGGTCCGGCGTCGCGATCGCACCGATCGCGTGGCGCACCTGCTCCTTCAGCATCCCGACCAGCTCCTCCTTGTCGTAGCTCTCGTACTCGGGCGTCGGGTGGACGTAGGCGTAGATGCCCGTCCCCTTGATGTCGTGCGGGAAGCCCACGACCGCCGCCTCGCCCACCGCGTCGTGCGCCACGAGCGCGCTTTCGATCTCCGCCGTGCCCAGCCGGTGGCCCGACACGTTCAGCACGTCGTCCACCCGGCCGGTGATCCAGTAGTAGCCGTCCTGGTCGCGCCGGCAGCCGTCGCCCGTGAAGTAGAGGCCGGGGAACTGCGAGAAGTAGGTCTGCTTGAAGCGCCGGTGGTCGCCGTAGATCGTCCGCGCCTGACCGGGCCAGGAGCCGCGCAGGCAGAGGTTGCCCGACACGTCGTTGCCGGGAAGCTCGTTGCCCTTTTCATCCACGAGCACCGGCCGGACACCGAAGAACGGCAGCGTGGCCGAGCCCGGCTTGGCCGGCGTAGCCCCGGGGAGCGGCGTGATCAGGATGCCCCCGGTCTCCGTCTGCCACCAAGTGTCGACCACGGCGCACCGCTTGTCGCCCACCACGTCGTGGTACCAGAGCCAGACCTCCGGGTTGATCGGCTCGCCGACCGACCCGAGGATGCGGAGCGACGTCCGCTTGTACTTCTTCACCCACTCGTCGCCCGAGCGGGCGATCGCCCGGATCGCGGTCGGGGCCGTGTAGAAGATGTTGATCCCCAGGTCGTCCACCATCCGCCAGTAGCGCCCCGGGTCCGGGTAGGTGGGGATCGACTCGAACATCACCGTGGTCGCCCCGTTGGCGAGCGGCCCGTAGAGGATGTAGCTGTGCCCGGTGACCCAGCCGATGTCCGCTGCGCAGCAGTAGATGTCGCCCGGGTGGTAGTCGAACACGTACTTGTGGGTCATCGCCGCGTAGACGAGATAGCCGCCCGTCGTGTGCAGCACTCCCTTGGGCTTGCCCGTGGACCCCGAGGTATAAAGGATGAACAGCGGGTCTTCCGTGGCCATCCACTCGACCGGGCAGGTCGAGCGCTGCTTCTCCGTCTCCTCGGCGAGCCACAGGTCGCGCCCCTGCCGCATCGGCACGTCCTTGTCCGTGCGCCGCACCACGAAGACCTTCTCGACCATGGACAGGCCCTCGACCGCCTGGTCCACCGTGGCTTTCAGGGGGATGCGCCTGCCGCCGCGCAGGCCCTCGTTCGCGGTGAGCACCACCCGGCATCCGGCGTCCAGGATGCGGTCGCGCAGCGATTCGGCGGAGAATCCGGCGAAGACCACGGAGTGGACGGCGCCGATCCGGGCGCACGCGAGCATCGAGTACGCGAGCTCCGGCACCATGGGCAGGTAGATGCACACCCGGTCGCCCTTCTTCACCCCATGGTGGAGGAGGACGTTGGCGATCCGCGCCACGTTGTGCTTCACCTCCCGGTAGGAGATGTAGCGGTAATCCCCCGGCTCGTCCCCGGCCCAGATGATCGCCGTCTGCTCGCCCTTGGTGGGCAGGTGGCGGTCCACGCAGTTGAAGCACGCGTTCAGACGGCCGCCCGAGAACCAGGCGAAGTCCACCTCGTCCAGGTCCATGTCCACGATGTTCCGCGGCGGATGAAACCAGTCGAGGATCTGCGTCTGCTCTTTCCAGAAACCCTCCGGGTCCTCGATCGACCGGCGGTACATCTCCCGGTACTCGTCCAGGCTCTTGACGTAAGCTCTCTCGGCGATATCGGGCTTGACTGGGATCATGAGGGCGATTGTAGTCCTATTAAGCCACTCCGAGGCGTAGAATCCGCCCATGGACGGCAGGCCTGTCGACCGGTACCTCCACGCGTTGCGCGAGCGGCTTCCGGAGCTCACCGAGGAGTTCCACGTGAGCTCCCTGGAAGTCTTTGGCTCCTACGTGCGCGATGAGCAGACTCCGGAGAGCGATCTGGATGTGCTGGTGACGTTCGAGCAGGCTCCCGGGCTGTTCGAGTTCATCGAGCTTCGGGACCGCCTGAGCGATGCCCTCGGAGTCCCGGTCGATCTCGTCATGAAGAAGGCTCTGAAGCCGCGGCTCAAACAGCAGATTCTGGACGAAGCCATCCCTGTATGAGCCAGCTTCGGACGGACGCTGCTTTCGTGGAGGACATCCTCGATTCCGCCAGGAAGGCTCGGCAGTTTGTCCAGGGGATGACCTTTGAGGAGTTTTCGGGGGACGAGAAGACGATCTTCGCCGTCATTCGCGCGTTCGAAATCATTGGCGAAGCGGCAAAGAGGGTCTCACACTCTCTCAAGGAGCAGCACCCCGGCGTGCCTTGGAGGTTCATGGCCGGCATGCGGGACGTCCTGATCCACGACTACTTCGGAGTGGATCTCGAAGTCCTCTGGAAGACCCTTCACGAAAACCTCCCTTCGGCCGAGCCCCAACTTCTCCGCCTGCTTTCCGAAATTCAGCCCTGATCCTTTCCTACAAGGCCAAGTCGATCCCCGCCTGCGCCTTGTACCTCGCCGCCGCATTCGGGACCGCGCTCCGAAAGCGCTCCCGGTCGAGCGAGAAGGTCAGGCGATAGTCGCCTGCGGAGAGCGCTCCGTTCGCCGGGAAGACCAGGGCGTGGGTCTCGCTCCCGTTCGTGAAGATCTTCACGTCTTGGACGGTCCCGCTTCCCACCTTTTCGAGCTTCAGGGTCACGTCCTCGGAAAACGCCAGGGGCTCGGGGGATTCGAGGAGCAGCGCCTCGGCGCCTCCGGACGGGCCCTCCAATCGCGTCACCTCCAGGCGCTGCGGCCTTTCGCGGACCGCGATGCCTAAGTCCTTCACCCAGAGGTCGAAGAGGCGCTGGCGCTCTTCGGGATCGGCTCCAGGACGCA
>DATEIO010000240.1:0-2597 GCA_035278895.1 Thermoanaerobaculia bacterium | reverse complement strand
CCCGAACGTCCGCATCCGCGGGCGGGTCTTGCGCACGCACACCGCTCCCAACAGCGCGTTCCGGGGGTTTGGAGCCCCGCAGACCCAGTTCGCGATGGAGCGCCAGATGGACCGCATCGCGCGGGAGCTCGGGCTCGACCCCTTCGAGATCCGCACCCGAAACGTCGTGGAAGCGGGAGACCGCCTGCCGACCGGGCAGGTCCTGGACGGGAGCACCGCGGCCCGTCTCTGTCTCGAGACGGCGGCGGAGCGGACCGGCTTCCGCGAGCGGTGGAAGGCCCTCGAGGAGGCCCGCGCCCGGCGGAAGGACGGCGAGCCGCTGCGGGGGATCGGCCTCTCGCTCTATTTCCACGGCGCGGGCTTCACCGGCAACGGCGAGCGCAAGATGAAGTCCCCGGTCACCGCCCGCCTGCTGGAGGACGGCCGGATCGAGGTGCTGACGGCCATGACCGACATGGGCCAGGGCTGCGCCGCGGTCTTCCCCCAGATCGCCGCCGCCGCGGGCGGGCTCGAGCCGGACGACGTCGTCTTCGCCGAGCCGGACACGGGCGAAGTGCCGGACTCCGGACCCACCGTGGCTTCGCGGACCACGATGATCGTCGGCGGGCTCATCGCCCAGGCCGTCGCCGGGCTCAAGGACAAGGTTCAGGAGTGGCACGGCCGCCCGATCGAGCGCTTCCGCGACGTGGCCCGGGCCTTCCGGCAGGAGGCCGGCCCGGTGGAGGTCACGGTCCGCTACGAGCCGCCGGAGCACCAGGTGTTCGACGAGTCCACCTACCGGGGAGCGGCCTATCCCACCTACGCCTGGGGCGCGGACGTGGTCGAGGTGGAGATCGACCCCGACACGCTGGCGGTGCGGCCCGTCCAGGCCACCGCCGTCTGCGAGGTGGGCCGCGTCATCCACAAGACCCTCTGCGCCGGCCAGATCGAAGGCGGCACGCTCCAGGCCCTGGGCTGGGCGCTGATGGAAGAGGTCAAGCTTCAGGACGGCCGGTACCTGAACGACCGGCTGGCGACCTACATCATCCCCACGGCCAAGGACAGCCCCAGGATCGACGTCCACCTCCTGGAGCAGCCCTGGGAGGGAGGCCCCTTCGGCGCCAAGGGAGTCGGCGAGCTGCCCATGGACGGCGGAGCTCCCGCAGCCGCGCAGGCGATCGAGAACGCGCTGGGCATCTCCGTGGACGAGATTCCGGCCACCCCGGAGCGGCTGCTGCGGTGGACGGGAGAGAGGATCGAACGATGAACGCCTCCTTCAGCCTCAACGGCCAGCCGGTCACCGCCGAAGGCCATCCCATGGAGCGCCTTCTGGACGTGCTGCGGGAACGGCTGGGATTGACCGGCACCAAGGAGGGGTGCGGCGAGGGAGAGTGCGGCGCCTGTACGGTCCTCTTGGACGGCCAGCCCGTCCTCTCCTGCCTCGTGCCGCTCCTCCAGTGCGAGGGCCGGCGGATCGAGACCGTCGAGAGCCTGGCCGAAGGGCCGGCCCGGAGCTTCCTCGAACGGTTCGTCGCCACCGGCGGCGTCCAGTGCGGCGCCTGCACCCCCGGGATCATCGTCACCTCCTGGGCGCTCCTCAAAGAGAACCCCGCGCCGACCCGCGACGAGGCCCGGGAAGCCCTGGCCGGCAACCTCTGCCGGTGCACCGGGTACGAGGGGATCCTGCGCGCCCTCTGCGAGGAGCCCGAGCCATGAGCCTCGCCGTCCGCCCCCGCTCCCTGGAGGAGGCGGTCCGGTTCCTGGCGGAGGACCCCGGCCTCGTGCCCGCCGCCGGCTGCACCGATCTCATGGTCCGCGGCCCCCTGGAGCTCCACCGGCTGGAGCGGGTGATCGACCTTCTCGAGATTCCCGAGCTGCGCGGTATCCGGGAGATCGAGGGCGGGATCGAGATCGGCGCCACCACGCCCTTCTCCGAGATCCGCCGCTCAGCCGCGATCCGCGCCGCCTTCCCCGCCCTTGCCGAGGCCGCCGCGCTCGTGGGCGGATGGCAGATCCAGAATCGGGCCACCCTGGGCGGCAACATGGCCAACGCGAGCCCTGCCGGCGACTCCCTCCCCGTTCTCCTCGCCCTGGACGCCGTGGTCGTGGCCGCAGGCGCGCGCGGCGAGCGGGAGATCCCGTACGCCGGGTTCCACACGGCGTACCGCAAGACGGCCTTGGAGCCTGGCGAGATCGTCGCCCGGGTCCGCCTGCCGCACCTTCCGGAGGGCTCCGTCCAGGTGTTCCGCAAGGTAGGCACGCGGGAGGCCCAGGCGATCAGCAAGGTCGTGGCCGCCCTGGTGGGGAGGATCTCCGACGGAAGGATCGCCGAGTTGCGCCTCGCCGCGGGAAGCGTGGCCGCGACGCCCGTCCGCCTGCGGGCCGCCGAAGAAGCCGTGCGCGGGATGGCTCCGGGCTCCGAGGCCGCGGATCTCGCCGGCCGCGAGGCAGCGCGGGAGGTCACGCCCATCGACGACGTCCGCTCCACCGCGGAATACCGCCGCTTCGCCCTGGAACGGGTGGTCCGGCGGATGGTACTGTCCCTCGGATCATGACCCCCCCGACCTCCCTGACTTCTGAATCCCTCCCTGACACCCTGGAGCGCCTCCAGGCCGCCA
>DATEIO010000239.1:0-16496 GCA_035278895.1 Thermoanaerobaculia bacterium | reverse complement strand
TAGGCCGCCCCGGTGATGCCGGGCATCGTCGACACGTTGACGAGCTGCGCGAGCGTGCGGTCCCTGGAGATCTGCTTCCAGAGCTCCTCGTCGGCGTAGACGCGGGCCGGCACCCGCATGTCGTACCGCGCCGAGGACGGGACCTCGACGAGGGTGGGGGTGAGCCGGGAGGAGGGGAAGGTCTCGACGATTCTTTCTCTGGGCGTGCTCATACGTCGAAGATCACCTCCGCATGCAAGCCACCTTCCCGCTCCACGACCTCGAGGCCATGGAAGGTCGCGGCCTTCACGTTCGAGGGAGGATGCTCCACCGGAACGCCGCGCGCCTCGGCGGCGAGGCGGTTCGGGGAGATCTCCAGGATGTCGAAGTCGACCGGCACCCAGAGATCCACCTCGGCCACGAAGAGGACCTCGTTCAGCCAGTCGACGAGCAGGGCCTCGCGGTCCGCGGAGTCGACCGTGAGCCGCCGCGGTGGCCCCTCGGGCTCGGGCGGCCGGCCGCGGAGCAGGAGGTGCGCCAGCGCCTGTCCCGCTTCCACGGCGAGGCCGGCCAGGGACTCGGCCTCCACCTGGAGCTGGACCTCGGAGGTGTGGTCCACCCAGCGGTGGCGGCGGGCGGGGGCGGCATCGCTCATGGCCCGTAGGCTAACACCCTACCCGTTCACGCGTCCTGCCCCACCCCGTGGGCGGTTGAGGGGGACCGGGCACAGGGGCATGGTTAGGCCATGGACAGCGTCAACCGGTTCGCCTTCGTCCTCCACCCCCTCTCCCTGAAATACATCCACAAGCACTATCGGTGGACGCGGCTCCTGCCCGACTCCTGGGTGGAGGCGGCCGCGGCGCGGATGCCTCCGAGGCTCCTGTCGAAGGCCCGGGGCGGACGGTCTCCGGCCACGGGGCAACGCATCGAGGGGCTCATCTTCAGCCTGGGGGCCACGCCGCGGCAGATCCTCGAAAAGCCCGAGCGCTTCACCTACGACCGGCTGAACCAGGCGGCGCGCCGGGCGGAGAAGATGGGGGCGCGCATCCTGGGCCTCGGCGCGTTCACCAAGGTGGTGGGAGACGCCGGGATCACGGTCGCGAAGGAGGCCAACATCCCGGTCACGAGCGGCAACAGCCTGACCGTGGCGGCCACTCTCGAAGCGGCCAAGCAGGCGGTCGTGAAGATGGGCGTCCAGGACTTGACCCGCGGCCGGGCCATGATCGTGGGCGCCACCGGAGCGATCGGCTCCGTGTGCTCGCGCCTCCTCGCCAAGGCCATTGCCGACGTGGTTCTCGTCTCGATCGAGCCGGAGCGCCTGGAGTCCCTGAAAGCCACGATCCTCGAGGAGACCCCCGGCGCCCGGGTGACCACGGCGCTCGCCCCGGGCGAGCTCGCGGGCGACTGCGACCTGATCGTCACCGCCACCTCCGCCTTTGGCCAGCGCGTGCTCGACATCACCCAATGCAAGCCCGGAGCGGTCATCTGCGACGTGGCCCTTCCGTCGGACATCAGCGCCGAAGAGGCGGCCCTGCGGCCGGACGTCCTCGTGATCGAGAGCGGCGAGGTGGTCATCCCCGGCCCCATGGATTTCGGCTACGACATCGGCCTCCCCCGGGGCACGGCCTACGCCTGCCTCGCCGAAGCCGCCCTTCTCGCCATGGAGGGGCGCTTCGAGTGCTACACCCTGGGCCGCAACATCGAGATCGAGCGCGTCAAGGAGATGTACCACCTCTTCCAGAAGCACGGCTTCCAGATCGCAGGCCTGCGCTCCTTCGGCCGCTACGTGACCGAGGAGGAGCTGGCCCACAAGCGGGAGATCGCCGCGGCTCTCCAAAGCGATCCGGAGCTCTTCGGCCGTGTGAAGGCCGACGCCGCGGAGGAGCTCGCGAAGATTCCGCCGATGTCCAAGGGGGTGCGGGCGGGCGTGAAGGACGAACACGGACGAACACGGACTTTCACGGACGCCCAGGCTCGTCCGTGTCCGTCCGTGCCGGTCCGTGCCCGTCCGTGAAGGTCCGTGCTCTTCCCGTCCTCTCCCGGTGCTACCATCGCCGTGGAGGGGGAGCGACGTTTCTGCCTCCGTCGATCGTCAACTCGGTTTTTCCGATAGGGGAGGCGGGCCATGCTCTTCCTGACGTCCGTTACGGACCGTCCGGTCCAGGGCAAGAGCGGCGAGGTCATCGGCAGGCTCGACGACCTGATCGTGCGGATCGGCGACGACCGCTATCCGCCGATCTCGGGCCTCGTGGTGCGCGACGGCAACCGCCGCTTCTTCGTGCCCGCGCGCCACCTGCGGAACCTCAACGGCGCGGCCCAGCTCGCCTCCTCGACCGTCGACCTCCAGCCCTTTTCGCGCCGCTCGGGCGAGGTGCTTCTCCGCCGCGACGTGCTCGACCACCAGATCATCGACATCACCGGCCGCCGCATCGTCCGCGTCAACGACGTGCAGCTCACGCCGTTCGACGGCACCTACCGCGTGGTGGGCGTGGACATCAGCCCTCAGGCCCTGCTGCGCCGCCTGGGTCCCAATGCCCTCGCCCACCGGATCGTGGGCCACCAGATGATCGACTGGATGGAGGTCCAGTATCTCGCGAGCGCCGCGCCCGTGCAGCTCAAGGTCTCCTACGATCGCCTGGCCGAGCTGAACCCGGTCGACCTCGCCCGCATCGTGGACGCCCTCTCTTTCCGCGAGAGCGCTGAGATCGTGGCCGCGCTCGACGAGGAGACCGCGGCCGAGACGCTTGAAGAGGTGAGCGACGAGCGCGTGGCCGACCTCCTGGAAGGCATGGATCAGGAGCGCGCCGCGGACATTCTCGAAGAGATGGACCCCGGCGCCGCGGCCGACGCCCTGGAGGACCTGGACGAGGAGGTCGCCGAGCAGCTCCTCGCCCGCATGGAGCCCGAGGAGGCCGCCGACGTCCAGGCCCGCCTCGAATACGACGAGAATTCGGCCGGCCGCATTCTGACCACCGACCTCGTCTGCGTGCCCGAAGGCGGCACGGTGGGTTCGGCGCTCGCGGCGATCCGCTCGCAGGAAGAGGTCCCCGACCCCCTCCTCGCCGTCTACGTGGTGGCGGCGGACGATCCGGACCGCCTGCGCGGCATCGTGCGGCTTCGGAACCTCATCCTTGCCGCGCCCGAAACCCCGGTCACCGAGGTGATGGACGAGGACCTCCCGAGCGTCGGTCCCGAGGACCGGGCCGAGCGCGCGGCCCAGATCCTCGCCGAGTACAACCTCCTGGCCGTTCCCGTGACCAGCGAAGAGGGCCGGCTCCTGGGCGTCGTCACCGTGGACGACGCCTTGGCCGAGCTCCTCCCCGAGATCTGGCAGCGCCGCGGCGCCCGCACCTTCTCCTGAGCCTCTCCATGGAAGCGCGCGACACCCCGACCGTCCCCCGGGACGCGAGACCCGCCCGGTCTCCGGGCCGGCTCGGCCGCCGCGTCTGGCCCTACCTGATGGCCCTGGGGCCCGGCCTCCTCGCCGCGAGCGCGGGCAACGACGCGGGCGGCATCGCGACCTACGCCTCGGCCGGCGCCTCCTACGGGTACGGCCTGCTCTGGGCCATGGTGCTCGTCACCCTGTGCGTGGGCGTGGTCCAGGAGATGAGCGCAAGGATGGGCGCGGTCACCGGCAAGGGGTTTTCGGACCTGATCCGCGAGAGCTTCCCGCTGCGCACGACCGCGCTCATCCTCCTGACCCTGCTCGTGGCCAACGCCGGCATCATCGCCTCCGAGTTCATCGGCATCGCGGCCGGAGCCGAGCTGTTTGGAATCAGCCGCTACATCGCCGTGCCGGTCGCCGCCGTGCTCGTGTGGCTCCTGGTCACCCGGGGGTCCTACGGCTGGGTCGAGAAGATCTTCCTCGTCCTCACTCTCGCCTTCCTCTCCTACGTCGGCGCGGCTTTTCTCGCCCGGCCGGACTGGGGGGAGGTCTTCGCCGCGACCGTCGAGCCCCGCCCGCGGCTGGAGGTGGGCTACCTCCACATCCTGATCGCATTGATCGGCACCACGATCTCGCCCTACATGCAGCTCTACGTGCAGTCGTCCGTGGTCGAAAAAGGGGTCACGCCCGAGGAGTACCGCTACACCCGGTTCGACGTGATCGCGGGCACGGTCTTCGCGGGGATCGTCGCCTGCTTCATCATCATCGCCACGGCCGCCACCCTGTTCCCGCGGGGGATTGCAGTGGAGACCGCGGCGGACGCGGCCCTGGCGCTCGAGCCGGTGGCCGGCCCCTACGCCCGCTGGCTCTTCGGTTTAGGCCTCCTCGGCGCCTCGCTCCTCGCCGCGGGAGTCCTTCCGCTCGCCACGACCTACATGATGAGCGAGGCGCTGGGGATCGAGCGCGGGGTGGACCGCTCGTGGTCCGAGGCGCCCGTGTTCATGGGGCTGTTCACGGGGCTGATCGTGTTCGGAGCCGCCGTGGCGCTCCTGCCGGGGCTGCCTCTCATCGACGTGCTGGTCGGGGTCTACGTGCTGAACGGCCTGCTCCTCCCCGTCGAGCTCTTCGCCATCCTCCGGCTGATCAACGACCGGGAGCTGATGGGAGAGCACGTCAACGGGAGGGTCTACAACGCGATCGCCTGGGGGATCGCCATCGTCGTGAGCGCCCTCTCCTTCGTTCTCATCGTGTGGACCGTGCTCGGCTGGCTCGGGCTCGCCGGTTGAGTCAGATCCACTTCCGCAGCCACTTGTAGCCCAGGAGGAGCTCGCCCGCGAGGGTCTCGGCGGTCGACTCGACCTCCTGGATCACGTGGTCCGAGGTCTTCGCCACGCCGGCGAGCCCGTTTTCGAGCTCGAGCCACTTCGTCTCGAGCTGTTCCCAACCCTGGCGGTATCCGCAGCTGGCCTTGTGGAGAATGCCGTTGTCCATGGCCCTTCCTCCTTGCCTCTCCATCTTGGCTCCGCGGACCGGAGCCGGAACCGGGCGGCGGGATGGACTGCGGCACGCCAACGGGGAGGAGAGGCCCCGCCCGGGCGGGCGGGGCGCCGGGAAGACCTACGGAGCCGGCCGCTCGCCTCCGGCTTTCGCCGTGTCGATGTAGCGCGCCACGTTCTGCTCCAGAACGTCGAGCGGCACCGAGCCGCTGCCCAGCACCACGTCGTGGAACTCGCGGACGTCGAACCGGCCGCCCAGCTCGCTTTCGGCGCGCTTCCGGAGCTCCTTGATCTTGAGCTCGCCCATCTTGTAGGCCAGGGCCTGCCCGGGCCAGGAGATGTAGCGGTCGGTCTCGGTCTGCACCTCATGGAGCGGCAGCGCCGTGCGGGTGGCCATGTAGTCGATCGCCTGCTGGCGCGTCCAGCCCATGGCGTGGATGCCGGTGTCGACCACAAGGCGGCAGGCGCGCCACATCTCGTAGGTCAGGCGGCCGAAGTTGCTGTAGGGGTCGGTGTAGAAGCCGGCTTCCAGGCCCAGCCACTCGGAGTAGAGCCCCCAGCCCTCGCCGAAGGCGGAGAGATAGGAATAGCGCCGGAAGTTCGGCAGGCTGGACAGCTCGCGGCTGAGCGCGATCTGCAGGTGGTGCCCCGGCACGGCCTCGTGGAGGGTCAGCGCCTCCAGGTTGTAGAAGGGGCGGCTGTCGAGCTTGTAGGTGTTCACCCAGTAGATGCCGGACTGGAGGCTCCCCTCGGGAGCTTCCACGTAGCGGCCGGACGTGTACTTGGGCGCGATGTGGCTGGGCACGGGCTCGACCGTGTAGGGCAGGCGCGGCAGCGTTTTGAAGAGAGACGGGAGCTTGCCGTCGATCCGCTTGGCGATCCAGGACGCCCGCGCGAGCAGCTCCTCGGGTGTCTTCGCGTAGAAGCGCGGATCGGTCCGCAGGTGATTCAGGAACGCGGCGAAATCCCCCTGGAAACCGACCTGCTTCATCACCTCGCGCATCTCGGCGGAGATCCGCTCCACCTCGGCCAGGCCGATCTTGTGGATCTCCTCGGGCGACAGGTCGAGCGTCGTGAACTGGCGGATCTGCTGCTGATAGTAGGCGCGGCCGTTCGGCAGCTCCGAGGCGCCGATCGTCTTCCGAGCGTTCGGCAGGTACTCCTTGCGGTAGAAGTCGAGGAAGGCGCGGTAGCCCGCCACCGCTCCGTTCGTCACCGCCTCCCTTCCCGCCGCGCGCAGCCGCTCCTGCTCACCGGCCGGCACGGTCGAGGGGAACTTGGCGAACGGCTCCCAGAACACGCTCTTCGTAGGATCGTCCACCACGTGGGCCGAGATCGTCGTGTCATAGCCGTCGAGCACCGCCCGGGGGATCGTCATCCCCCGCTCGATCCCCTTCCGCATCAGCGCGATCTCCTCGTTCACGTACCGCGGCCAGGCCTTCAACCGGCTGATGTAGCTCTCATAATCCTTGACGGTCTGCAGAGGGACGTCCCGCGGGAGCTGGGCGAACCCGGTGTGGAAGCCGGAGTCCGCGTTGAACGGCATCTGGTAGTCGCCCAGCTCGAAGTCCTTGATCCGGTTTTCCATCTGCCTCTGGAACATGTCGTAGTTGACCACGTCCTCGGCGCCGAGCTTCGCCCGGTCGATCGTCTCGAGCTCCGCGAGCGTCGCCTGCGCCGCCTGGGCGCGCCGTTCGAGATCGGCCAGGGTCAAGGACGGAAGAAGGGCGTTGTACTCGTGCCGCCCCACGGCCGTGGCGAAGAGCGGGTCCTCCTTCAAGCGGACCTCCCACTCCCGGTCGAACAGGGCGTGCAGCCGGGCCGCGTCGTCCGCAGGCTGCGCGAAGGCCGGGGCCGCGAGGAGGGTGAGAGCTAGAGAAACAAAGAATCGCTTCATCGGAAGGCTCCTTGGCGTGGCGTCGATGGCCGGAGGAGTTTACCGCGCAACGGCACGGGGCGCCCAGGAAGGGCGCCCCGGACGTCCATTTCGAGGCAGCCTACTCGACCGGCTCGGCGTGAGGGATGGCGCTCAGGTACTCGTAGACGGCGCGCAGGTCGCGGCGCGTCATCTTCCCGTAGACCGGCCAGGGCATGACCTGGAGGATTCCGCCGTCGTCCGGATCGTGGCCGGTGTGCATGACCTCCAGGAACTCCTGGAAGGTCAAGCCGTGGGGCCGGCCGCTCGAATCCGGCGTGATGTTGGCGGAGATGAAGGGTCCGAACGCGGTGCCGCCCGCGAGATAGTGCTCGGCGTTGATCTGCTCGGGCTCTCCCTCGAAGGGGTTGCCGCCCTCGGCGTAGGGCGGGTTGGTGTGGCAGTCGTTGCAACCCGCCTGGGCATTGACGATGTAGCTTCCGAGGCCGACGAGATCCCGGACGTTCTTCCGGAACTTCAGGGGGACCGGAGCGATCCGGAATCCCTGCTGGATGCGGGCCTCATCCGAGCTCTGGGCCTCGGAAGATCCGGACAGGGGGACGAGGAGAAGGGTCAGGACGGCGGCTGCGGCCAAGCTTTTTCCTCTCATAGAGTGCTCCTCCTTTTCAGGTGCTTTCCATGGTGGGCTGCTTGAACGGTTTCCTGCATCGTTTGCCAGAGCACTCTCTATCAAATTCCCTGCCAGGATGATCTAGACTCTGGCCCGGCATGCATTCCCAGGGTGGCTCCACCGACCGGATCCCCGGCCTGACGCTCCTCTCCCATTCGGCTTCCTGGCGGGTGGGCTCCCGCGCGCTCCTTCCCGCCCTCTCCTCGGGACGGGAGGAGCAGCTCTCGCGCCTCGCGCCCGCGTTCGTGGCGCCGGGCGGCGGCGAGCCGCTCTCGCTGGGCGATCCGCACCTCAGCCGGAGCCCCCTGCGGCTCGCTCCTGGCCCGGAGCCCGGATCGATCCTCCTCTCCCGGAACGGCTCCCCCATCGAGGTCGAAGCGGACGGCCACGCGATCGACGCGGAAACCGTGTTTTCCGCGGCCCAGGTGGAACGGGGCGCTGTGCTCCTCCTCGCCTCGCGGGTGGCCCTGCTCCTCCACCTCCTGCCCAGGGAGGCGGACCGCTTCGGGCTGGCGGGGGACGGCAAGCTCCGCCGGGAGGACGTTGGACCGCTCTTTTATCTCTTCCTCGGCGAGGAGCTCGACGCCCTGGGCGCCCGGCACCGGCTGGACGATCCCGGCCCCGGAGGGTTCTCCTGGATGCCGGCCCGGGTCGTGGCGCGGATCGCGGGCCACCCCTGGCAGGGCGGCGCGCAGCAGCTCCGGAACGCGGCCCGCGAGATCGCGGTGGCGTTCCACGATGCTCCCGAGGCCGGCATTCCGCCCGCGGTGGAGCGCCTGTTCGGAGCCCGCACCGAGCCCATCGCCCAGATCCACAATCCGAACGGATAGGTCTCGGGTCTCCTATCCCCAGCCCTGCTCGCCGATGAGCGGCACGAAGCGCACGGCGCCCAGGTCTTCCCGGACGACTCCCTGCTCCGTGTGGCGCACGCACAGGAGGCTCTGGGTGCGCGGGTCCGGCCCCACGGGGATCACCAGCCGCCCCCCGGGGGCGAGCTGGTCCAGGAGGGCGGGCGGCACCTCCGGCCCGCCGGCCGCGACCACGATCGCGTCGTAGGGGGCGTGCTCGGGCCAGCCGAGCGTTCCATCCCCCCAGACGACGTGGACGTTGCCGTAGCCCAGGGCGGCCAGCCGCTCCGCGGCCTCGCAGGCGAGCGATTCGTGGCGCTCGACCGCCCAGACCTCGCGGGCGATCCGGCCGAGGACCGCCGCGGCATAGCCCGAGCCGGCGCCGATCTCGAGCACTCGGTCGCGGGGGGTGAGCTCCAGGGCCTCGGCCATCAGGGCCACGACGTAGGGCTGGGAGATCGTCTGCTCGTTGGCGATGGGGAGAGGGGTGTCCTCGTAGGCGAATTCGGCCAGGCGCTCCGGCACGAAGCGCTCGCGCGGCACGGTCCGCAGAGCGTCCAGAACCCACCGGTCCCGCACGCCGCGCCGGGCGATCTGGGAGGAGACCATTTCCTGGCGGCGGGATTCGAAGTCGCGCATGCCGAGAAAAACCTTGCAAAGAAAACGCCGGCCCGCGTCGGGGCCGGCGTGGGAGGAGGGGAGGCCGGGGCTCAGAAACCCGGGTGGTGCATCATCCTGAAGTCCATCTTCCCGTGGCGCTCCTTCATCTCTTCGAGCTTCGCCTTCTGCTCGGCGTTGAGCACGGCGGAGAGCTTGGTGAGCAGCTCTTCGTGGGCGGCGCGGACCTGCTTCAGGATCTCCCAGCCCGCGATCATCTGGTTTCCGAGCTCGGTCGGGTCGGCGTTGCCGGCCTCCAGGGCCTCGTGGACCTGCTGGAAGATCTGCCCGTGCTGTTCCAGAAGCGGCTCGACCTTGGCGTTCATTTCCGCCTGGAGAGTCTTCAAGGTGGCCTTCTGCGAGGCGTTCAGATCGAGGTGCTCGGCCAGCATCTCGGCGTGATGGTCCGAGTCGCCATGGCGCATCTTCATCATGTGGGGACCGTGCTGCGCGAAGGCGGCGGTGGCCAGGAGGGCCACGAGGCAGGCCGCGAGGACGAGGGTGCGTTTCAGGTTCATGGTGCCGATCTCCTTTCAAAAGCGCCGCGCCGGCGGTCGCCCGTTGTTGACGGTGCCAGCATAGGGCGGGGTGGGCGGCCGAATCCGCAAGGGCGGGCAAAACTTCTGTAAGGAATGTAAAGCTCAGCCCACGAACTTGTAGCCCAGCCGGTGGACCGTGACGATGTGCTCGGGCCGCGACGGGTTCTCTTCCAGCTTCTGGCGCAGCGAGGCCACGTGGACGTCCACCGTGCGGGTGGTGGGGGTCGCGTCGTAGCCCCAGACGCGGTCCAGGAGCTCGTCCCGGGAGAGCGCGGCGCCGCGGTGCTGGATGAAGTAGGTGAGGAGCTTGAATTCGAGCCCCGAGAGGGCTACGGGCTCCCCCTTGCGGGTCACCTCCGCGCGCCGGAAGTCGACCCGGATGTCGCCGAAGGCGTAGGTCCCCGCGGACGGCGACACCGTGGCCCGGGAGCGGCGCAGGAGGGCCTCGACGCGGGCCAGAAGCTCCATCATTTCAAAGGGCTTGGTCACATAGTCGTCCGCCCCCAGCTTCAGGCCCACGACCCGGTCCACCACCTGTCCCCGCGCGGTGAGCATCAGGACCGGCGTCTCGACCCCGCGCTGGCGCAGGTCGCGGCAGACGTCGAAGCCATTCTTCCCCGGGAGCATCACGTCCAGGATGATCAAGTCGAACGAGCCGGACACCGCCCGCTCCAGCCCGTCGATCCCGTCGCCCGACGTCTCCACGAGATACCCCTCGCGGACGAGGCGGTCGGTCAAGGGAAGCACCAGCCCCGGCTCGTCTTCGACGAGGAGGATGCGGCGGGCCGCGGCGGGGGCGGGCTCGGCCGGGGAATTGGAAATCAAGAAACCACCTCCGCCGGAGCCCCCGCCGCCCCCAGCTCTTCTCCTGCGGGAAGGTGAATCGTGAACGCGCTCCCGTGCCCCCCGGCGCCGCTCTCGACGCTCACCCGGCCGCCGTGCTTCGCGGCCACGTGGCGCACGATCGAAAGGCCCAGGCCGCTGCCGGGGATGTTCCCCACGGCGGCGTGGGCGCCGCGGTAGAAGGGCTCGAAGATTCGCGAGCGCTCCCGGGCCGGAATGCCGGGGCCGCGGTCTTCGACGGTCACGGCGACCTCTCGACCTTCGGCCCTCGCGCGGACGCCGACCCATTTTTCGGAGCCGCCGTACTTGACCGCGTTTTCGACCAGGTTCCGCACGGCCCGACGCAGGGCCTCCGGATCGGCCATCACGGGCGGAAGGTCGCCGGGGACGTCCGTCTCCACGCGAACTCCGTTCGCCGCGAGCCCGTCCGCGCAGTCGGCGAGCGCTCCGTCCACGATCTCGGCCACCTCCGCCGGACGCAGCCGGTAGCTCCGCCGTCCCGACTGGATGCCCGCGAACTCCAGGACCTGCCCCACCATGGCCGAGAGCCGCCGCCCCTCGCGCACGACGAGGTCGCCGTAGCGCCGCACCTGGGGGTCTTCCGACACCACGCCGTCCGCCAGGTTCTGCCCCGCCGAACGGATGGCGGCGAGCGGGGTGTTGAGCTCGTGGGAGACGCCCGCCACGAATTCGAGCTGCTGGTGGGCGAGCCGCTGGGCCCGCCGGGTGGCGGCGAGGAGCAGGGCCATCGTGACGCCCAGGAGGGCGACGATCCCCAGGCTGATCCCGAGGTTGTGGTGCCGCGCCCGCGCCACCGCGGCCTCGAGCGAGCCGTGGCGGTGGCGGACGACGATCTGCCACGGCGCGTCCGGCAGCTCCATCGGCACCGCGCTCCGCCGCTTCATCATGAGCCCCTCCGGAGCGTGGAGGATGCGGACCTTCCGTCCGTGCCGGCCTCCGTGGAGGCCGTGAAGCTCCATCAGCTCCTCGAAGGGCCGGAACACGAACAGGGGCTGGGAGACGTCCCCGGAATGGGCATCCCCCTCCGCGGGACCGGAGCGGTAGATCACCTCCCCTTTCGCGTCGAGCACCGCCACCGTCGAGCCCAGGTTCCCGAAGTGGCGCTGGGTGAGAGCGGGCAGGAGCTCTTCCCCGATCACCTTCCGGTCCAGACGGAGCACGAGAAGCGCCCGGGGAGGGCCTTCGGAGGAGAAGCGCGCCGTGGGGAAGACGAGCCCGGGGAGCGACGCATCCACCGGCAGAGGCAGGGAGTGGCCCGACGCGAGGTGCGCCGAGATCCTCTGCCGCAGGGGCTCGAGACCGGCCGGCCACGGGCAGGGCTCGAAGCGCCGCTCTTTCTCCCGGAGACAGGAGAGGACGAACGCTCCCGAGCCGTCCCGCTCGACGCGGTAGACCTCCCCCAGGAGATCGGGATACGGCGCCTCGGCGCGCCAGCGCTCGAGGTCCAGAACGGTCCGCTCGACGCCCTCCGCCTCCCCCGGCGTCCGCGGATCGTGGAAATAGGCCATGGCGCGGGCGAGCTCGCGGTCGAAGTCGTCGGCGAGCTCGGCCGCCGCGGTCCGCAGGGTCTCCTCCATCCGCTGGCGCTCCAGGTCGCTCACCTGGCCGATCCAGCGGTACTGGAGCGTGGCGAGGGTGGCCAGGAGAACGAGCAGCAGGGCGGGCAGCGCCAGGGGGGCGAAACGTCGCATCGGAATCAGGATAGCACCCGGTCCCGAGGGCGGCGGGCAGGTTTTACATCCCTTACAAATTCCTTGCGCCGGCTTGAAGCTACGGCCCGCCCGACCGCCCCTCGTACCACTCCAGGGGACGGCGGAGCTTGAAATCCCGCTTCCCGCGGTCGAGCTGGACCCCGACCGAGAGGCGGCGGTAGCGGACGTAGAGGTCCCCCTGGGCGCCCGCCCGGGAGAACCGCAGCCGGGAGCGCAGGTCGAAGCGGTTCCCCAGCACGTGGAAGGGGGCGACCTCGAAGACGTCGTTGTTCAGCCGCAGGCTTCCGCCCGCGGAGATGTCCTCGATGGTGACCAGGTCGCGGAACCATTCGAGGTACCGCTTCTTCTGGGCAAAGAGCGCGAGGATCGGGTCCGCGCTCTTCATCTTCATCCGCATCGTGCCGTCCAGAACGAGCGGCTTCTTCCACAGCATCGAGCCGTCCGTGAGCTCGGCCCGGGCCCACCAGTCGGCGGCCTCCTCGTACGTGACCCCGTCCAGGGTGAGGCTGGTGCCGGCGAGCTCGAAGCGGCGGCTTTCCAAGTCCGCGGTGGAGATCGCGCCGCGCACGCCCAGGCGGCCGGTCACCGTCAAGTCCTGGAAGCGGAACGCCGCTGCGTCCGAGGAGAACGTGGCCGTTCCCTGGCCGGTCTGCTTCGCGGCGTCCAGAGACAGGCCCAGGCGCACCCGCCCCGCTCCCGAGACGATCGAGAAGCCCGCGCCCGCGGGCAGGAAGTCGTTGTAGGCCGCGAGGTCCGGCACCTCGCCGTTCGCGAGGTCCACCCGCGCCCGGAGGTCGGAGACCGGAGTTGCGAGGTCCAGGTCCTTCGAGAGGACTGTGACGCGGAGCCCGCGGCCCCGGATGTAGGGAGAGGGATTCTTCCTCTCGCCGGAAGCGATCGCGAAGCGGTCGAACGCCACGGCGAGCTCTCCCCCCGGCTCCCGGACCACGCCCTTCAAGGAGGCCGAGCCCGTGGCCAGCACGTCCAGAACGCGGGCCTCTAGACGCGAGGCGGAGACCGCGAGGCGCGTGCCGGGCAGGAGGCGCCCCTCGTGGAGGCGGACGTCCGTGTCGAGCCGGCCCTGCCCCTCGACGCGGAGCCACGAGGCCCGCGCGAAGTAGCGCTCGAGGAACCCGAGCGAGGCGATGCGGCCCTGGACGGCCACGGTCCCGGAGAGGAGGCGGAGGAACTCCGCCTGGCTCACGGCGCCGGGGACGAAGGGCGCGATGCCGAGCCGCGTCTTGACGGCCAGGCCTTCCGCCGCCGGGCTCTCCCCCGCCTGCAGGCGGCCGGACCGGAACGCGAGGCCCAGCGCATTGAGCGAGATCTCTCCGCCCGGGGTGTACTCGAAGTCGAGCCCGGCCTCGCCCTGGCCCGAGAGGAGGAGGTCTGCGAAGCCGACCTCCCGGATCCCCGTCACCTGCGCGTCCGACAAGACCACGGACCAGGGCGGGGCCGGCGTTCCGGAGGGCGGCACGGGGGTCGCGAGATCGGCCCGTCCGGTGAGCCCCTCGGCCCGCACCGTCTCCAGGAGGACCTCGCGGCGCAGCAGGGCGCCCAGGTCGAGCCGCCCACTTCCGCGATCGATGTTCATCGCCCAGGAGACCCGTCCGCCCCGGGAGTCGATCGCCAGGTTCTCCACCTGGACCTCCCCGGCGAGCGCTCCCTCGGCGATCCGGCTGCCGGGCTTCAACTGGCGCACCACGCCGAACAGGCGGGGAACCCGCAGCTCGGGCGTCGTGGCCACCACCCGCACCGCGCCGGTCTGCATCAGGGGGGGCCCCTCCTTGCGCCGCCCGATGGCAAGCCCCGACGAGGAGCCGCGGACGACGAGCCCCGGCCCGCCCGGCGCGGAGACGGCCGCGTCCACCGCGAGCGGCTCCAGCTCTCCCTGGCGGGGAGCCCGGAACGCGAACCGGCTGTCCGGCGCGAAGACCCCCTTCTCCACCCGGACGTCCACCGTCGTCGCGCCTCCTGCCCCGCCGCGCCCCGGGTCGCCCAGCGCGGCCAGGATCGGCAGGTCGGGGACCTCCCCCTCGGCGCGAAGCCGGCCGGAAATGAAGCTCCACCCTTCGATCCCCGGGTGTTCCCGGCGGCGGTAGGGCTCGATCCGGATCTCGGCATCGGTGTCCAGGCTGCGAGCGATCCGATCCTCCTTGTAGGAGAGCGTCCCGTCCGGCATCCGGAGCGTCGTCCGGTACAGCTCGAAGGGGCCGCCGCGGGTGATGTACGAGAAGCCGCCCGTCATCTGCCCGTCTCCTTCCAGCCTCCAGCCGTTGTAGCCGAGGAGTTGGACACGCGAGACCGCCGCGTCCTCGATCCGGATCGTCCACCCCGTGCTCTCCGCCCCCTTCCTGGGCGGCGGCTTTTTCTTCCCGGGCGGCAGTGGCTCGCGAACGGTGACGGAGCGGCCGCCCTCGCCTTCCAGCCGGGTCACCAGGAACTGCCTCCCGAGAAGCGCCGTCAGGTCGATCCACCCGTGGGCCCGGTCGAGGTCGACCGACCACCGCACGGCCGGCGTGGTCCCCCGGAGCTTCAGGCCACGGATCGTGAGATCCCCAGGATAGAAGCTCCACGCGCGGTCCCAGGAGACCTGGAGCATCTGCGGCCGGCGGTTCAGAACCCACGAGCCCAGAGAGGTGTTGAGGAAGAGGTTCGCGGGGAGGAGATACGCCACCACGAGCGCTCCTCCCCCGATCAGGAGGCGCTTGAGCCAGGTTCGTGGGGACGCAGTCTTCACCGTGGTTGGCCCCCGCTTGCAAGACCGGGGCCGGCCCTGGAACCGAAGTTGCAAAACTGGGACCGGCGGGAGGGAAGCATACGATGGAACAGGACGCGATCGTCGTCGGGGCGGGGCCGAACGGGCTGGCGGCGGCGATCACTCTGGCGCGGGCGGGGTGGTCGGTGCGGCTCGTGGAGGCCGGGGAGACGGTGGGCGGGGCGGCCCGGTCGGCGGCTCTCACGCTCCCCGGATTCACGCACGACGTCTGCTCCGCGATCTATCCCCTTTCCGTCGTCTCCCCCTTTCTCTTGGATCTCCCTCTGGAGCGCCACGGCGTGCAGTGGATCGATCCGCCCGTCCCCCTCGCCCACCCGTTCGACGACGGGACGGCGGCGGTGCTCTCCCAGAGCTTCGCGGAGACCGGGGAGAGCTTCGGAGAGGCGGCGGACGCCCGCTCCTGGGAGCGGCTGTTCCGCCCGCTGGTCGACGTGTGGGACCGGCTGGTGCCGGACCTCCTGTCGCCACTCGGCATCCCCCGGCATCCGTTCCTCATGGCCCGCTTCGGGCTCCTGGGATTGCGGTCCGCGGCCTCGCTCGCGCGGGGGCGCTTCCGGGGCTTCCGCGCGCAGGCCCTCTTCGGCGGCATCGCCGGCCACTCGTTCCTCCCCCTGGAGCACATCCCCACGGCCGCCTACGGGCTCCTCCTCGCCGCCTGCGGCCACGCGGCCGGCTGGCCCCAGCCCGAGGGGGGCGCCCAGTGCATTCCGGACGCCCTCGCGAGCCTGCTCCGCGAGGCGGGCGGGGAGATCGAGACGGGACACCTCGTCCGCTCGCTCGACGAGCTGCCGGAGGCGCGGGCCTACCTCTTCGACCTGACGCCGGCCCAGATGTTGAAGCTCGGCGGGATCTCCTGGCCCGCGGGATATCGGAAGCGCCTCGCCCGCTACCGCTACGGGCCCGGGGTGTTCAAGATCGACTGGGCGCTCCGCGAGCCCATCCCCTGGAAGGCCGGGGCGTGCCGCCGGGCCGGCACCGTCCACCTCGGGGGGACGCTCGAGCAGATCGCGGCCGTGGAGCGCGGCTCCTGGCATGGGCGCACGCCGGAGCAGCCGTTCACCCTGCTCGGCCAGCCGAGCCTCTTCGACTCCACCCGGGCGCCCGCGGGCTCCCACACGGCCTGGGCCTACTGCCACGTGCCCCACGGCTCGACCGAGGACATGACGGCGGCGATCGAGGCCCAGGTGGAGCGCTTCGCCCCGGGGTTCCGGGAGACGGTCCTGGCCCGCCACACGATGAACACCGTCCAGCTCGAGGCTCACAATCCGAACTGCGTGGGAGGCGACATCAACGGGGGCGCCGCCACCCTCGCCCAGCTCTTCACCCGCCCCATGGCCCGCCCCAATCCCTACTCCACTCCCGATCCGCGGGTCTACCTCTGCTCCGCAAGCACGCCCCCCTCGGGAGGGGTCCACGGGATGTGCGGTTACCACGCGGCGCGCGCGGCGCTCCGCAGGCATCAAGGAGGACATTGATGAAAGTTCTGGTTACGGGAGGGACCGGGGTCGTCGGGACCGCGGCCGTCCGCTCGCTTCGGGCCGCCGGATGCTCCGTGCGGCTCTTCTCGCGCCATGCCACCCAGGATGCCGCCCGCTTCGGCAGCGAGGTCGAGACCTGGGAAGGGAGCGTCACCTCTCCCGAGGAGCTCCGCGGGGCGGCCGAGGGCTGCCACGCCGTGCTCCACATCGCGG
>DATEIO010000238.1:0-2044 GCA_035278895.1 Thermoanaerobaculia bacterium | reverse complement strand
CCGCCAAGTTCGAGCTGACGCTCACCCTCACCGCCAGCCCTGGGGGCGTCGCCGGCGTGCTGGGGTACTTGACCGACCTTTTCGATGCGACGACCGTCAAGCGGATGGCGGGCCACTTCGTGACGCTCGCCGCGGAGCTGGCCCAGCGGACCGAAGACCGGCTCGCGGACCTGGCGTTGCTTTCCGCGGCCGAGCGGCATCAGGTCTCGATCGACTGGAGCCATCGCGTACGGCAGACGGGCGAGCCGCCGCTGGTTCACGAGCAACTCGCCGCGCAGGCGGCGCGCACGCCGGATGCGGTGGCGGTCGTCTTCGCGGGAGAGAGCCTGCGCTACGGCGATCTCGACCGCCACGCCGGGCAGGTGGCCCGGTCCCTGCGCCGGCTCGGCGTCGGGCCGGAGTCGCGCGTGGGGCTCTGCGTCGACCGTTCCCTGCGCACGGTTGTGGGGCTACTGGGGATCCTGAAGGCGGGCGGGGCCTTCGTCCCGCTCGATCCGGCCTATCCGGCCGCGCGCCTGGCCTACATGATCGAGGACGCGGGGGTGGGCGTGGTCCTGACCGAGGAGCCCCTGCGCGGAGCCTTGCCGGAGCGGGGAATCGAGGTGCTCTGCCTGGACGAGCTGGAAGCCGCGGCCGGCCCCGGCGGAGAGGCGGTCCACAGCGGCGCCGAGGGCGACAGCCTCGCCTACGTGATCTACACCTCGGGCTCGACCGGGCAGCCGAAGGGTGTGGCGGTCGAGCACGCGCAGCTGGCGGGCACGCTGGCGGCGAGCCGCGAGGCCTTCGGCTGGAGCGCGGCCGACGCCATGGCCTGCGCGGCTCCGTTCTCCTTCGACATCTTCCTGTTCGAGCTGCTCTGCCCGCTGCTCGCGGGCGGGCGGTGCCATCTGCTGCCGCCCGGCCCCGGCCTCGACGTCGAAGGGTGGGTGGACCTGCTGCCGGAGCTGACGCGGGTGCACGCGGTGCCGGCCCTGATGCGGCAACTCGTCCACGCGGCACGGCGCAGAGACCAGGATCCTCCCGGGCTGCGGAGCCTGTTCGTCGGAGGCGACCGGGTGCCTCTGGATCTCCTGCTGGAGATGCGGGAGGTCTTCCCACGGGCCGAGATCCACGTCCTCTACGGGCCCACCGAGGCGACGGTCATCGCGTCGAGCTGGACGGTTCCGCCGGGGGGCGTGCCGGAGAAGACCTCGATCGGAGGGCCCCTGCCGGGCGTAGAGCTGCAGGTGCTCGACGGCCGGGGGCGGCCGGTACCCCTCGGCGTGACGGGCGAGATCTGGATCGGCGGACCGGGGGTGGCGCGCGGCTACCTCCACCAGCCGGAGCTCACCGCCGAGCGCTACCCCCACCGGGAGGGACGGCGGTTCTACCGCACGGGCGACCTGGCCCGCTGGCACAGGGATGGGACGCTGGAGTTCCTGGGGCGTGCCGACCAGCAGGTCAAGGTGCGGGGATTCCGTATCGAGCTGGAGGAGGTCGAGGCCGCCCTGCTCGCTCTGCCGGAGGTCGGGGAGGCCGCGGTCGCGGTGCGCGAGTCGGCGGCGGGAGAGCCGCGCCTGGTCGGCTACGTCGTCCTCGCGGGGCCGGAGGTGGAGGTCGAGAGGCTGCGCGAGGCGTTGCGGCAGAAGCTGCCGGAGCACATGGTGCCGTCGGCGTTCGTGACGCTGCCGGCGCTGCCGCTCACCCGCCACGGGAAGGTGGACCGCGAGGCGCTCCCGGAGCCGGAACAGGTCCGGCGCCAGGGGGAGGAGGCGCAGCAGCCGCGCACTGAGGTCGAGGCGCTGCTGGCGGGGATCTGGTGCGAGGTGCTGCGGCTCGAGCAGGTGGGGATGGAGGAGAACTTCTTCGAGCTGGGAGGCGACTCCATCCTGAGCATCCAGGTGGTGTCTCGCGCCAGCCAAGCCGGGGTGCGCCTGACCGCCCGGCAGATCTTCGAGCACCAGACGATCGCCGGCCTGGCGCGGGTGGCGGAGAGGATTGAGACGGCGCGCGCCGAAAGCGGCCCGGTCGTCGGCCCCGTGCCGTTGACCCCCATCCAGCGGGA
>DATEIO010000237.1:0-2455 GCA_035278895.1 Thermoanaerobaculia bacterium | reverse complement strand
ACTCGGCCTATGGGACGCTTTGCGATTCTCGTGATCCCCGTCCTCGCGATCCTCGACTACCAGCTCACCCTGGCCGGCGCGGCGTTGGCGGAGCGGCGGTACCGGAAGCACTTCCGCATCCCCAGTTACGAGCTCAACCCGGTCATGCAGTCCGTCGTCGCTGCCCGCAAGCGGGTGAGCGCGCGGCACCTGGCTCTCGTGGCTTTGATCACGGGGCTCGTCTACGTCGAGGGCCTGCTGATGGGCTTCGAGTCTTCCCTGTTCGTCTTTCTGCTGGCTTTCGTCTTTGGCGCGTACGCGAGCGTGACCGGGCGGCACCTCGCCAACCTTCTGACCTTCCGGTTTCTCGAGAAGCATCCAAACGAGCTCTCGGGAACGGTCGAGATGTCCCAGGCCTATGTCACGCGGCTCTCGCAGTACATGTACCTGTCGACGATCCTCCCTCTGATCGCCGCGGCGTTTTTCTCCCCGACTCCTGCCGTCTTCGGAGTTGCAGCCGGCGTGCTCGCCCTCTATGTGGGGCACGGCCTCTGGTACTGGAGAGCCCGGAAACAGGATGCACTCCGGCGGGCCTCCGGCCTCACCGAGCCGGCACAGCAGCAGACTCCGCCCGCCGCCTGATCGCCGAAAGCCAGGCCCGCCGGAGCAGCGCGCTCCCGGGTTGAACCACCGTCCAGTAGAGACCGAACTTCCGAGCGGCCTCGCGTCCGAAAGGAAGGACGCGGGTCTCCGTGCGGAGGCGCACCCGGCCGCCCTCCAGCGGCTCCAGCGTGAAATCCATCGCGCCCTTGAGGAAACCCTCCCGCGAGAACGCCAGGAACTCCTCCGGCCCCGAAAGGCGCGTAACGTTCCCGATCAGCTTCCAGAACTGGCCGACAACGCCGACGACGATCTCGTCCGGGCTCTCGCTCAGCAGGGTGAATCCTCCGGAAAGGAGCGATTCCAGAACCGTCCTTTCGGGGTCCTGCTCCGGTGCTCGCCGCCCCAGAAGCCACGCCGGCAGCATCCGGATGCCGAACAGCAGCCGCGCGAGCGCCACCTCCCGAGCCTTCACCTCCCGCACGGCGCGGCGCACGGCTTCAGGGCTTGCGGTGATGATGGCTTCGTGGACTTCGTTGTGGCGGTAGTCGGGGAGGAAATGGTCGAGGGATCTGGATTGGGAGGTCATCGTCAATCAAAGCCCTGAAAGGGCGTCAGCATAGAGCCTGGGGCGTCAGCCCCAGGTACGGATCGAAGTCTAATTCAAAGCCCTGAAAGGGCGGCAGCAGACCGCCGGATCATGGTCTGCTGCCGCCCCCTCGGGGCTCATCATCCTTGCTGAGGCCTATTCCCTGGGGCTGACGCCCCAGGCTCTATGCTGACGGCCTTTCAGGCCTTGAATTTGAGGCCGGCGCGGAGGTCTCGCATCAATGGCAGCGTGGCGGTGTCACCCCGCCTCCTCCAAAGCGCGCTCCAGCAGACCGGAAACCTCCAGGCGATCGGCCCAGCTCCGGAGATAGTCACGGTCCAGCACGTTCTTCTGGATTCGGATCACCCCCTGCAGGTCGTACCACTGCCGGTCCGACACTCCCCCACCTTCGGCATACCAAAGTAGCTTATGGAGGACGATGTCTTCCGGAGAGGCGAACCAGAGAGTGCGTCCTAAGCCGGGAACTTCGATCTGGATTCTCCGCGCCATGTTCTCGCGGGCGAACGGAGTGTCCTTGAGAACGAAGACATCCACCTTGTACATCGTCTCCAGGTGGATAAGGTTGAAGCTCCGCCGTCCCCGGATTCCATGCGCGATTCGCTCCTGGTCCGCGTAGTACTTCCCTTCCAGGGTTCTGACGAGCGGCCCCGCGTGCTGGATCTGGAGATCGGCCACGAGATCGGCGTCCTGCGTCGCCCGGCCGACACCCGTGAACGAACTGGCTACCGAGCCCCCGATATGGTAGGGAATCCGCAGAGCCTCAAAGGCATCGATCACCGGCAGCAGGGCCGACCAGAGCTCAGGTTGTTCGATCATAGAACCCTTTTTCGATGCGAAGCCGGATCACGTTGCGCGCTACTTCCTCGCCGTACAGCTCACGAACGAAGATCTCGTCTCTCTCCACCTCGGTCGCGTCGGGATTTGCGCGGCGGATCGCCTCTTTGAGTGCGTGGCGACAGATCTGGGTCAACTCGATCACCCGCTGCAAACGCCAGACAGGACCGCGCGCTCGGATGCCTTCGAGCCAGATCTGCTCGACTTCGAGAGGAGTGTCGGGGGAGAGGGGTTTCATCATCCCAACTCTCTCACAAACACCCCCGCCCCATTCCGCATCCCCCCCGCCATCTCCTTCAGCCGCTCGTGGTGGGTAAAAAGGATGACCTGGGTCTGCTTCGACAGCTCTGCCAGCACCTTGAGCGTCGCAGCGCTGCGCTCGTCATCGAAGTTGATGAGGATGTCGTCCACGATGAAGGGGAGCGGCTCGGC
>DATEIO010000236.1:0-4964 GCA_035278895.1 Thermoanaerobaculia bacterium | reverse complement strand
GCTCCTGGGCTACGTAGCCGTGGCACACCGGGTGGGGCGCTGGGTGGAAGGCCGCTTCGGGCGGGGCTTCGGCACCCCCTTTACCGCGGTGATCCTCGGCGTGGTGGTGATCCAGATCTGGTCAGTCATCGGCAACGTGCTCGGGATGGGCAACGGGGTGCTCGACTTCTTCGCCGGCATGTTCCTGCTGCTCGGCTGGGCGGTCACCTACGTAGCCTGGACCGTGGGCTTCGGGGCCGTGCTCCTCGCCCGCTTCGGGACCGAGCCCGGCTACTGGCCGCGCCGGACCACTACGGTCTCCGGCCCGCCCCCGATGCCGCCGGCCGGCACCCAGCCGGTCGAGCACCTGCCGCTCTCTGAAAGCCTGGAGAGCCCGCCGGCTCCCCGGGACTGGGACGACCGGGACCCGCGCTGGGAAGGCGAGCCCCGGTAGAGCCTGGAGGATGTTCCTGTAGGGGCGGCCCTGTGGGGCCGCCCCGCTTGCTTTACCCGATCTCTCCCGGCCCCGCCAGACGTTGCGCCAGCCGCGTGAACCGCGGGCGGATCCGCCGGTTGCTCACGGCGACGCCCAGCGCCTTCGGCTCTCCCACCAGAATCCCCAGCCGCTTCGCCCGCGTGAGCGCGGTGTAGAGGAGATTCCTCTGCAGCATCACGTAGTGCGTGGTGTGGAGGGGAATCACCACGCAGGGGTATTCGCTCCCCTGGGACTTGTGGATCGAGCAGGCGTAGGCCAGGACGAGCTCGTCGATCGAGCCGTAGTCGTAGGCGACCTCCCGGCCGTCGATCGTCACCCGGACGATCTGGTCGACCTCGTCGATTCCGGAGACGCGGCCGATGTCCCCGTTCCAGACCTCCAGGTCGTAGTTGTTCCGCACCTGCATCACCTTGTCCCCCACGCGCAGGGTCTGGCCGCCGCGGGTCACCGTCGTCCCCTCGGGATTCAGGAGATCGCGGAGCACGGCGTTCAGGTTGTCGGTGCCGAGCGGGCCGCGGTTCATGGGGGTGAGCACCTGGATCTGCTCGACGGGATCGAAGCCGAACCGGCCCGGGATGCGCTTCGAGACGAGCTGGGCGATCGTCTCCACGATCTCCTCGGGCTCCTTCCTCTCGATGAAGAAGAAATCGCCATCGCTTTCGACCGCTTCCAGGATCGGCATCTTCCCCTGGTTCACCCGGTGGGCGTTGACCACGATCAGGCTCCGCTCGGCCTGGCGGAAGATCTCGGTCAGGCGCACGACCTCGACGGCGCCGGAGCGGATCAGGTCCGCGAGCACCTTGCCGGGGCCGACCGAGGGGAGCTGGTCCACGTCGCCCACGAGGATCAGACGGCCGTGGTCCGGCACCGCCCGCAGGACGTGGTAGGCGAGGACCGTGTCGAGCATCGACGCCTCGTCCACGATCAGCAGGTCGCAGGAGAGCGGGTGCTCCCGGTTGCGGTCGAACTGGCGCGTGCGCGCGTTCCATTCGAGAAGGCGGTGGAGGGTCGTGGCCTCGCCGCCGGTCGCCTCGGAGAGGCGCTTGGCCGCCCGGCCCGTGGGCGCGGCCAGAAGCACCTTCTGCCGTTTCTTTTCGAGGATCTTGACGATCCCGCGCACGAGCGTCGTCTTGCCCGTGCCCGGGCCGCCGGTGATGACCAGCACCTTGCGGGTGAGCCCGGAGCGGATCGCCTGCCGCTGCTCTCTCGCGAGCGCGATGCTCTCGGTCTTCTCGAACCAGTCGAGCGCGCGGTCGAGGTCAATCTCGAGCGGCAGGAGCGGCTGGATGAGAAGCGCGCGCACCCGGGCCGCGGCCCCGGACTCGGCGGCGTGGAGGGATTTCAGGAACACCGCCTGCTCCTCGGGGTCGGCCAGCGGCTCCAGCACCACCTGCTCGGTTTCGGCGAGCGCCGCGACCGCCTTTTCGACCAGCTCGGCCGGGGCGCCCAGGAGCTCCTTGGCCTCTTCCACGAGCCGCGGGCGGGGGAGATAGAGGTGGCCGCGGTCCGCGCCCTGGCCGAGCAGGTAGAGCGAGCCCGCCTCGATGCGCTGCGGCGCGGTGGGGGAGATCCCGAGGGCCGCGGCGATCTTGTCGGCCGTCTTGAAGCCGATGCCGTAGATGTCCGTGGCCAGGCGGTAAGGATTGTCGCGGACGATCTCCGTGGCCATCGAGCCGTAGGTCTTGTAGATCTTGATCGCGTAGTGGGTAGAGACACCGTGCGACTGGAGGAAGACCATGACCTCCTTGATCTCCCGCTGCTCGGCCCAGGCGCGGAGGATCTCGCGGCTCCGCTTGGGGCCGATCCCCTCGACCTCGGTCAGGCGCTCCGGCCGGTTCTCGATGACGTCCAGGGTCTCGGTGCCGAAGCAGGCCACGAGCCGCGAGGCCATGACCTTGCCAATCCCCCGAATCAGCCCCGAGCCCAGGTACTTCTCGATCCCCGTGAGCGTGGCCGGCAGCACCGTCTGGTAGGAGGCGACCCGGAACTGCCGGCCGTACTTGGGGTCGTTGATCCACGCCCCGGTGAGCCGCAGGTTCTCCCCCGGCTGCACCCCCAGAAGGTTGCCGACCGCCGTCACCGCGTCGCGCTGGCCTGGAACCGTGATCCGTACCACGCTCCAGGCGTTCTCCTCGTTCGAGAAGACGACGCGCTCTAAAACCCCTTCGATCGTCGAGGAGGTCTGGGGCGGGCGGGAGTCGAAGGGGAGGGCCATACCTTTTTCCGGAGACGGAGTCTACGACAGTGCGGATGGTATAATTGTAGAAATTGTCCTAAGGAGGGAAACATGAAGAAGCCAGTGAGGTCGTTGGGCCTTCTGATGCTCCTGTGCGCAGCGCCCGCTCTCCAGGCGGAGCTGAACAAGGCCGAGCGCAAGGAGGCGAAAGCCTACCTGGCCGGCACGCTCTACGCGCGGGTCGACATCCCGTGCGGCACGGGCCGGCATCCGATGGGAACCTACAAGTTCCCGCTCGTCGAAGTGTCTCCCGAAGGGGTGAACACCGAGAACAGCGAGACGTTCCAGGCGGGCTGGTACCACGCCCAGAGCACCTACTGGGGGATCGCCCCGAACGACACCCTGCAGCTCGATGAGCTGGAATTCGACGAGGATACGGTCGAGATCGAGCTCGAAGGGGTCGGGAAGACGGACGGCAACGACACGGTCATCAAGTTCATCAACCTGCGGAGCCTGGACGACTTCAAGAAGGCCGCCGACCTGGCCTTCGCGCGCATGCCGCTCCAGGACGAGCACGCCGACTGGCCGTCCGAGGTCAAGAAGGCGATCGCGGACCGGAAGCTCCAGACGGGAATGACCAAGCGCCAGGTCTTCTACGTGACCGGAAGCCCCGAGAGCGTGAGCGAGTCGGAGGAGAAGGGCAAGAAGGTCGAGGTCTGGACCCTGCGGCAGAACAAGGGGATGCAGATCGGCTTCTGGACCGTCTCGACCCATGATGCTGCTGCGGGCAGCATGCCGAAGACCCTGCGGTTCGTGGACGGCAAGCTCGAAGGGTTCGACTCGAGCGGAACGAGCGGCCTGAAGCTCGACGAGTGATCCTGCCGCCTCCGGAGAGCCCCTTCCGCGTCCGCCGAAAGGGGCTCCCGAGAGGAAACTGTGCCAAAATGGCCCCCCATGCCCGAGAAGCCCCTCGTTCTGGTCATCGATGACGAAACCGGCTCGCGCGAATCCATGGCGATCGCCCTGGAAAAAGCGGGGCTCGCCGTGCGCACGTTCGATGACGCGAAAAAGGCGCTCGAGTTCCTGGACGAGAACGACGCGCGCCTGGCTGTCTGCGACCTGCGCATGCCGGGCATGGACGGCCTGGGATTCCTGAACGAGATCCGCGAGCGCAAGATCGACTTGGGCGTCATCCTCGTGACCGCCTACGGCTCGATCGAGTCCGCGGTCCAGGCCATGCGGGTCGGCGCCGACGACTACCTGACGAAGCCGGTCGACCTCTACGAGCTGCGCCAGCGGGTGTTGAACCTGGCCGAGAAGCAGCAGCTCAAGGAGGAGGTCACCAACCTGCGGGAGATGCTCGACAAGCGCTACGGCTTCGAGAGCATCATCGGCCGGTCGGCGCCCATGGAGCGGCTCTTCGAGCAGATGAAGATGGTGGCGCCCACCCGCTCGAGCGTCCTCGTCATCGGCGAGAGCGGCACGGGCAAGGAGCTGGTGGCCAACGCCCTCCACCGCGCGAGCCCGCGGCGCAACGAGCGGTTCCTCGCCATCAACTGCGGCGCCATCCCGAGCGACATCCTGGAGAGCGAGCTCTTCGGGCACGAGCGCGGCGCCTTCACGGGCGCGGTGGCGAGAAAGATCGGCAAGTTCGAGCTGGCCCACCGGGGCAGCCTGTTCCTGGACGAGATCAGCGAGCTCTACCCGGAGCTCCAGGTGAAGCTCCTCCGGGTCCTCGAGGAGCGGCAGATCATGCGGGTGGGAGGGAGCGAGCTCATCGACGTGGACTTCCGCCTGATCGCGGCCACCAACCGGGACCTCGAAAAGGAGGTCGCCGAGGGGCGCTTCCGGGAAGACCTCTACTACCGCTTGAAGGTGGTGACGCTCCGCATTCCGCCGCTCCGCGAGCGGCCGGGCGACATCGCGCAGCTCGCCGAGCACTTCCTCGCCCTGTTCTGCCAGGAGCACGGCAAGTCGCCCAAGCGGCTGAGCCCGGAGGCGCTGGAGCTCCTCTCCCGCTACTCCTGGCCGGGCAACGTGCGCGAGCTTAGAAACGTCATGGAGTCGGCCGTGGTCTTCAGCCAGGGCGACGAGATCTCGCCGGCCGAGCTCCCCCTGGAGGTGCGGGAGTCGACGAGCGTTTCGACGGTCGGCGCTCCCGTGCAGGCGGTGGTGGGAGGGCCGCGCACCATGGCGGACATCGAGCGCCAGGCGATCCTGGAGACCCTGGAGAGGACCGGCGGCCACCGCGCCAAGGCCGCGGACATCCTGGGCATCGGCCTGCGCACGCTCCAGAGAAAGCTCAAGGAGTAC
>DATEIO010000235.1:0-13134 GCA_035278895.1 Thermoanaerobaculia bacterium | reverse complement strand
TACGAGGAGGGGATCTCCAAGGTGGAGCGCCGGGCCTACGGGTACAGTGAGAGGGAGGGCCGTTTCGAGCGCACCGACCAGAGCCTCACCAGCTCGGTCCTGGGGGACGGCGGCATCTACTCGTCGGTCGAGGACCTGTGGCGCTGGGACCAGGCCCTGTACGGCACGCGCCTGCTGCCCGCCAAAACCCTGGCGATGGCCTTCCAGGCCGGCACGCCCACCTCGGACCAGCCCGGCAGCGGCTACGGCTATGGCTGGTACGTGGCCACGCACCGGGGGACGCGCAAGCTCTGGCACTACGGCGAGACCCGCGGGTTCAGCACGTACCTGGCCCGCTACCCGGACAAGCGGCTTACGATCATCCTGCTCACGAACCGGAACGACAACTTCCTCGGACCGACGGTGGATCGCATTGCCGATGTGATCCTCAGGGCTCGTGATTAATCTTCGTGGGCCGGTGATCGCGGCCGCGCTCTTGGCGGCCGCCTGCGGGCGCGACGCCCCCCCCGGACCCGGACGCTTCCCGGACGCGCCCGTGATCCTCATCTCGGTCGATACCCTGCGGGCGGACCACCTCCCGGCCTACGGGTACCGCCAAGTCGAAACCCCCAACATCGACGGGCTGCGGCGCGACTCGGTCCTCTTCGAGCGCGTCTACAGCCATTGCCCGATGACGCTTCCTTCGCACGCCTCGATGTTCACCGGGTCCCTGCCCACCGAGAACGGCGTGCGGAACAACATCGGCTACCGGTTCGAGGGAGCGAAGCTCAGATCTCTCGCCGAGGAGCTGCGCGAGCGAGGCTATGCAACGGGCGCCGCGGTGTCGTCCTACGTTCTGCGCTCCGACACCGGGATCGACGACGGCTTCGAGTACTACGAAGACTCGATCGCGGTCGCGACGGCGGGCGCGGCGAGCGAGCACCAGCGCTCGGGCCGGGAGACGCTGAAGCACGCGCTGCCCTGGATCGAGGAGCACCGCGAGCAGCCGTTCTTTTTCTTCCTCCATCTCTACGAGCCGCACGCCCCCTACGAGCCACCCGAGCCGTTCAAGAGCCGCTACCCGTCGGCGTACGACGGCGAGATCGCCGCCGCGGACGCCATCGTCGGTGAGCTGGTCCGGTCACTCAAGGCTTCCGGGCTCTACGATCGCGCGCTCCTCATCTTCACCTCGGATCACGGCGAGGGCTTGTGGGATCACGGCGAAGACCAGCATGGGATCCTGCTGTACCGCGAGGCGCTGTGGGTTCCGCTCCTGGTCAAGCTGCCGGGCTCGCACCAGGCCGGTTCGATCCGCCGGCCCACGCCTCTGGCGCATCTCTTCGGCACGGTGCTGAGCCTGGTGGGAATCGACCTGCCTTCGCGCCCGGCTTCGTGGTTCGATGCCGGAGGCGAGGCCGAGGCCCGGCCCATCTACTCCGAGACGCTCTACCCGCGCATTCACCTCGGCTGGAGCGAGCTGCGGTCGCTGATCGACGGCCGCTATCACTACATCGAAGCGCCCCGTCCCGAGCTCTACGACCTGGAGCGCGATCCCGGCGAAGCCACGAATCTGATCGCGACCGAGCGCCGGGAGGCATCACGGCTGCGGAAGGAGATGCAGGCCTATCCCGCAACGGCCGAGGCCCTCGGTGAGATCGACCCGGAGGAGGCCAGGAAGCTGGCCGCTCTGGGATACGTGGGAACGCCGCGCGAGCGTGGCGCCGGGCCGCTGCCGAACCCGCGCGACGAGGTCAAGAACCTCGCCCGCATCAAGGCGGCGTTCCACCTCGCGGACGAGCGCCGGTTGGACGAGGCGGTCGCGGCCCTGAGGAGCCTGCTGCAAGAGAACCCGAAGCTCCAGGACGTGGAGTCGAAGCTGGGAGAGGTCCTGGTGGAATCCGGCCGCTACGACGAAGCGATCGAGGTCTATCGGTCGGCGATCGCGCACGCCGAGCGCTTCTCGCCGGATCTCGCGCTCGCCCTGGGCTTCGCCTATCTCGAGGATGGCGATACGGCCGCGGCCGCCACCCATGCCCGCCTCGCCCTCGCGACCCATCCCCGCGAAGCGAACGAGCTCCTCGCCCGGGTCGCGCTCGCAGAGGGACGCTTCGACGCCGCGAAGGAACACGCGAGGGCCGCCCTGGAGCACGGCGACCGCCAGCCGGCGACGCTGCTGCTGCTCGCCGACGTCGAGCGGAACGCCGGCAGGCTCGAACAAGCGCTGCAGACGGTCCAGGAGGCGGAGCGGCGCGCGGCGGAGCTCGGGATCGGGCGGCTGCAGGGAGCGGACTATCTGCGCGGCGACCTGCTGGCGCGCCTCGACCGGCCGGAGGAGGCGGCCGCCGCCTACCGGCGTGAGATCGCGGCGTTCCCACGGCACCTGCAGGCCTACGCCAACCTAGCGGTGATCCTCATGATCCAGGGCCGGAGCGCGGAGGCGAACGAGCTGCTCGAGCAGATGGCGAGGGAGAACCCGCACCGCGGGGCGTTCCTCCTGGCGGCGAAAACCCTCGAGGCCTTCGAGGACCGCCAGGGCGCCGCGCGCTGGCGTCAGCGCGCGGCGCGGTAACACGGCCGAGCGGTTTAGAACCTCAAACCGACCGAGACACGGTAGGTGCGGGGGAGCTGGTAGGCGTCCGCCGCCGTGGCCTTTCCGAAGTTGGGTCCCTTCTGCCAGTGCACGCCCTCCTGCGGCACCTCGCCGGCCAGCGGGTTGAAGGGCGCGCAGCGTTCGTTCGTGCCCGTCTGGAGACACGCTGTCTGGCGGCGGGTGAGCACGGTCTTGTCGATGAAGTCCGGGTCTTCCAGTCCCTGATTGTTGAACAGGTTCAGGATGTCCCCCTCGATGAAGAAGCGCACGCCGCGCAGCGGCGGCGCGTACCAGTTCACCCCCAGGTCCGTCGAGGTGATGTCGTCGAGGCGGAACCCGCCCCGGTCGCTGAAATAGTAGGTCACCGAGGAAGGCGCGGTCACATAGCCGGGATTCACCACGCCGTTGGCGGGTCCCGTCGACGTGCCGCTCCGCACGTCGATCGTGCCGATGGCCGAGTAGGGCAGGGCCGAGTGATAGCGCTCCAACAGCGTGAAGTTGAAGTCCCCGGCCGACGTCGGCAGCTCGTACTGCACCCAGACGTTGGCCCGGTGGCGCATGTCCGGACCCACGTAGCCGACCGGGTTGGTCTGCGCAAAGCCCCGGTATTCGGGCTGGTTGATCAAGGGATCGTTGTCCAGGCTGGTGGCGAAGCTCGGGGTCTCGCCCTCGACGTTGCCGCGCAACTTCGACCAGGTGTAGTTGCCGCCGATCGAGAGTCGTTTGAAAGGCCGGGAGCGGCCCTGGAGCTGGACCGCGCGGTAGTCGCGGCTCAGGTTCGCGTCGCCGTTCTCGATCACGCCCTGGTCGAACTGATCCCCATTCGGGTCCGTCGCCCTTCCGGTCGCCAGGGTCCGGCGTACGACGTAGAAATCTCCCCAGGTCCGGTCGATGTAATCGGCGCGCAAATAGCCACCGCCCCCGAGCGTCATGCCGTAGCCCACGGTGTATTCATCCATGAACGGCGCCGCGAGCGGCCCGTCGAACCGCAGGGTGACGCCCGGGATGTGCGCGCTGGTGAGGAGGTTGGGGTTCCGGTTCGAGGTCCCGCCGACGGAATTGAACCAGTCGAAAACCTGGCGGATGACCTCGGGGGTCGAGAGGAGCTGGTCGCTCGGCGTTCCCGGCGGGTTGATCGCCGGGCCCTTGTAGTCCCAGTAGTAGGAGGCATAGCGGCCGGCGGTGGCGGTGTTGTCGGCGGGCCCCTGGTCGACCTTCGAGACGTAGCGGCCGTAAGTGGCGCTGAAGTTGTGCTTGCCGTCGCCGCGCAGGTCGTAGCGTGCCGCCAGGCGCGGGCTGAAAGCGCTGTCGTCGACGGTCTTGTTCCCGGCCTGGTCGGTGCCGAACGACTCGTCGTAGCGCACTCCGACGTTGAAGCTCCAGCGGTTGTTCAGCTCCCACTTGTCGTTGATGAACCACGAGCGCGTGGCGAAGTCGGAAGTTCTCGACAGCGCGGGGACGGGGTCCCACTCGATCTCGCTCGAGTCCGGGTCCACGCCGAAGAAGACGTCCTGTCCGACATAGATGAAGTTGCCGTGGATGCGAAGGTCGCTGCCGGACTGGAAGTTATTCTCGTTGCGCTTCTGGTGGAACTCCTCGAAGCCGCCGACGAGGCTATGGTTGCCGGTCGCCTCGGTGCTGAGGAAATAGGACGCCTTGCCCAGCCAGCTCTCGTTGTTCCGATCCTTGAACCCGCACGGCTTGCCGCAGAAGGTCGGTGACCACCCCCGCTGGCCGGTGTTGGCGTCGAGCAGCAACGTGCCCTCGATCAGGTCGCGGGTGTTGGCGCCGAGGGCGAACGCGTGCTTCATCTCGCTGTACTGTCCCTCGAGGAGGAAGCGGTCCGTGAGGATGCCGCTGTAGTGCAGGGAACGGAGCTCGCGGAGGTCGTCGCGGAACGAGAGGCTGCGCAGGTCGACGACGCGGCCGGAGGTGACGAAGTTGTCCCGCTCGAGGTCGCTGTCGATGTAGGACGCGACGAGCGTGTGCTTGTCCGTGATCCGCCCGGTGAGCTTGCCCTCGATCCGCTGGTCGTCCCGCGTGGTGGCGTAGGGGAGGTTGGTGTCGAAGGTCTGGGCGCCGGTCTCACGCTCTTCCAACCGCCCGGCCGCGAAGAACCAGAGGCGGTCGCGGATGATCCGCCCTCCCAGGGTGGCCTCGTAGACGCTGTTGACGTCGTCAATGGGGTCGAGCTGGGCGGGGAAGTCCGACTTTTCCGTCCAGTTGTCGTTGGTGAACGAATCGCGGAACGACCCGGAGAACTCGTTGCCTCCCGACTTAGTCACGGTGCTGACCACGCCCCCGGTGAACCGGCCGAACTCCGCCGAGACCCCGCCCGTGAGGACCGTCGTCTCCTGCACCGCGTCCTCGATGTAGAGCGGGTTCGGCTGTCCGCGGACGTTCTCGTTCACCACCACGCCGTTCACCAGGAAGAGGCTCTCGAAGGACATCGATCCCGAGATCGTGATCTGGTCGTTCGGTCCGGCTTCCGTCACTCCCGGCGCCAGGGCCACGATGTCGTCGATCGTCCGGCCGGTGGGGAGCTCGTTGACGGTCCCGGCGTTGAAGCTCGCCGCGATCTCGGTCGTTTCGACCGCCGGCGGCGCCGTCCCCGTGACCGTGATCTCTTCGGCCAGGCTGGTGAGCCTCATCTCGGCGTCGGCACGGGCCGTCTGGCTGAGGCCGACGACGGCGTTCTTCTCGATCTTCTGCATGCCCTCGAGATCGAAGGCCACCGTGTATTCGCCGGGAGGAAGGGCGGGGAAGTTGTAGCCGCCGGCGTCGCCGGTCACCGCCGTTCGGCTCCCCTGCAGGGCCGGGGACGTGACGGTGACCGTGACCCCCGGCAGCGGTTTGCCGTCGGACGTGACGGTGCCGACAAGGGTGCCCGTGGTTGACTGCGCGACGAGCGCGGCCGCACACAAGAGCATGGCGATCACAAGGACGTTTCGAAAGGCCAAGCGCATGAGCACCTCCACCGGATGAAACGATCATTGAGAATGAGCCAACGAGATGGGCCAACGGCTGCCGGGATCATACCACGCGACAAAGACCCAAAAGGAGGCTCCGGCGGACGGCGGTGTAGACAAAAAAGCCGCCTCGCCCGGAGGCGAGACGGCCTGGGGATCGCGGGTGGAGGACCGGCTCAGTTGTTGACGTGCGCCGCCCAGTAGACCGGCTGCGAGCCGGCCGGGACGGAGTAGCCGTAGATGCGGAGGGTCCAGGTTCCGGGCGTGAGGGCGCCGCTCACGCGGGCGCGCTCGAAGACGCTCGGGATCGCGAGGCTGGTCGCGACCAGGTTGCCGAACGGGTCGCGGAGGTGGATGTCGACGTCGCTGTGGCTCTGGCTCACGGCCTCGGGCCACCACAGCGCCACGTCGAAGTTGCTCGCGTTCGCCGGCACGTTGATCGGGATGTCGATGCTCTGGGCATGGCCGACGCTGACGTTGCCCCGCCAGGAGGTCCCGCCGTTCGGCATGACCAGAAGACCGGCGCCGTTGTCGTTGTCGAAGCTGGTCTGCTGGCCGGAGAGGATCATGTGCACGTAGATCTCGCCGGGGGTGGCGGATGAGCCCTGGCTGCCCAGCCAGTTGCGGAACAGCATGGCGGCGGCCGCCGCGTAGGGAGTCGCACCGCTGGTGCCCGTGAAGATCTGGAGGGCGGTGTCGGAGGCGTTGCTGGCCGTTTCCGTGTTGGTGGGGGCCTGGATGTCCGGCTTGACGCGGCCGTCCGGAGCCGGGCCGCGGCCCTGATAACTCATCAGGCTCAAGGTCTGGACGTCCACCGCGCCGACGCCGATCGCCTTGTGGGCGTTGGCGGGCGAGCGGACGGTGCCGGCGTTCGGGCCGAAGTTGCCGTTGGCTGCGATCACGGCCGAGCCGGCGTCAAAGGCGTTGTCGGCCGCGACGGAGATCGAGCTCGCATCGTCGCCGGTGGCCTGGATCTCCGCCACGATCACGCGGTCGAGAGCATTCACCGCCGCCTGGAATCCACGCACCACGGCCGCGGTGTCCAGACCGGAGCAGCTATAGACCTTGTAGCTGTCCAGGGTGATGCCCGTCACGCCGCGGTAGGCGTCGCCCAGGTTGCCGTTGCCCGTGATGATGCCGGCGGTCGACGTGCCGTGGTTCCAGCAGTTGTCGGTCGGGTCGAGGCCGAAGAAGCCGGAGGCGCAGTTGTTCCAGAGGCCGTTGACGCAGTCGCGCCGGTAGTCGATGCGCGCCGGGTTGGTGAACAGGGTGTGGGTGAAGCGCACTCCGGTGTCGAGCAGGCCGATCCAGCCCCAGGTCTGGTTCAGGTTGAAGAACCAGTCGCTGGCGATGCGCCCCCGCCCATCGTCGACGTCGTCCAGAGACGCCTGCGGAGGCTCCTCCCCGGTGAGCTGGGGCTCGACATAAAGGACGTCCGGGCGCTCGGAGAGGGCCTTGACGGCGCCCAGGGGGAGGCGGAGCACCATGGCGTCCACCAGCCAGAACGTTTCGAGGACCTCGGCGCCGTGCTTCTGCGCCAGCTCCCGCCCCCTCTGCTCCTGGACCGGCGCGCGGCGGGCCTGGATCTCCTGGACCATCCGGTCGCTCTGCGCCAGGGCTACCTGGTTGGTCATCGAGCTGCGCCGCTCGGAGGTCAACGGCTCCGGGAAGCGCGGGATCCGGACCTGGTCCCGGAAGTTGACCACCACCAGCTCCTTCTCCTGGGGACCGCGGCGCTCCATCCACTCCTTGAGCAGGGGATGGATCTTCTCCGGCGGACCCGCGGGAACGAAGTCGGCCTCGGTCGTCTTGGGCAGCGGCTCCTCGTACGAAAAAGCCTCCTGGGGGATCGGCTGGCGCGTCACGCTGACGGTCTTTCCATCCTTCACGACCGCCGTCACGATCTGGTTGTGGTCTTCGCTCCGGCCCTGGGCAAAGCCGGGGGCGGATGAAAGCAGGAAGATCGCCGCGAGCGGCAGGGCGATCCGGGAACGCAAACGGGCACGATGGGGCTGCATGACCAGAGATCTCCTGATGTCTGACAATCCGGCTGTCGATGCCGGACCGATTTTTTGGTGTCTCTTCAAGTCGATCCCGGAAAAACCGTCCTCCGGAATCAACCTACTGGCGATGGAACGAAACCGGTTTAGCGTTCCCCTCAGCTCACCGGTGTTCCACCCGCCGCCAGGCCCGCGCCAGCCGCCGCGCTCCCTCCGCGAGGTCTTTCGGATCGAGCGCGGAATAACAGAGGCGCAAAGCGAGGGGATGGGGGGAGCGGTCGGGACGGAACGAGGAGCCCGGGTCGAAGCTCACGCCTTCGTCGATCGCCGCTTCGAGGAGACCGAGCTCGCCGCCCCGGCAATCCGGAGCGTCCGGCTCGAGCCAGAGGGCGAAGCCGCCTTCGGGGAGCTCGAACCGCCAGCCGGGGAGCTCGCGGCGGATCGCGGACGCCAAATGCTTCGCCCGGCGGCGGTAGAAGACGCGCAGCCGCTCGAGGCGGTGCGGGAAGCCCTCCGCGCGCAGGTAACGCTCCACGATCGCCTGGCCCAGCCCGTTCGCCTGCAGGTCGGCATCCCGCTTGGCCCGGGTCGCCTCCTCCTGGAAGCGCTCCGGCGGAACGAGCCAGCCCACGCGCAGGCCGGGGGCCAGCGTCTTCGAGAAGGTGCCGATGAAGAAGACGCGGTCGGGCGCCTCCGCGCAGAGCGGCCGGGGCCCCGGTCCATCGAAGCGGAGATCCCCATACGCATCGTCCTCGAGGATCGCCACTCCGCTCGCGAGAAGGCGGCGCCGCGCCTCGCCGCCCATCGCCACGCCGCGCGGGTTCCCCACGGCTGGCATCACATAGGCGGCGCAGGCATCCGCCGCCGCGAAGTCCCCTTCGGGGAAGGGGATCAAATCGATCCCGCGCGCCCGGAACAGCTCCAGCGCTCCGGGATAGGTCTCGGGATCGGTCAGCATCCGCGAGCCGCGCGGGCAGAGGAGCTGCGCGGCCACCATGAGCGCCTGCTGTGCGCCGCTCGTCACCAGGATGCGGCCGGGGTCCACGGCGGCCCCCCGGGAGGCCATGTGCTCCGCGATCCGCGCCCGGAGGTCGTCCGCGCCTTCGGGCCAGGCGTACTGGAGGGCGGCCGGAGAAGACTGGAAGACGGCCTCCGCGAGCGCCTGGACGAGCGCCCGGCGCGGGAACTGCCGCGGCGACGGCAGCCCGCCGCCCATGCCGATCACCTCGGGCCTCTTGGCCGCCTCCCGGAGCAGGGTCTCAAACTTGTCGGGCATGGAGTCTCCTCGGGCTTACGTCTTCCCGGAACCGGGTCGTCTGCATGAGACATGCCCCGCCCCCGGCAGGCGCACGCGCGCGCGGGCTCTCCCTTCGCTGACTGGATGTAGCTCAGGGCGCGCGGCTTCTCGCGGGTCCCGGCTCGGATTTGCGAAGCACTCGGCAGGCTTATTGAGTCGCGACCTGCTCGTCGTTCACCTTGAAGCTCTTCGTGAGCCTCAGCACCATGAAGCCCGCGTCTCTCGTGTTGGCGCGGCCAATGGCAGCGAGCACTCGGACATTACCGCTGACGATGCCCGTAGACGACCTGCAGAGATCCGTGAATTGGATCCCCTGGTGTGAGTCTCTGCTCTCGTGAACCTCGACCAGCGTGGGCTGGTTGAAGCTCTCCGTGCCAAGGCGGGAAGCGGCTTTCAGCTTGTGGTCAGCTCCATTGTCGACGTCGTCCAACTCGGGGGAGAGCCTTGTCACGACGTGGAGAGACCTTTCCTCGTCGATCGTGATCACGGCATAGCTCCCCACTCGGGGATCATATTGAAAGGGAATTTTGATTTCTTCTGTCTGCGGATAGGTCACCCACGGGGCCCAGCCTGGATTGAAATCATCCGTGCCGTCATGGTCTTCGTCGAAGTCATAATCAGCCCGCTCCGTGAAGCGATGAATCGCGGCATCCTGCACAAGGATCAGTTGCACGTCGGAATTGCTTCCCGGCTCGTTTCGCCACCATATGGCTTCGGCCGGGTGGATCTCTCGCTGCGAGTCGTTGCCCAGATCTCTCACCCAGGGGCCATACAGGCATATGTTTCTGCCCACCAAGGGAGATGGTCCTTTGGGCGGGAAGAACCTGTTGTCGCGCAAGGAGGGCGCCGGAGTGACTTCACCCTCGATCTCGCCCTCTCCCATCCAAGGAGCAAAGGCAGCGCTTGGAACGACATCGATGTTCCAATCGAACTCCTTCTGATCAGGGTGGACCGTCGCCACGTAATACTTTGCGAGGCGGCCGCCTAACGTTTCCCTACGGCCATTGATGGGCCTCCAAGGAGCTTTCTTGGAGTCATACAAAAATATATTCGGGTGATAGAGGTTCTGAACGCTGAGGCCAAATTGGTTGTCGGTTATGAACTTCGTATACGTGGTGAAATCCTCGGTACAGGAAGGAAGCGTATCGAATCTCACGAGCGTGTCCTGAGGCCTGTCGTCACGGACGCAGGATGCACAGACCGCGACCAGAAAAAGCATGGATGTGCGAAAGAGCAGGGATTTCATGAAGGTCTGCCTTTCCGTCCAAAGAGCGGACCTGTTGGAATCGGATGGCACTCAAGATAGGCGGCCTGCAGAGGTGACTCGTTACATCGGGCCGCCCCCAAGTGGGTTCGAGGGTCTAGGTTCGTTCCAGGTGGGCTCTCCCCCAGAGCCGGATCTGCTCGACGAGCGGCAGCAGAGAGCGGCCGTAGTCGGTCAGCGAGTATTCGACGGGCGCCGGGAGCGCGCCCTGCGGTTGGCGGTGAACGATGCCGTCGGCGACCAGCTCGCGGAGCTGCTCTGTGAGGACTTTGGGCGAGATGCTGGACATTTCCTGCCGGAGACCCGCGAAGTGCTTCGGCGACTCGGCCAGCCAGTACACGATGATCAGCTTCCACTTGCCGCCGATGGCCGCCAACGCCGCCGTCAGCGGGCATCCGCCGACGGGATTCGGCCTCTTCACGCGGCGACCGTTACCTGCAGGTTCCTTCTTGACGGCTTCCATCGGTCGATCTACCTTCCCTCTCGGTTTGGGATAGAGGTCCGCTCGATCCGGAGAGCTTCCGATGGTAACAGAACGCCGAGTCCTCCCAGTGTTCTTCCTTCTCCTCGGTTTCCTGCTGTGCGCGCCCGGGGAGGGGGCCGAGCCGCGCGACGGCCAAGGCGACTTCGACTTCTCGATCGGCACCTGGAAGACCGACCTCAAGCGCCTGCAGAATCCCTTGACCGGCTCCACGACATGGATCGAATGCTCGGGAGCCTCCGTGGTCAGCAAGGTCTGGAATGGCCGCGCCAATCTCGTGGAGCTCGAGGTCGACTGCCCGTCCGGCCACCTCCAGGGCCTGAGCCTGCGTCTCTACAATCCCGAATCCCGCCAGTGGAGCCTCAACTACGCCAACAGCGCCGGCGGCACCCTGAGCCAGCCGGTGATCGGCGAGTTCAAGAACGGCCGCGGCGAGTTTTTCAGCCAGGAGCCGTTCCGAGGACGCATCATCTTCACCCGGTTCGTGATCACCAACCTGACGCCGGATTCCTGGCGCTACGAGCAGTCCTTCTCGGAAGACGGCGGCAAGACCTGGGAAGTGAACTGGATCGCGATCGACACACGGGTGAAGGGCGGCTCCGCCGGCGCCCCATAGCGTTCCCGACGACTCGAGAGCTCGTGGGCCGGTGCTATATACTCGGGCCTCTCTCGATAAGGAGACCCACGATGAAAATGAAAAGAGCCGTGCTCGTCGCCTGCGCCTGGGCCCTGGTTTGGTTCGCCGCTCTTTCTCAGCCCAGCCCGTCGGCCGCATCCCACTGTACGAACCTGACGGGTTGGGCAGCGTCCTGTTGCCGGTGCGAAGAAGACGGCAACTGCCTGGATTGCTGCCGTTGCGCGCGCGGCCCGGGTACGCTCACCGGGTGCGTTTCCTACTGCGAAGGCTGAAGCTCGACGCTTTCTCTGCGCCTCGGCCGTTAGCCGCCGCCCATCCCCAAGGCGGCGGCAGCCCGCGCCCAGACACCTGCTCGAAATACACAAAGGTTACGAGGCTTTCCGGCAGAGCCGCGGTCTCCCAGGCAGGACCTGTAGCGAGCCTGTCGCCGGCACTTCGGTAACGCATCGCCACGCCCCATCGCCTCCTATAGAAGCCTGACGACGCTCCGGCGGGTCGCCGGGGCGCCGCCGGTGCCTCACTCCGTAGGAGGTATTCCCATGCGCCCCACCCCGATGCTCTCGCTGCTCCTCCCTCTCGCTCTCGCCCTTCCGGCGGCCCTCGCGGCCGCCCCGGCCGGTGCCGGCTCGCGCGACGGTCTCTGGCAGCCGCTCGCCCCTGCGCGCGCCCGCTCCGAGAGCCGGCACCGGCTCGACCGCGCCGGCCTGGACGCTCTCCTCGCGCGCGCGCCACATGAGGGGAAGACCAAGGCGGCCGGCGCGCCGCTGGTCATCACCCTGCCGCTGCCCGGCGGCACCTACGCCCGCTTCACGGTCGTCGAGTCGCCGATCATGGAGCCGGCCCTCGCCGCGCGCTACCCGCAGATCAAGACCTACGCTCTCACGGGCGTCGACCGCGCCGCGCTCCGCGGCCGTCTCGACACGAGCCCGCGCGGCGTCCACGCCATCGTGCTCGGCGCCGGCGGGCCGGTGCTCGTCGACCCGGTCGCCGGGGGCGACGGCGCCACCTACCGCAGCGCCTTCGATCGAGCAGAGCCGGTCCTCTGCGGCGTCGAGGAGGCGGTCGCCGGCTCCAGTGCCGGCCTCACCAGCCTCTCCTTGGCCGCCATCTCGAACCCGAACGGCGACACGCTGCGGACCTACCGCATCGCCATCGCCACCACCGCCGAGTACTACCAGGCGCGCGGCGGCAACGACCTCGACGTCCTCGCCTCGATCATCACCGTCCTCAACCGCGTCGACATGGTCTACCGCGCCGAGCTGGCGATCACCTTCGTGCTCGTGGCCGACACTGAAGACCTCTTCTTCACCGATCCCGACACCGACGGCTACACCAACGGCGACGAGTGCACGATGCGCGGCGAGAACGTCACCGTGACCGACGGCATCCTCGACGACGGCGACTACGACGTGGGCCACGTCTTCGGCATGGGCTCCGGCGGCTGCGCCGGCGGCAGCCTCGTGTGCGAGAGCGGCGCCAAGGCGAACGGCGCCTCGAACCTCAACACCAACGCCGCCCCCGACCAGGAAGGGTTCAGCGGCTACCGGCTCGTGGTGCACGAGTTGGGGCATCAGTTCGGCGCTTCGCACACCTGGAGCGGCAACGGCGGCAACTGCACGGCCGGCCAGTTCGCGGCCGGCAGCGCCTACGAGCCCGGCGGCGGCACCACGCAGATGGCCTACTCGGGCACCTGCGGCGCCGCCAACAACATCCAGACGACGACCAACGACACCTACTTCCACACCCACAGCTTCGACCAGATCACGGCCTATGTTGCCGGCGGCGGCGCCTGCTCGAGCAACGCGGCGACCGGCAACTCCGCCCCCGAGGTCGATGCCGGGGCCGACTACACGATCCCGCGCGACACGCCGTTCGTCCTGACCGGCTCGGCCGACGACCCCGACGGCGACGCCCTCG
>DATEIO010000234.1:0-15348 GCA_035278895.1 Thermoanaerobaculia bacterium | reverse complement strand
CACCCGCACGCCGCCCGGCCCGCCGGCTCCCGACCGGCCGCCCGCCAGGACCAGCTCTTCTCCGAACATCACTCCGGTCGCCGCATTGACCACCCAGTCCTGGCCGGGCCTTCCGCCGAGCACCGAGTCCCGGCCGAGGAAGGTCCCCCAATCGGGGTCTTCCGGACGGGGAATCGCCCACTTGTCTTTCGGAAACTGGGGGATCACGAGGACTTCCTTGTCCCAGTCGGGCACTTGCCACACCGGCTCCTGGGGCGTGTGGGTCACCCACTCCTGCCACTCCTCGATCGTGCGCTCCGTCACGTTGGGCTCAATGAACAGCGTGTGCGCGTCGTCCTGGTAGAACAGCGGCTTGACGAGAGACGCGATCTCGGGGCTGCCCAGCGTAATGTCGTTGTCGCACGGCAGCAGCGTGTACCCGCCGCCCTTCTCCAGGATCTTCGGGGTTTCCACGGTATTCACGGGGGGCTTGCCGTCTTCCGTGGAGATGCGCCGCTTGAAGGTCACCGTGAGCGCTCCGTTGCCCGAGTAGCGGTTGGCGAGCGTCGCGTTCGAGCTGTAGGGGTTGGCCGGCGGAGAGGCGTAGCCGGCCAGGGCCGGGGCGCTGTTGCGGCCCGCCAGGTAGAACGACTGATTGATCCCACCGGACAGATGAATGAACACCCCGCGCTCTTCACCGTTCTCGTATGGCTCCTTGGCCACGTGGACGAACGCCGACCGGGGATCGAAACCGAGCGGCACGTTGAGCGGATAAGACGTCAGGATCGCGTGCAGGGTCCCGTCGGAGTCGACGGCAAACCAGGCCTCCAGGGCGCGGAGGTAGCCTCCCGACTGGGGGGTGCTCCACTCCCCTTCGAGGTGCTCGCTCCAGTGGAGTTGCACGTCGACCTGCTTGGTCGCGGCCGCCACCTTGATGTCGCTCACCAGGTCCCCGAGCTTGGCGGAGGCGATCGTGCTTCCGCTCGTCTTCGATCCGGGCTTCGGATCGCTGTTCGGCTTGTCCATGAACGTCACCCAGAACAGATACAGCCGATTGCGCCACACGACCGGCGCCAGGTGGTCCCCTTCGATCTCGGCGGTCACCGGCTCCCAGGGCGTCCACATCCCGTGGGCATAGCGCCGGTAGAAATACTTGTGCGGCTGGCTGTAGGTACGCCCGATCACGTGCAGGGTGTTCGAAGCCGGGTCGGCGTTGTCCTCCAGGTGCATCGCCACGATGTCCAGCCGCGCCAGCTCGTCGAGCTTCTTCAAGTAGGTGAGGAAGGCGTCCTCCACCAGGTCGCTCGAAACGTCGCCCTGCAAGAGGGCGCCTTCGAGCTCGGCAAAGAGATGCGTCTTGTCGTCGCGGAACTCCGGCTCCAGCCAGTTTTCCGGGAAGAGGAAGATCTTGCGGTTGGCTTCCCACACGCGGTAGCGCTTCATCCACTCCCAGTGCCGGGCATTGATGGCGGACGGGCTCACCTGTTTTTCCAGGTTCAACAGGCAGCGCTGGACGAACAGCTGCACCGACGCGATCGCCAGGCGGATGCGCGAGGTCTGCACCACCGGCTCCATCCCCGGATCGATCAGGAAATGCTCGTAGAGCTGCTCTCTGCGGTCCAAGGATTTCTTGTGCAGAAGGAAGGCCACGAGCGCGTCGCGCTGGCGCTGGCGCAGCTTGTCGAAGATGGGCATCGCGACCCGCTGCCAGGCTTCCGGATCGAAGCGCGCCTTGACCGCCTCCCGCAGGCTGCGGGCGATTTCGAAGCGCTCCCCGGCCGTGGCCGTGCGGTCGACGATCCGGGTCCACTGCGCGATCGACGCGGCGGGCACGCCCAGGCGCTCGACGGCCTGGAGCGCCATCCACAAGCGCTCCACGGCCCGCTCGTCGCGATAGGCCGGCGCCGCGGGCAGGGCGCCGGCGGCGGCCTCAACCGTGGCCTTGTCGCGCCGCGCGAGCTTCGCGATCGCCTCGCGCGCCTCGCCGGGCGTCTCCGCCTCGAACACGTCGATCAAGCCGTCCGTCCCTCCGGCCAGGCCGCGCTTCAGGCGCACGTACCCGGCGAGGCGCAGGAACGCGGTGAACCGGTCCCGGGCTTGCCCGGCTTCGGCGGGCGTGCCGCCGCTTTCCCTGGCAGGCAGGCCGGAGAGGCTCAGGCCGTCGAAATCGGCGGCGTGCGCGAGCAGGTAGCGGATCTCGCGCTCGGTGAGCTCGAAGGTCTCCAGGAATTGCAAGGCCTTTCGCAACACGGTCAGGGCGCGCTCGCCGCGTTCGAGGCCAGCCTGCGAATAGAGGGTGAGCTGCGCCAGGGAATCCTTGGGCAGCGTCTCGCCCTGCACCAGGAGCCGGGCCTCCCCGCCACCCAGGTTGCGCAGCGTGAGCGTCAAGCGATAGAGCGCTCCCGTCTTCAGCTCGAGAACCTCGCTCACCTCGGCCCCGTCGCCCGCCGCCGTACCGCTCAGGACCACGGGATCGGGCAGGTGATCGAAGCGCAGCTCGGCTTGCGCGTTCTGCTTGTCGAGCTGCACGAAGAAGCGGTACGGCCCGGGCGCCGGGACCTCCAGGTACCCCTCGAAGCGGGCGCTCCCGGCGGCCGGGAGATCCTTCCGGTTCTTGAGGGCCGTGTCCGCGCTCGCCAGGACGGGAGAGGTCTCCTGGCGCGCGCCGGACCCATCGTTCGAAACGAAGAAGTGGGCATCGATCCCGCGCTCGCCGGTGGCGGCGAAGGCTTCCAGGAAAGGCTTTGGCGGGCCGGGCGGCAGCACCTCGGTGAGCAACCGGGCGTCGGTGAGCAGGCTCTCGACCAGCGCCGGGTCCGCGCCCGTCTGGGCGATCAGCGCCTGGACGATGAGCTGGCGGATCAGCCGCTCCTGCAGGAACGGGAAGAAGGCGTGGGCGAGCTTCGTCTTCCGGCTGCGCACCCGGCCCTGCTCCGTTTCGCCCGGAGCGAGCGGCAGGCTCGGATCGAACAGCAGGTCGAAATCCGCAGCCTCCAAAAATCCGCTGGCCGGCTGCACGCCGGGTGCCTGCTTCTGCAGGTGCTTTTCGAAAAACCCGTGCGCCTCGGTGAGCTCGACCGTTCCGTTCATCAGGGCGAGGAAGCGCGCGACGACGTCGGGCGGCAGCGCCAGGCCGAGCTTCTGGCGCAGCGTCTCCTCGTCGATCGTGCCCGGGTCCGCGGGCACCGCGTGCTGGGCGCGAATCGCGCGAACGCCTTCGGCCAGCGTTTTGAGAAGCGCCAGCGTCCCTTCGCGGTCGGGGCGGTACTTGCCGGCCGGATCTTCGATGCGGTGGCGCAACAGGTAGTCCAGATCCTCCATCTTCAAGCCGCTCTCTTTGACCTCTCCGGCGATCGCGACGAAACGCAGGGTCCGGCTGAACGGATGGTCCTCCTCGATCGTCTCCGGTGCGTCCAGGAGCAGCGGCTCGAACGGATCGAGGCCCGAAAGCTCCTTCAGCGCGAGGAGCTCGCGGACGGAGAGCTTGAGCGACCTGGCCAGCAACCCGTAGCGGTAGAGCCGGGAGACGTTCGCGAGAGACAGGCCGGCCGTCTCGACCGGCGTGCCCGCGTCTTCGAGAATGCGGCCGATCTCGTCCGCGGTGAGGCCGAGCGCGCCTTGCAGAGCCAGCAGATGCGCCGCGAGGGGCACGCCGGGAGCCGACAGATACAGCCCCAGCGGGTGATCGAAGACGGCGTCGGTCTTGAGCACGCCCGGCGTCAGGAAGAGCTGCGCGTAGAGCGGCTTTTTCCCCGTGGTCGCCAGGTCCGACCAGAACGTGATCAGCTTGAGGCGTCCCTGCTTGCCGGCCTGCACCCGCCCTTCCAGCTCTTTCAAATGCGCCAGGCCGAGGAGCGCGCTCTTGAGCGGCGACTGGGCGATATGGGCCGCGTCGAAGGGCACGTTCTTCGGGAGGAACGCCTGGAGCGCGCGGTCGGTCTCCTCCACGCTCCAGCCCAGCTTGCGCCAGAGCCGCACGAACAGGTTGATGCGGAGAAACGTGATCGCGTCGGCAGGCTTTCCATCCGCATAGCGGAAGATCGTCCGGTCGAAGTCGCAGCCCGCGTCCGGGTCCGCCAGCACCAGGACGCCGTCGAAGACGTCGTCCGCCAGCGCGCCGTTCAGCCAGGCCTTGGCATCGAAGCCCGAAGCAGAGTGCTCTGCGGTCAGCTCCTCGAGCTGTTTCTCGAACGCCGCCGCCTCGTCGCGCCGCTGCTGGTCGTCCAGAGACAGCGTGTCCGGGTTTTGAGCGAGCAGGCCCCGGTGCTTCTCGTAGAACAGCACGTCCTGAACGGTCACCCCCAGCTTGTAGAGGATGCCGAGCTCTGCGAGCTTCGGGTTGACGAAGCCGGTCCGGACGATCTCCACCAGCTCCTTGTAGGTCACGCCCAGCCGGCGCGACAGCGCCTTGGCCGAATTGAGGTCGATGCGCAGGCCGGTCTCGGGGTCCGTCGCTTCCGTGGTCGCGGCCACGGCCGACGGGTAGCCGTAGAGCTCGTGCCACTTGTCGAGAGCGTCGGGAGCGGTGAGCAGGCCGTATTCGGATGGCGACAGCCCGAGCGATTCGACAAAGAGCCTCGCGCGGTCGAACGGCTGGGCCGGCGCGAACAGCTCGTCGCCGGGGCGGAAGGTCTCGAGGAGCTGCCACAGCGGGGTGTCGAAAGCGTCGCAGAACCGGCGCACCGTTTCGAGCCAGAGATCGAACGGCAAGTCGAGAGGATAGCGCGCCTTCCCGACCTCGTCGTACGCCTCGGCGATCACGTTCTGCGGCTCGGCCAGAAGCTCGGGCGTCGTGGCCTCGCCCGTGTCGTGGGCCGCCGCCTCGTCGAGCTTCCCGTGGGCCACGTAGTACTCCAGGATTTCGTTGACGATGTCGATGTACGGCAGGGCCGTGTGCGTGTTCGAGCAGGTGAGCTCGATGTTCGCGAGATCGGGGCGCCGCTCGATGAGCACGTCGTACGGCCGGAGCGCCTTGCCCCCCGCGTCCACATGGGGATAGTCGGCGTTGCCGTGCTCTTTCTTCCACTTGGCCAGGAAGTTTTCCCAGACCTCCTTCTCGACGTCCACGAACTGGAGCAGGTCCACCAGGTAGGCCGCCGGGCTGAGCACCGAGCGGCAGTGATCGCAATCGCAGAAGTCCAGCGAGCCGAAGAGCGACTCCAGGGTGGGGAACTGCTTTTCCAGCTCTTTCTTGACCTCGTCGCGGACCTCGGCCGGCGCGGACAGGCCGTGGACCGGCGTGTCGCTTTCGAGCTTCTTGGCGATGGTGAACAGGTTGTAGGTGACGCTCGTCACCTGCTGCGCCTTCCGGTAGACGAGCCGCGCCTGGTCGAGCGAGGCGAAGTAGGAGCCGTAGCGCTCCAGGAACATCTCCTGCGGCAGGGCCACCACGTCGTAGGCGGAGGTGAGGCCGAGGCTCATCAGGGTGGGCATGGCGTCGTCGCCCGGAGAGATCTGATAGACGCGCTGCAAGGTCTTCATCCCCTGCCGGGCCGCGTCCGCGTCGGCGCCGGTCACCACGCCGGGGTGGTCTCTCAGGAACGCCTCGACCGGCGTCTCCCCGAGCCGGAACCCCTGGGCCGCGGCGTTCTTGAGCACCTTCGCGGTGTCCGGAGCGCCGTTGCCCAGCTTCCATTCGCCGGACGGGTCGTGCTCGATCCGGTGGGCGATGACCTGGGTGGGATAGCTCAAGCGGACCTTGCGGGCCATGTCCTCCGCGTAGGCGCTCAGGCGCTCTTCCACCTGCTCGGCCTCGTAGGCCGGCGGGATCAGGGCCGCGAGCGGCTCGCCGTTCGCCGCGAGCGCCCGGACCTCGTCCGCCCACTTCTCCGGCCGGTAGAAACCTTTCTCGACGAGCTCCACCGGATCGGTGACGTCCAGGCCCTGCTGCAGCCGCCGGGTCATCGGCTCGCTGTTGCTGGTCAGGAACGCGAGCTTGCCCTGCCGCTTCAAAGCCTGGATGTCGCCGGGCGCCACTCCGGCCTGCTCCGCCTTCTTCCACAAGTCCTCGGCCTTGCCCCGGTGGCTCAGGAAGACCGGGGCGAACTTCTCGCGGGTGTCCTCGCTCACGCGCGCGGCGGTGAGCAGGTCGCCGTAGGTCGAGCGCGAGCCCGGCGCCGGCACGGCGAGGCGGGTCTCGCGGGAAAACGTTTCGAACTGCTTCCGCGCCTCCCCGATCTGGTTGGCGGAGAGGTCGACGATGCCGGCCTCCTTCACTTTCCCGAGCGCCTTCTCGACCACCTCCGGGCCCACCTGCGCGAGTTGCAGCCGGTCGGACGGCAGGCCCGCGCGCAGCAGCCCGTACAGAACGTCCTGCGAAAGCCCCACCCCCTCCTCGGCGTGGAGCCGCGCGGCGTTCGACGCCAGCGCGATCAGCCGCGCGTCCCAGCCGGTCGCGCGGTTCAGCACGGTCAAATCCTGGCGCTCGGCCGTCTCCTTCGCCCCGGAGAGCTTCGCCATGTCGCCCACATGCGGCGTCAGATCCGTGGCCAGCCGGCGGTATTCGGCCGCGAGCGGCTGCAGAGCCGACGGCGCGACCAGGTTGATCGCCGTCTTCTCCTGGTCCCTCAGGTTGTGCAGGGTTTTCGAGAGCGGGATCTCCTTGCCCGTGGCATCCACCGCGCGGACCTCGAGGCTGGCCGTCTTGCCGCCGGCGTCGAAAGGCAACGCATACAGGCCGCCTGCGAGCGTGGTGGTCTCGGCCAGCCGGGTCTCTGCGCCGCCGAAATCGCGGCGAACCAGGCGGAGCCTCAGCTTTTCCGCGGGCAAGCCGTGCTCCAGCACGATCCGCCCTTCGAGCCAGCGCCGCGCAGCAGGCGGGCCGGCGAGCGGCACCGTGAGATCGACGATCTCGAGCGGCTTCGCGTCATGGACGACTTTGAAGGAATCAGGGATGCCGTCCTCGCCGTTCACCGTGACGCGCAGCTCCACGCCCGCGACCTCCGGCGGTTTCTCGTAGCGGATCGTGTAGTGCCCGGTCTCGTCGGTCGAGTCCTGCCCCAGCCGCAGCAGGCCCCGCTTGTCCACATGGAAAGCCCGCACGAGGCCGCCCGCGAACGGTTGGCCGTCTTCGCGGAGGACCTGGCCGGCGACGATGCGCTCCCGCTCCTGGGTGTCCTCGATCTCCGGTGGCTCCTCGCCTCCGCCGCCGCTCTGCTCGAAAACGAAATCGAGCATCGCGATCCCCGAAGAGGGAACGTTGACCACCTGGGCCTTTTGCACTCGTGGGTCAGCACGAGTGACGAAGACCTTGTAAAGAGCCTCGGGGCCACGGCGCAGACCGCTGATCGCGATCTCGTGCGAAGCGTCGACCGCGCGCCGCTCCAGACGCTCGTTGAGCCTCGTGTGCTCACAGGTGATATCGACGGTGCCTCCGAGGAACTTTCCTTGCGGTGCGTCAAGCACACGGATCTTCAGGCTGACGTCCTGTTCGTTCGCCATGGTCATCTCCTTCAAAAGCCATAGCCTTGTCTATTCGAGACGTACTCGCGCCCGGATTTCGTCTTCATTGGGCAGGCCCAGGAAGGTGTCGAGCAAGCGTCTTTCGATGTGATGCACGTCCCAGACTGCCGCTCGCTCAAGTCCGATGCACTCTTCGGGTCCGACTTCCTTCTCCATACCCTCCGAATCGAAGATGGTGCACTTCCTGAAGTCAGCCAGATCCTGCATGAACTGGACGACCGGTTTGGCCACTTCTCCTTCGAGCTCTCTCTTTCCGAGGTTTGCCCATCGATCGTAATCAAACAGGCGTACTGCCTGGGTGAAGAGAAGGGGCTTTGAGCCAATCACGTCCAGGTCGGAGGACGGCTCTTCCGTTCTATGGTTATAGAAGGCTATATACGGATTGGAAAGAACTCTCCCGTAGCCAAACGAGCCATCTTCGAGGGGGATCCTCACAAAAGTTCCGGGTTCTAGTGCCGATGCTCTTTTCATCGGATGGGGTCTCCTGTGTAGGGAGCAAGCTCTCCAAATGCCAGGTTCGCAGCCGTATGGAATACCTGTCCCAGAGGGTTGTCTCTGCCGACGCCGCGAATCGCGTTTTCCGTCAGCGGCGTACCCGGAGGGGTGTCCGACTGTGCGCCTCCTCTGAAGCTCCCGATGCCAAGCTCTGCCGCGCGCCTCGCTCCGTGATAGTCGATGAGTTGCTGTTCTCTTCCACGAATCGCCAGATACCCTACGTCCCTGTACCGTTGCCCATAATCCACTGCAAGTCCGACGGTGAACTGATCGAGAACGGCCGGCCCGAAACCCGGGGCGGTGGGCTCAGGACTTTCATCCTCGACGTGATGATTGGCATCGCGCGCCTGCACCGCGGCTAATGCTTGCAGCCGCCAAGGAAGATTGAGATCGATCACCGCGCTCGTCCTGCCCGAGTAGTATCGCCCAGTTTGGGAATTGTACTTGGTGTAGGTCACGTACACGCGTCCAAGTCTGGGTCGTCTCTGTCTTTCTGGGTCCGGGGCCGGGGCCGGCTCCGGCACCGGATACGGGTCGGCTCTCAGACGCTGCGCCTCGCGAAGCACAGGAAATGCGATGTCCCTCGCCGGCATCCCGTAGGGATTGCCATACCGCGCGATCGAGCCCGCTCGTTGCATGTACAAGTGAACGGCAAGGGCCATCGCCACGGCGGCAGCGGCCTGGGCGGCAACCGCCGCAGCAGCAGAGCCAGCAGCCAACGACGCAGCCGCTGTTCCAACCGCTGGTGCAGTTGCTCCGCCAACGACTGGTGCTGTCGCGGCAGCACCTCCGGATAGGACGCTTGCTGTGCCCCATGCTGCAGCAGCTCGTTGCAGCGCGGTCGCAGCGACCAGAATCGTTTCGGGATCGGGAACCGGAACGGGCTGGGTCCCGCCGGGATCGATCAGTATCAGCGGATTATCGCGCGCATATCGATAGAGATTCGGTCCGTCGACGAGACCCTCCGGATCCGGGCTCGACCATCTTGCGAGCCAGTAGGCATAGTAACGCCTGCTATGATAGCCAAGACCCGTTTCCTCGTCCCGCTCGGTCCCCGTATATCGATACCGTTTCGGTGTCTCGGTCTGGCTGCGCACCGCTTGGTAGGTCGAGCTGCCGTAGGGTGCGTATTCCTCGTATGACAGGATCTGCGCCTGTCCATCCAACTCCAGATTGACCGAACCGAGGTGGTTGCCCAACTGGAGCCGAATCAACGGTCCGGGCGCTGGGATGTTGCTCGACGTGTCGAGCGTACGCGTTTCCACCAGGGCGATGCGCTGTTTGTCGTCTATCACGTGCAGCGTCTCGCGCTCCAGCTCAGCCGTATCCACGCCAATGGCGCCATCGTGCCGGCGGAAGATTTCGAAGCCGCTCAAGTAGATGCGTTCTTCGGTCAGTCCGGGCGCCTTTTCCCAAACCTTGCGCACGCGCTGGCCTGAGGTGTCGTAGACGTAAAAGGCCGTACCGCCACCTCCAGAATCCGTCCGGCGCAACTGATCCTTGAAGTCCCAGTGCAGATTCGGGCCGGGCAGCCCGCCCCCCAGGTGTGGCATGCGCACCATGTTGCCGTGGACGTCGTGCTGGTAGGGTTCGACCTGCGGCGGGTTGGCGCCGTTCGGATTCAACGTGGTGCGGGTCAGGCGGTTGCTGGTCTTGAGCATCGCTCCGCCGCTGCCGTCTTCGATCAGGCTGGTTTCGGCGCAGTCGAAAGCGCGCGTCCAGCCTGCATGTGCCGGGTCGCTGCCACGGTGCTGCATCTCGAGCAGATTGCCGACGGCGTCGTACACATAGCGCTCGATGTACGTGCCCATGGCGTTCCCGTTGCCAGGGTGGTCGAGACGCGTGTGGAAGGCGTTGAAGGCCTCGGGCGCCGTCGACGGATTGGGCACGCCGCCGGTCTGCCCCAGGTGTTCGCGGCCAGTGGCCTGGATCAGCCGGTAGAGGGCGTCGTAGATGTAATCGTTGCTGGGCTCGACACGTTGGTTGTTGAAGTAGATGGCTTGCTGCGCGTCATCCTGGATGTAGGCAATGTTGCCGATGGGGTCGTAGGTGTACCGCAGGTTCTGGAGACCGCACGCCTTGCCCTGGGGCGGAATGTCCGGTGCGGCCATCGTCGGCGGAGGCGGCTGTGGATTGTCGCAATCTTCCGTAAAGGCTGCGCCCCGACGTGTGTAGAGGTGGGTCAGCCGGAAGGTCAGCGGGTCGTAGCCATGGAAAGTGCTCGCGCCATTTTTATAGTCGATGCGCAGGCGCTGGCCCTTGGCGTTGTAGTCGCTGCCGGCGACGCCAACCGGCGAGGGAGCGTCCACTGCCGGATCGAGCAGGGCGGTGGGTTCGATCGCGCGTTCCAGCCAGACGTCTACCCGTTCCAGCAGGTCGGCGTCGTTGAATACCGGCTGGATGACATTGCGCTTGGCGCGGGCCAGGCTGCTGTGCGGGGCGATGGACTGGACGGGGCGGTTGAGCGCGTCATAGCGGGTGCTGCTCTCGAAGGTCTCGGTTTCGAGTTGCGGGTTCAGCAGCCAGTCGGGAATGGCTCTGTAGTCGCTGGCTAGGCGGCGCGTGCTGTGCAGCAGGTTGCCCTTGAAATCGTAGGCTTCGAGGGGAGTGCCGCCGGTATCCAGACGCGCATGGGTCGCCACGCCGGCACAATCGAACTGCTGGTAGATGCGGGTGCGCAGATTCAGCGCTTCCGCGTTCGCCAGACTTTCGCCGAATTCGGTCTTCTCCACTAGGAGGTCACGGGAGAGCGTGCGTGGATCGGAATCCGTTGTCGTGCCGCGAACGAACTGCTCGACGGGGCGGCGCAGCACGTCATAGGTGGTCACGAAATTGTGGCCACGGCTGTCCCAGGTACGGAGGGGCTTGCCCATCACGTCATGGAGCATCCAACGCGCGCCGGCCTCCATGCTGAGTTGATAGATGCGGTTGCCGAGCAGGTCGTAGGCGTAGAGCATCACGATCCGGCCGAGCGCATCGCCCGCCTCCTCGCGGGCATCGCGCACGGCGCGCTGGTTGCCTTCGATGTCCAGCTCGACTCGAGTATGAAAGTTGTCTTCGGTACCGTCGAGATCATGGCCGGCGCAAACCACGCGATTGCGCGCCACAGTCAAAAAAGTGCGGCCCAGCACATCGAAATGCGTAGTCGTGGGCGTGTCAGCATGGGCCGCGGCGCGGGCTGCAGCCGCCTGTTCGTGCGGACCGAGCGCTCCGCCAACGCGCTGCGCGTGCCAGGTCTGCCACATCGGTGCAGGCGGACTGGCGGGCAGAGCCGCGAAATAGCGCGCCACATAGCCCCCGATATCAGGGTCGGTCCGTGGATCTCCGGTCTGGGCATTGCGGGGGGCGCAGGTGTCATTGACGTCGTACGTGATCTGCCGCCAGGGATCGAACACCACCTTTTCGAAAGTGTGGTTCGGGTGCAGCTTGGCAACGACGCGTTCTGCGGGATCGTAGAACAGCACCGGGCTGACACCGGCCTGCACACCGAGCTCAAAGCGGTAGGTCGGGCTAAAAAAAGGCTCGTACTGGCGAACCGGCTTGCCCTTGTTGTTAAAGATGGTCCAGCCGCTGCCGACCCAGCGCGAGATGACGACCGGGCCACCTTCGACAACCGCCCCGGGTTCGGCCTGGAGCTTCTTCTGGATTTCGCGGCCGAAGCCGTCAGAATAGGAGAAGTTGAGCTGAATCCTGAGTCCCTGCGGCGGCAGCGAGACGCTGAGATGAGTCTCGCGCGCAAGCGTCGCAACTCCGGGTGGTTGCCATTGGGTCGGGTCGTTTGGATGGGCTTGCCGGGTGCGATGGAAGCGATCCAGGTCATAGACGACTCGCGTGGTGGCGCCTTGCAGCAGCGCTTGTGTGCTGGTGTGGGGATCTGGCGCGCTAAAGAATGAGTCGAGCTCGGCTGGCGTCAGATCGGCGACGAAGCCGGTCAGCGAGTCACCTTCCATGGGCGCGGGCAACGGCTTGCCCATCACGGCAGTACCGACCACCATGCCCAGGGCGTCGAAGGCCACTTCGGTCCGGTTACGGTTCGGGTCGCTCACCAGACGCGGTTGAAGAACACGGTAGTCGTTGGCATTCACCGTAACGCGGTTGCCGAGCGCGTCGCGGGTTTCAACCATCAACAGGTCGTTAGCGTCGAAGTCGACGAAGGCCTCCTGGCCGAAGGGATCGCGGTAGCGACGCGGCAGGAAGAAGTGTTGCCGGGCTTGCGCCGACTCGGTGGCCGCGGGGTCGCCGGGGTTGGTGGTAAAGAACGACTGACCGGCAGGAATCCACCAGTGGTCCTCGGGGTCGGTGTTGGGGAAGCGTCCGTCGGCCTTGAGTTGCTGGCTCGACAGGTAGCCGCCCCGGTCGGCAGCTTGGCCGCCGAGCACGTTGGCTGGGTTCGGCAGCAGCGGCTGGCCATTGCGCTGGAAGACCTCTGCCAGCAGACCTGGAGTGAAGGCCAGCTTGTAACTCTCGCCGGCCAGAGCCAGAGGCTCGACCTGGCCGAATCGCAGGAGCGAGGTCAGGTCGTCTGCGCGGTAAAGGGTGCGGATCTGCTCGATCACGCGACGCTGTCTGTCCCCGGTCGGCAGGTCCTCGTAGTCGATTTCTGTATCGAAGAGGTGCGTCAGGGTCTTGCCTGCGGCCTGCACGAAATCGTCACTCTGGAAGCGGCCGGCTGCCCCGCTTGGCGAGTAGCCGGTCAGCTCATAGGTGCGCGTCTCGCATGGCAGCGGAGCTCGGTAAGAACCCGGGAAAACGAGACCATCGTCGATCGAAGGAGTGAGGCGGTTCTCGATATAGGTCACGAGCGTCTGAGTTTGCTTGTCCCGATCGATCTCCAAAGGAAGCGAGGGATCGGGCTGCCGCCGCCCATAACCAATAACAGCTTCCTTCAGCACATTGCCGAAGGAATCGACCTCCAGCGTGAGGGTGTGTTGAACGCGCGGATCCGCCGGATTGCGCTCATAGTGGTAGGTGATCGCCTCGCGAGGGTGGGAGAAGAAAATCGCATGTCGATTTCCATCACAGGGCTGCTCGAGCCGGACGCTGAAGCTCTGTTCGACGACGGTATAGGGGTGCTCTTCTTTCGGGGAGCCGTCGAGCGCATAGACCTCCTGGCGCAACATCAATCCTTTGAGAGCGCGGCAGGCTTCGCGCTCTTCTTCCAGCGTCAAGCCGGACGGCAGCACGGTGTCGGGGAGCAGCAGGGCCCTAGCCTGGGCGTCGGTCAATCCCGGCTCCCGGTAGTACTCGCCCTGGTCCTGCGCATTCAAAAACCCGGCAAAGAAGTCGGAAACGTGGTCGCGCCCCAGGTAAACGCCCGTGTGGAACCAGGTCCTGGCTCGCGTCGGCGGCACGTGAGAGGCGGGGTCCACGTTCGTGACAGCGGGCAGCAGGCCGCCGCTCGCGAGCGCGGCGAGTTCTTCCGTGTCCAGGCGTTCCACCATGCCGAAACCCCGGAATTCGCGCTCCTCGCCGTCGAAATAGCCGTGGTGGTAGGCGTAGCGAGTGACAAAACGATTGCGGCTGATATGGTCCTGGGTCTCGACGCGCTCGACCACGTGGACCGGGAACGGCAGCCGGGTGATCCACGGCTTGCCGTCCCGCCGGTCCTGCAGATAGAACTTGGTGGAAGAGGCATACTCCACCCGGGTTTCGGCCCCCAGGTTGTTGATCATCCGGATGAGCAGGTGCGGCTTCATCCCGCCCATCAGATCCACCAGGCGCATCTGCCGCCGTGCATCGCCGGGCAGAGGCGACGACCAGACGAGGCAGGCCGTGCCGTTTCCCCGCAGGTCCACGGGGGTGATGCTCACGAGATCGTCCACGCGCGGAAACACACGCAGGATCTGCGGCTCGCTCCAGCCGTTGCCCGACTGGTTGAAATAGAGGCGCACGCCGTCGCGGTGCAGATAGAGAATGTCGGTGGTGCCGGTGCCGTCCACGTCGGCCAGCCGGAGGCGCTTGGGATCGAACTGGTCCGGATGATCGAACCAGGGCGCGTTGTCCATCGTGACCTTGGCGCCGAACCGGCCGAAGCCCAGATTGGGCCAGTAGCAGACCTCGCCGTTTCGGATGCGCACCAGGTCGGTCAGGCCGTCGCCGCTCAGATCGGCGAGATGGATGGACTCACCGCGGTCGGCAAACGCCAGGCGGGGGCCCTTCTCCTCGTCGAGCGCCTGGGCCACGCGGCGGGGCGGGCCGAAGCCCTCCTCGGCCAGGGACTCGTGCCACACGAAGGCGTCGTCCTCGCTGATCAGCACGTCCGCGTGGCCGTCGCCGTCCAGGTCCACGAGCTTCAGGTTGGGATCGCGCAGGTCGCGGCCCAGGCGCGACGAAAAGGGGCGGAACGGCTCCCAGCCTTCCCCGCCATCGTGCTCGTAGAGGCCGGGCATGGGGCCGTCCAGCACCACGAGATCGGGCTGGCCATCCCCGGCGAGATCCATGAGCTGTGCCTGCCCGCCGGCCATCTCGAGATTGGGCCGGGCCGCGACGAGCTCCACGGGTGCGAATTCGACCGGCCCTTCGCTCAACGGGCTCACGTTGCGCTTGTAGAACCACGCCCCCGCCTGCTCGGCGAGAAGGCCGGGAATGCCTTCGCCGTGCAGATCGGTCCACTGGTAGGCGGAACCGTCCAGCCCGATGGGAAGGTTTTCGAGGCTCGCGGGATCGACGTCCTCGACCGTATCCTGCACGACCGGCTGGCTGTATTCGAATTCGACCGGCGGCAGGCTGCGCTTGAGATACCCGCCGCCGCTCCGGCGGTACCCGCTCTGGGTGACGGCCCGCAGGAAGGTGTAGACCGGGTTTCGGGCGTCCGCGGGATCCTGCTCGTGGGAATAGGTGAAGTCGGTCGAGCGTACCAGGCAGTCGGCGCCGACGTCCGGCTCTCCCGCGAAATGATGAAACATCAGCACCCGCTGGCAGAGGCGGCCGGTACGCACCTCGAAGCCCGCCCGGTAGGAGGAGAACGGATCGCCGCGGTAGGTCCAGAGACCCGGATCCTTCGGTTTGGGCGCCTCCGCGTCGTGCTCGCCGTAATCGAACACCACCTCGAACATCCAGCCGGCGTTTTCGATCTGCGCGGGAGTCAGCAGCAACGGCCGTTGCCCGGAGCCGTCCAGCAGGGGCACGCGGTTGCCATAGCGGATGTGCTTCAAATAGCGGTTGGCCCTGCGCCGGGGATCGTCGAGGCCGCCCCGGTTGCTCTCATGGGCGCGGGTCCGATCGACGCCCGTCCCATCTTCCGGTTTGTATTCGTAAACTGTCGCGTTGCCCTTGTCGTCCCGCGTCTCGCAGATCAGCCAGGTGAAGATGCGCCCGGGCTCCACGGGGTCGGCAATACGGGCGTTCGAGTCCTTGCCGTATACGGTGAGGACGTTGTCGCGGGAGAGGGAGCGCCAATGGATGTCGCCGTCC
>DATEIO010000233.1:0-9346 GCA_035278895.1 Thermoanaerobaculia bacterium | reverse complement strand
GGCGAGGAGGGCGTGGAGCCAGTGGATTACAGGCATCTCGGGATTGAGGTTCGCTTTTGAGGGGAGGATACACGAATTGCGGCTTGACGGCCTGCCAGGGGACATCGACGTGGTGCTGCGCGAAGGTGGTTTCCCTGAATCAGCCGTTGAGAGGCCGCGGTACATCTATGCAGACGGGAGGATCGATGCCGCCCCCGGAGACGCCCCACGTGGCGTCTCTACATTGGGGGATCGGCGGCGGTGAAGAATCGAGAGGGCGTTCCCTTGGCAGACGGTGAGGAAAGGCACTGCCGCTTCGATCAATGATAACGGTGCCCCCCAATGTAGAGACGCCTCGTGAGGCGTCTCCGGATCGGGAAAGATGTCCCGAATGGACGGGATGCTCAACGGCACGCCGTGCGCCGAGGGTGTGAGAAGCGATATCCTGAGCCCTATGACCGAACCCGCGCTGTCCACCCCCATCCCCGTGGCCTCATCGGTCGAGCGGATGTTTCCGACGCTGACGCCGGCCCAGGTCGCGCGCATTGCCGCGCACGGGACGGCGCGCCCGATCCGGGGCGGAGAGGTGCTCATCGAGGCGGGGGCGCCGGTCGTGCCGTTCTTCGTGGTGAGGACGGGCCGGATCGAGATCGTCCGGCTCTCCGGCGGCGTGGAGATGCTCGTTGCGACCCATGGACCGGGCCAGTTCACCGGCGAGGCCAACATGCTCGCGGGGCGCCGGTCGCTCTTTCAGGCGCGGGTGGCCGAGGCCGGTGAGGTGTTCGAGCTCAATCGCGAGCATCTGCTGGCCCTGGTGCAGACCGATGCCGAGATCGGCGAGATCGTTCTGCGTGCCTTTATTCTGCGCCGGGTGGAGCTCGTCGCGCACGGGATCGGCGATGCCGTGCTCGTCGGGTCGAGCCATTGCTCCGGAACGCTTCGCGTCCGCGAATTTCTGACGCGCAACGGCCATCCGTATACGTACATCGATTTGGATCGCGACGAGGGAGTCCAGGAGCTGCTGGATCAGTTTCACGTCACCGAGGCGGACGTGCCCGTTCTCATCTGCCGCGGCGAGCTCGTGCTCCGCAATCCCACGAACCGGCAGGTCGCCGATTGCCTCGGCTTCAACGATGCGATCGACGAGACGCAGATCCGCGACCTGGTGATCGTGGGCGCCGGGCCCGCGGGGCTTGCGGCGGCCGTCTATGGAGCGTCGGAAGGGCTCGACGTCCTGGTCCTGGAGTCGAGCCTGCCGGGAGGGCAGGCTGGCTCGAGCTCGCGGATCGAAAATTACCTCGGTTTTCCCATGGGCATCTCGGGCCAGGAGCTGACCGGGCGCGCGTACGCGCAGGCGCAGAAGTTCGGAGCCCAGTTGACGAGCGCGAAGGGCGGGGTGAAGCTCGCGTGCCAGCGCAGGCCCTACGCCATCGAGATTGAAGACGGCGTGCGCGTGCCGGCGCGCACCGTCATCATCGCAACGGGGGCCGAGTACCGGAGGCTGCCGCTGCCCAACCTGTCACAATTCGAAGGCGCCGGGGTGTATTACGGCGCGACGTTCATGGAGGCGCAGCTCTGCGCGGGTGAAGAGGTGGTCGTGGTGGGAGGGGGAAACTCGGCCGGCCAGGCCGCGGTCTTCCTCGCGCAGACGACCCGGCGGGTGCACATGCTCGTCCGCTCGGGCGGGCTCGCGGAAAGCATGTCGCGCTATCTGATCCGGAGGATCGAAGAAAACCCCGCGATCGTCCTCAAAACGGAAACCGAGATCGTGGCCCTCGAAGGGAACGGCCATCTCGAGCGCTTGACCTGGAGGAACCGGCAGACCGGAAGCGCCGAGACCCACGGCATCCGCCACCTCTTCCTGATGATGGGCGCCGCGCCGAGCACGAGCTGGCTGGAGGATTGTCTCGTGCTCGACGCGAAAGGGTTCCTCAAGACAGGCCCCGACCTCACGCCGGACGATCTGGCCGCCGCGGAGTGGCCGCTCGCCCGGGCCCCCTACCTGCTCGAAACGAGCCTCCCCGGCGTGTTCGCGGTGGGAGACGTGCGGAGCGGCAGCATCAAGCGCGTGGCCTCGGCCGTGGGAGAGGGCTCGATCGCAGTCTCCTTCATCCACCGGGTGCTGCACGAATAGAGAGCAGGGGCGCTCCCCTTCTCAGCGGACGGCCGTGTACTCGGAAAAGATGGCCATCTCGACTCGCCGCTCTACCTGGGTGAAGCCGGCTTCCGTCAGGGCGGAGAGGATGATGGATGGCGCCACGCAGCTCTCGATCGTCTCCCAGTAATACCGCATGAGCTCGCGCGAGGAGCGTCCACGGCGACCCAGGCGGGCCATCAGAGGGACGATGCGGCCGAGATAGAGCTTCAGCAGGTGGAAGGCCAGCCGCGAGCGGGGCGGTGTGACCTCGAGAATCAACAGCCGCCCACCGGGAGCCAGCACGCGGTGGTATTCCTGAAACGTGGACCGCAGGTCTTCCACGTGCCGCAGCGCATAGCCCATGCTGAGGAATTCGAACCGCCCGTCGGGGAACGGCAGGGCTTCCGCCATCCCCCGGACAAGGCTACGGACCCCGTGGCGCCGGGCCTCCCGCAGCATGCCGGTGCTGGGATCGAGGCCTACGGTCTGGCCCGTGGTCCCGACGATTTCCTGGACCGACGTGGTCACGGCTCCGGTGCCGCAGGCCACGTCCAGAGCCTTCATCCCGGGAGTCAGGCCGGCCCGGAGCAGAGCCTGCCGGCGGTACCGATTCCCGGAGCCGAAGCTCATGGCCTGGCTGATCCAGTCGTAATCGGCGGCCGATTCGTCGAACCAGGAAAGGACCCGCCGGCGGCGCGAGGGCTCGTCGGCGTAGTACCGCTCGAGAAGCGGATGGGGACGAAGAGGAGACGAGGGGCTGGTCATGGTTCAAGGTCGGGTTCAAGCGGCGTTCAGCGTTTCTGTCACCAGCACGTTCACCAGCTTGGGATTGGGCTTTGCACCGCCCTGCGCGGCCTGCTTCATCACCTGCCCGATGAGAAAACCGAGCTTTCCGGTCTCGCCCTTCCTATAGCGCTCCACCTCGTTGGGGTGGGCTTCCAGAACCCTTTCGATCACGGGCAGAACCTGGGGGCGGAGCTGGTCGAGCTGCTCCTGCTCTTCGGCGGAGAGCGGCTCGGGGGCTTTCTCTTCCTTCACCTTCGGCGCCTTGGGCGGCTCGGGGGCTTTCGGCGCGGGCTGGGCCGACGGTTTCTGGGCTTCCTGGGCCCAGGAGTCGCGCAGCGGCACGATGCGGTTGAAGACCGGGTGCTCAGGGGTCGAATCGACCGGATCGTGGAAGAAGTAGCCCTGCCGCTCGAACTGCAACCTTTCTCCCAGCGCCGGGTCGAGCGCCGCGGGCTCGAGGCGGCCGCTCAGGATTTCCAGAGAATTCGGGTTGAGATAGGTCTCGAAGCTCCCCTCTTCGAGGTCTGGACGCTCGACGCGGAAGAGGCGGTCGTAGAGGCGGACCTCGACCGGCTTCGAGTGGTCCGCGGAAACCCAGTGGAGCGTGCCCGGCACCTTGCGGCCGTCCGGGGCCGAACCGCCGCGGGTTTCGGGATCGTAGGTGCAGCGGACCTCGACGATCTCTCCGGAGGCGTCTTTCACCACGCTCTCGCAGCGGACGAGGTAGGCGTAGCGCAGGCGCACCTCGCGGCCGGGGGAGAGGCGATGGAAACCTTTCGGCGGCACTTCCGCGAAGTCGTCCCGCTCGATGTACAGGGTGCGCGAGAACGGGATCCTCCGCGAGCCTTCCTTGGGCACGTCGTGCGGGTAGAACGGCCCGTCCAGCTCTTCGACCTGGTTTTCAGGGTAGTTTTCGATCACCACCTTGAGCGGCCGCAGCACGCACATCACGCGGGGGACCTGGGGATTCAGGTCCTCGCGCTGGCAGTGCTCGAGGAACGTGACGTCTACCGTGCTATTGGCCTTGGCGACGCCGACGCGGTGGCAGAAGTCGCGGATCGCCTCGGGGGTGAAGCCGCGGCGGCGCAGGCCGGAGAGGGTGGGCATGCGCGGATCGTCCCAGCCGGAGACGAGCTTCTGCTCGACGAGGGCCAGGAGCTTCCGCTTGCTCATCACCGTGTAGTTCAGGTTCAGGCGGGCGAACTCGGTCTGCCGCGGCGGGTCCGGGAAGGGGAGGGTGTCGACCAGCCAGTCGTAGATATCCCGGTTGTTCTCGAATTCGAGCGTGCAGAGCGAGTGGGTGATGCCTTCGATCGCGTCCGACAGGGGGTGCGCGAAGTCGTAGAACGGGTAGATGCACCAGGCGTCGCCCCGGTGGTAGTGGGTGGCCCGCTTGATGCGGTAAAAGAGCGGGTCGCGCATCTTCATGTTGGGCGAGGCCATGTCGATCTTGGCGCGCAGCACGTGGGCGCCGTCCGGGAACTCGCCGGCCCGCATGCGGGCGAAGAGGTCGAGGTTCTCCTCGACGCTGCGGTCGCGGTAGGGGCTCGGGCGGCCGGGCTCGGTGACGGTGCCGCGGTATTCGCGGATCTCGTCTTCGGAGAGGCTGTCCACGTAGGCCTTGCCCAGGCGGATGAGCTGGACGGCGAAGTCGTAGAGCTTCTCGAAATAGTCCGAGGTGAAGAAGAGCTTGTCTCCCCAGTCAAAGCCCAGCCAGCGGACGTCCCGCTGGATCGCGTCCACGTACTTCTGGTCCTCGGTCTCGGGGTTCGTGTCGTCGAAACGGAGATGGCAGACCCCGCCGAACTCCTGCGCCAGGCCGAAATTCAGGCAGATCGACTTGGCGTGGCCGATGTGGGGGAAGCCGTTCGGCTCCGGCGGGAAGCGGGTGACGACCCGTCCGCCGTGCTTGCCGGCGGCGTGGTCGGAGGCGACCATCTCGCGAATGAAGTCTCTCGGGGGAGGGGCAGGGGTGTTGTCGGACATGGTACGGATTCCTTGGTCGATGAGACCGCCGAAGGTATCACAGGGGAGATCCGGGCCCGGAAGGTTTGCGGCGGAAACCAGTTGACAATGCCGGATTTCGGAGAGACAATCCAGTTTGTGGGGCAAACTGGCCTTGCAGGAGGGGCTGAGATGGAGAGCCGGGACCTCGAGCGCATCCGTTTCGTCACGCAGCACTTCAACGACCTGCAGGGGCTCCGGTATGGGGTGCCGCTGGGGCTGATCGCGCTGGGCGCGGGCGGGATGGTCCACTTCGCGAACGCGCCGCTGGCCTTTCTTCCGGCCGCCCTGTTCCTCCCGGCGCTCGGGCTTGTGCTCTGGGCGAGGCGGCACTACCGGAGGGTGTACGGCGAGGTCGAGGCGCAGGCGTCCGATCCCGTTCCGGTGGCCATCTTCAGTCCGGCCGGCCCGGTGACGCGGCTCGAGGATGTCGAGCCGGCTTCCCCGATCGTGCGGCACGTTTCGGTCACGATGGGGCTGGCTCTGGCCGTTTTCCTGGTCCTCCACACGGTGCCTCAGGTTCATATCCTGATCCGGGGGCACGAAGCGTTGGGCCAACATCCCCGCATCCAGCTCGAAGAGGAGTTCCTGGCGTCCGCCGAGGGGCAGCCGTACATGCACGACGTCGGCTACTGCACGATGAGAACGCCTGCCATGCTCCGGGCCTTTTCGGCGCAAACCGTGTATCTCCTCTTTGGCTCTCTGCTCCTGGGCCTCTGGTTCTGGAGAGAGCGCCGGCCGTCCCAGCAATATCAATTGCTGCTCGCCGTTCTGCTGATGGGGCTTTCCTTCGGCGGGATCTCCCTGGGGCTTCTCATTCCGTTCTACTGGCAGGTCCTCCGGATGCTGGATCCCGTTCTTCCGGTCCTGGTCTATCCCGGCGTGGCGCTTCTCGTCTGCGGTACCGCGATGATCCTGGCGGGCCTTCTCGATCACTGGCAACTCGTCCGGGCGCTCGGCCGGCCGGCGGTACAGGGGGAGGATTGATCATGAGCGCCACTCCTTTCGAACAGCTTGCGAACCTCGACCGGCGGGTCCACGATCCGGCCCGCCTGTCCATCCTGACGGCGCTCTCGGCGTGTGAGCGGGCCGATTTTCTGTTTCTTTTGCGGATCACGGGCTTGACCAAGGGGAACCTGTCCTCTCACCTTTCGAAGCTCGAAGAGGCGGGATTGGTCGAGATCGAAAAACGATTTGTGGATAAAAAGACCCAAACCCTTGTCCGCCTGAGCGACGCCGGCCGCCAGACGATCGAGGGCTACTGGAAGGAGCTCGAAGAGCTCCGTGAGAGCGTGGCCCGCTGGCAGCCGGGAAAAACCGTGCTGGTGCCGTCTCCGGGCTAGTCCTTCGTCGAGAAAAAAGCGCGCTGTAGGCGGCCCGGTATGGCCGCCCTGTGCGAGGTGCGCGCAATTGAGCCGGGCGGTCCCACGGGGCCGCTCCTACGGAACCGGTGTGTCTTCAGAAAGGGGTCTGCCATGAAATCTCGTCTTCTGGTGGCGTTGCTTTTCATTCTCTCCTTCGGGGCTGCGGCGTGCGAGTCCGCGGCGTCGGCGCCGATCCGGCCCGGTCTGTCCCCTTGCCAGGAGCGGAACCTGCCGGAGGGAGCGCTCTGTGGGACTCATGAGGTGTTCGAAAACCGCGCGGCTCGAACCGGCCGGAAAATCCCGCTCCGGATCGTGGTGCTCCCGGCGACGGGACGAGACCGTCTCTCCGATCCGCTCACCTTCTTCGCTGGCGGGCCGGGAGACGCCTCGATCCCCGAAGGAATTGCCATGGCCTGGGAGCTCGAATCCCTGCGCGGGAAGCGGGACGTGCTGCTGGTCGACTTTCGGGGGACGGGCCAGTCCGGCGCGCTCTCCTGCCCGGAGCTCGAAGGCGATGTGCAAGGATTTCTGGACGATTTCCTGCCGACCGACAAGATTCGCGCCTGCCGGGACCGCTTGAGCAAGGAGGTGGATCTCTCCTGGTATACCACCGACGCCGCGGTCGACGACGTCGAGGAGGTGCGCACGGCCTTGGGCTACGGGCCGCTCAACCTGATGGGCGGCTCCTATGGCACGCGCGCCGTGCTGACCTATCTGCGGCGGCATCCGCAGAGCGTACGGACCGCGACACTCTCCGGCGTGTTGGATCCGGAAGCGCGATATCCCCTCGGTATGTCCCGGGCCTCTCAGGAGGCGTTGGACGGTCTGATCGCCGAGTGCGAGGGAGATCCGGCCTGCCGGAACGCTTTTCCGAAGCTGCGGCAGGAGGTGGACGCCGTGCTGAGCCGCGCCGCTTCGGAGCCGGCCCGGGTCGAGTGGAATGATCCAAGGACGGGCCCCGTCGAGCTGCGTCTGACACGGACCGGAGTCGTCCAGACCCTCCGCTACATGCTGTATTCGCCCGCCGAGGCTGCGCTCGTGCCACTCGACGTTCATCGGGCCGCCCAGGGGGACTGGAAACCCCTGGGGCTGTTGGCGCATCTTCAGGGGCTCGACAGAGGTGGGATGGCCCAGGGCTTCTACCAGTCGGTGACCTGCGCCGAGGACGTCGCCTTCCTCCGCGAGGAGGAGATCGCTCCGGCCGTGGCCGGCACCTTCGTCGGCGACTTCCGCGTCCGCCGGCAGAAGGCGGCCTGCGAGGGATGGCCGGTCCGCGACCTGGGGCCGGATCTCCACGCCCCGGTCGTCTCGGACGTGCCCGCCCTGCTGATCTCGGGGGAACGCGATCCGGCAACGCCGGCCGCGAACGGCGAGCGGGCCTCGCGGACGCTGAAACGGTCGCGCCATGTGATCGTTCCGGACGGCTCCCACAACCTGACGGGAATGCAGGGCGCCGAATGCGTCCCCGGATTGATCGCCGCCTTCATCGACGCTGGCACGGCCGACGGGCTCGACACCTCCTGCATCTCCCGCATGCGGCGGCCCGACTTCGAATTGCCCGAGGTGACGGTGGCCCGGGCCGATCTGGAAGGGCTCCAGGGCTCCTATGAGCAGAAGGAGCTGGGGCTCGCGGTCAAGATCGATCTCCGGGACGACCGCTTGCGCCTCACCGTGCTGCAAGGACCTCCATTCCCGCCCGCTCTGCTGATTCCGACCTCGCCGACCCGCTTCCGGTGGGAGGGGGTGGGGGTGGCGCCCGGGCTCGCCTTGGTGTTCGAGAAACCCGGCACGCTCACCGTCGTCCAGCCCGGCAAGCCGCGGGTGGAGATGCAGCGCTCGAAGTGAAGGAGATCGCCATGGCCTCGACCATCGTTCCGTTTCATCGCCGCCCGCTGTGGCGCGTGCGGCGGACCGCCCGGAGCCTGAAAAGGACGGGCCCGGCGATCCTCCGGCTCGTTGCATCCCTGAAAAGCTTTCTCCAACCCCGGCCGCAGGCGCCTTCCGGGCTGACTGCTCCAAGAAGAATCGCTCCCACCGTCGAGCGCGTCGCCTTCCTCGACCGGCGGGTCCACGACCCGACCCGCCGGGCTCTCCTGACAGCGCTCTCCGCGTGCGAGCGGGCCGATCTCCCGTTTCTGCGGACGGTCACCGGCTTTCCGGAGGAGAACCTCTCCGCTCATCTCTGGAAGCTCGAAAAAGAGGGGCTGGCGGAGATCGAAGGGGGATTCGTGCGGCTGAGCGGCGAGGGGCGGCAGGCGATCGAGTACTGGGAAGGGGGGATCGTCTAGAATCAGTCCCTACCTATGGCCGGCTACTCGCAGACGCCCCTGGCAGCCAAGCTGGGCATCGCCGTGGACGAGGTGTGGTCCGGATTGAAGCTCGTGATCCGCAAGGAGCTTCGGTCCTGAAAATCCTGAGCCGGATCCTGCTGGTTCTCCTCGCCGCGCTGCCAGCCGCAGGGCAGGAGTTGGGCGACGGGCGGGACGACCGTCGCCTCGTATTCCTCTCCGGGATCAACGAGGAGCGGCAGAAACTGGGCCTCTCGCCGCTTGAGCTCTCGCCGGCCCTCTCGCGGGCCGCCCAGATCCACGCCGACGACATGGTCGCCCGGGGTTATTACGAGCTCACCTCGCCCGAGGGGAAGGACATCGACGACTGGGCTCTCGAAGCGGGCTATGACGCCCAGCTCCTGACCGAGAAGATCCTCAAAACGAGCTCCTCTCCCGAAACCGTGGTGGCCCAATGGGGGCGGTTCGCGGACACGCATCGCGCGAGCCTGTTCCACCCCGACGTCGAAGAGCTGGGGGTCGGGATCGGCGAGACGGAGGGGCGGGCGCTCTACACCCTCGCTTTTGCCCGCTCGAAGGCGAGCTATCTGGCCGCGTACGTCCGGCACCTGTTCGCCGAGAAGACGGCCCAACTCGGGGATCTGGACGCCTTGAGGCAGGAGATGCTCCGGCTCGTCAACGAGGCCCGGGCGGAGAGGGAGCTCGATCCCCTTGCCCTCGATCCCCTTCTGAACCAGGCAGCCCAGGACTACGCGGAGGAGATGTTTCAGGCGATCCGGCAAGGCGCG
>DATEIO010000232.1:0-11118 GCA_035278895.1 Thermoanaerobaculia bacterium | reverse complement strand
CCTGCAGGCGACCCGGGAGGGTTACGCGGCCTTCTCCAAAGAGGGCGTCGAGATCGCCGCCGGCCCCGCACCCACCGACCTCGGCACCCTCGTCCTGGAGCGCGGCGTCCCCATCGAGGGCCGGGTGACCGATTCCAAGGGGCACCCGATCGAGGGGGCGCAGGTCGCCGCGGCGGGCTCGTTCGACGTCACCTCCCTGGAGCCGGTGGTGACCGGCGCCGACGGGAGCTTCCGGATCGGTGCCCTGAAGCGAGGGGAGCGCTACGACCTCTCCGTGCGGCACACGGGGCACGTGCCCACCACGGCCCCGGGCGTGGAGGCCCCTGCCGAGGACGTGAGAATCGTGCTCCAGACCGCCCGCACGCTCGCAGGCCGGGTCGTCGGCCCCGAGCGGGAACCGGTTCCGGGAGCGGAGATCGCGGCCACGGAAGAGACCAAGGCGAGCTTCGAGGGCTCCGGCTACGAGTTCACCTCCCACCGCCCCCTCGCCGTGACGGACGGCGAAGGACGGTTCGCGATCGAGGATCTCGCGGCGGGCCCCCTGAACCTCGTCGTCAGCGCCCGAAAGTACAAACCGCGGCGCCTTGAAGGATTCCACATGCCGGACGAGGACGTTGCCGACCTCGAGATCGTTCTCGACCGCGGCGCCATCCTCGAAGGCCGGGTGGTGGACGGCGAAGGGACGCCCGTGGTCCGCGCGCGGCTGGAGGCGCGAATCCAGGGAGAAGGCTTCGAAGACCCCGACAGCCAGCCCGTCACGGTGTCCGGCGCGGATGGGAGCTATGTGCTCCAAGGGCTCGAAACCACGCAGTACCGGATCGTGGTCGAAAGCAAGACCCACGGGAGGACCGAGGCTGAAGCGGCGATCCGCCCAGGCACCAACCATCTGGACATCGTGTTCGACCGCGGAGTCGAGGTCACGGGCCGGGCCGTCGACGAGTCCGGCGCTCCGGTCTCCGGAGCCGCGGTCGTGCTCAGACCCCTGCCCTCCGGCCGCGGCTTCGACACGGTGAGCGCGGACGACGGCACCTTCCGCTTCCCGGCGGTCCGCGACGGCCTCTTCCGGCTGACCGGTCAGGCGCGCGGCGTCGCCGAGGCCGCCGTGCCCGGGGAGATCCAGATCGCGGGACAGCCTCTGCGCGGGCTGGAGCTCCGCTTCACCCGCGGGGTCACGCTCACCGGCCGGCTGCTCGGCCTTTCCCCGGCGGAGCTGCGCAACGCCTGGGTCCACGCCTACGGCGTCGGGAACGGCGAAGACGTCACCAACGCCGGGCAGGCCAACCCCGACGCGCAGGGCCGCTACAGCCTCCCCGGCCTGACCCCGGGCGACTGGGAGGTGATCGCGAGCGCAGGCTCCGGCCGCTCGGCCCGGGGCAGGCTCCACCTGGACCCCGGGGTGCGCGATCCGGTTCTCGACCTCGAGTTCCCCCGCGGCTTCACCCTGACCGGCCGGGTCCTCCTGGACGGTGCGCCCTGGAGCGGCGTCCAGGTTCTCGCCAACCAGGTGGACGACGCCGAATCCGGCAGCGGGATCGCCACCACGGCCTACGACGGCCGCTTCACGATCCCCAGCCTCCCCCCGGGTCGATACAGCGTGGTCGTCACGAGCTTCGGAGGGCTCGGCTACAACCAGGGCGTGGAGATCACGGGCGACCGCGACGTGACGATCGACGTCGCCACCGGCCGCCTCTCCGGCCGGGTGGTCTCCGCGGCCGGCGGCGATCCCGTCCCCGGAGCCCTCGTCTCTCTCGAAGGGGTGGACCCCGAGCTCGGCTCCACCTTCCTGGGCCCCAGCGTCCGCACCGATGAGGCTGGAAGCTTCGAGATTCCCCGCCTCGCGCCGGGCACCTACAAGGTCAGCGTCGTCCGCGAAAGGTTCGCGCCTGCCGAGACGACGCTCGTGGTGCGGCCCGGGGGCGGGGAGGTGCTGGAGGTGCCGTTGACTCCGCTGGGGTAGGGCGGCGCCTCGCCACGGACTTGCACAGACCGACACGGACAGTTCTTGCCGTCCGTGAAAGTCCGTGTCCGTCCGTGCAAGTCCGTGGCAGCGCTCTCGCCCTACCGCCGCTGCATCTCCCGGACCTGCTTTTCGAGCCGCTTCCGGTGGCGGTTGTCGGGGTCCATCTGGAGGAGGATCTTCAACGCCAGCTCGGCCTTGGGGGCGTCTCCCTGCTCAACGAAGAGCTCCACCTGCCGGACCCCCTGCTCCAGCGCCTGCTGCTTCCTGTGCTCCGCCTCCAGGCGGTCGATTTCGGCCAGCATGGATGCGGGCCGGGCGCTCTGGGGGACGGCCTTGCCCAGCTCGTGGACCGCCTCGCGGGCGGCGAGCCAGTTGCGCGCTTCGACGCCTTCGCGGTAGCGCCGCTCGAACACGGCGGCCTGCTCTTCCTGGCGGATGCTCGCCCGGGCCTGCGCCAGGCGCTCGCGCAGGAAGTCCAGGGTCACCCGGGGGACGCTCAGCCGGGAGAGGGCCGCGAGCTCCTCCTCCGCCTCCACGACGCGCAGGGCGGTCACGAGCTCCTCGAAGCGGTGTTTCCTGCGGTCCACCTCCTCGCTCTGGCGGACTCCCTGCTCGGCCTCTTCGAGCTCGCGGCCGAGCGCCTCGGCCCGCTTGCCCGAGCTGTCGTTCTGGACCACGGCGTCGAGCTCGCGCCGGGCTGCCTTCCAGTCCTGCCGCGCGAGCGCTTCGCGGCCGGCCACCAGCGCGGTCTGAGCCCGCTTGTCCTTCTCCGACTCGTCGCCCAGGCGGCCGATCCAGCTTTCGTAGTCCGCCCGCTTGGGGTGGGCGGGGGCGAGCTCCAGGAGGGTCTCCAGGGCCAGCCGGGCGAGCGGGAGCTGCTTTTTCTGGAGATAGTTGGTGAGCACCTGCTCAGTCTCGGCGACGCGGTGCCGGAGCGCCACCTTCTCCTGCGCCTCGGCCATCCGCTGCTTCAGCCGGTCGAGGCCCGAGGCGCGGGGGCTCGCCGCCTCGATCTGGGCGATCATGGCCTCCGCCTCGTCGAACCGGCCCGCGGAGAGGGCGGCCTCGGCCTTGGAGAGGTCGGGCGAGGTCTCCTGGACGCGCTTGGCCGCCCGCTCGATCTGGGCGAGGAGATCGATCTTCTCCGCCCGGGAGAGCTCCGAGGAGCTGCGCTGCCGCGGCGGCGCAGCCGGCGGGGGTGCGGGGGCGGGCTCGGACGGTGCCGGAGAGTGCCCGCCCATCACGGGGATCTCCCGCGTCTGCGCGGCGGCCAGCCCCTGCTCGACCTTCTCCAGGGCGGCGATGAAGCTCCGCGCGTCGGGATAGCGCGCTTCCCGGTCCCGCTCCAGGGCGCGGCGCATGACCCGGTCGAGCTCCGCCGGCACCTCCACCCGGGGATTTCTCCCCTTGAGCGGCAGCGGATCCTCGGAGAGGCGCTTGAACACGAAGCCGTGCGGGTTGTCCGAGTCGAAGGGCGGCCGCCCCGCGATCATCTCGTAGAGCACCAGGGCGAAGGAGTAGAGGTCGCTCCGGTTGTCGAGGCTCGCCCCCGCGGGCACGCCGGCCTGCTCGGGCGAGCAGTACTGGAGCTTGCCCATGAACATCCCCACCTGGGTGATCTCGTAGTTGGCGTCCGCCTCGAGGGTGCGCGCCAGCCCGAGGTCGATGATCTTCAACCGGAGCTGCCCGCTCTTGTCCTCGTTGATCATCAGGTTGTCGGGCGAGATGTCTCTGTGGATGACGCCGGACGCGTGAATGGCGTCCAGGCCATGGAGCGCCTGGATGCCCAGGTGGATCGCGACCGGCACCGGGTAGGGTCCCGTGTGGCGGATGCGGTCGCCCACGTCCTGCCCGTGGATGTGCTCCCAGACCATGTAGAAGCTGTTGTCCTGGAGCGTCGCGAAGTCGTAGAGGATGGCGACGTTCGGATGCTTGATCTGGGTCGCGAGCCGCGCCTCGCGCATGAACCGCTTCTGGGCGTCCGGATTGGCCGCCAGGTCCTGGCGCAGGATCTTGATCACCCGCAGCTCCTGCAGGTGGACGTGACGCACCAGGTAGACCTCCCCCATCCCGCCGCTGCCCAGGCGCTGGACGATCTCGTACTTGCCGTCGAGGATGGACCCCGGCTCGCGCGCGCTCAACGCGTTCAAATCGACACCTCCGAATTGCGAGGGGCCTATTGTAGCCGGAAGGCCGGGTGGGATGGGAAACGGGGGACGGCCGCGACCGCCCCCCGGCTCTGCTCTAGATCTCTTCCAGCAGCTTCTGCCGCTTGGCGTCGTACTCCTCCTGGCTGATCAGGCCCTGGTCGAGCAGCCCTTTCAGCCGGCGGAGCTTGTCGGCCACGGGGTCGGCTCCCGCGGGGGCGGCGCCAGCGCCGCCGGCCGGCGCGGCTCCCTGGGGAGCGGCGGCGCCGCCTCCCTGCATGGCCTCGCGCATCATGTTGGGGAGCATCATGCCGATGCCGGCGCCCAGACCGGCGCCGAGGCCGGCTCCGGTCAGGCCGGCGCCCTCGCCTCCCCCTTTCGCGGCATCGCCGATCGCCCGGGCGGTCTTGAACTTCATGTAGGCGTTCATGTCGCCCACGGCCGCCATGCCGCTGCGCTCGTCGATCAGCTTCTGCACCTCCTCGGGCGGCGTGATGGCGCCCACGAAGAGGTCCACGAGCTCGATGCCGTACTTCGCGAAGTCGTCCGCCACGCGGGACTTCAAGGCGATCGCGAGCTCGTCATAGAGCTTCGGCAGGTCGAAGACCGAGGTCAGGTTCTCGCCCAGCACGTCGGTCAGCCGGGCCACGATCGCGTCCCGGAAGTAGTCCTCGACGCCGTTCGTCGAGTAGAGCCCCATGGTGCCCACGATGGTGTTCACGAACACCTGGGCGTTCGCCACGCGCACGGCGAACTTGCCGAAGGCGCGCAGGCGCACCATGGAGAGCTCCTGGTCGCGGAAGATCACCGGCTCCTTGGTGCCCCATTTCAAATCCAGGAAGGTCTTGGTGGAAACGAAGACCACCGCGGCCTGGAACGGCGACTCGCCGCCGAAGGGGATCCCGAAAACGCTCGCGAGGATGGGAACGTTCTGGGTCGCGAGGGTGTGGCGGCCCGGGCCGAAGGTGTCCAGGGCCTTGCCGTCGCGAAAGAAGACCGCCTGCTGGCTCTCCTCGACGATGAGCTGGCTGCCCAGGCGGATGGCCGACGTCCCCTGGGAGGGAAACCGGGCGACCATGGTCTGCCCCGTGGGATCGTGATACTCGATGACTTGCATCGCTCGTCTCTCCTTCAGGCGCCTTGTCCGGCGCTCCCGGTCTGGACCACGTTGCTGATCACGGTCTCGCGCTTCTTCCACTCGCCGTCGAGCGCCCGCACCGCCTGCTGCAGGCGGTCGAGCACGGGCGCGGGGTCTTCCGGGCCGGGGGCCGGCACGGTGTTGATCAGCGCCTCGAAGGTCTCGACGTCGTCCAGAAGGGCGAGGTCGAACTGGTACAGGCGCTCGAGCTCCGCCTCTCCCACCTTGACCGGATCGAAGAACCCGGTCGCCCCGTAATCCGCGAAGCGGACGGCCTGCGAGAGGCCGTCGAGCTGCCGGTCCAGACGATCGAAGCCGGAAAGGGCGCCGATCTTGCCGGCGTCCGTGTAGCTCCTCGCCTTGTCCCGCAGAACCCCTTTCAACCGCCCGAGCTCGGACGCCAGATGCTCGCGCTGGAGCCGGTCCACGTCGCGCCGCAACTCGCGGTCCTGGAACCCGCGGTACCCCGGGATCTTCTCTCCCAGCCGTTCGAGGATGTTGCGCCCCGCCCTGGCCTCTTCATAACCGTTGGTCATCGGATCTCTCCTTGTAACTCCCGCAGGAGGTAATCGTATCAGGACCAGGGCCGGCCACGGGTGGAAACCCCGGGCCGCCCGCGTTATCCTTCGCGACAAGATCTTTAAGGACCTTTGATTGCTGAAAAGTCGACTTCCTCTCGGCCTGCTTCTCACCGCCCTCCTCGCGGGGTGCGGGGACGGCGCGCCGAAGAACCCGAGCCTCGTCCTGGTGACGCTGGACACGGTCCGCGCCGATCACCTGGGGAGCTATGGGTACAAGGCGGCGGAGACCCCGGCGCTCGACCGGCTGGCGGCCGAGGGGGTGCGCTTCGCCCAGGCATCTTCGCCGGTGCCGCTCACGCTGCCGTCCCACGCGAGCCTGCTTTCGGGACTGCTGCCGCCCCACCACGGGGTGCGCAACAACGGCGCGGGGGCGTTTCCCGAGGGAACCGCCACACTCGCGACCGTCCTCTCAGGCGAGGGCTATCGCACCGGGGCCTTCCTGGGAGCTTTCGTGCTCGACCGCCGGTTCGGCCTCGCCCAGGGGTTCGAGGTGTACGACGACGAGGTCCCCCGCGCTCCCGGGGCCGCGGTGTTCCTGGAGGCGGAGCGGCCGGGGAGCCAGGTGATGGACCGGGCGCTCGCCTGGCTCGGCCGCGAAGATCCCAGGCCGTTCTTCCTCTGGATCCATCTCTACGACGCTCACGCCCCCTACGAGCCGCCTCCGGCCTGGCTCGCCCGCCATCCCGGCCGGCCCTACGACGGCGAGATCGCAGCCGTGGACGCCCAGGTGGGCCGGCTGCTCGACGAGCTCTCCCGCCGGGGTCTCGCGGACCGCACGGTCGTGGCCGTGGCCGCGGACCACGGCGAGGGCCTGGGCGAGCACGGGGAGGACACCCACGGGCTCCTCCTCTACGAGCCGACACTCCGCGTGCCCCTCCTCGTGCGCGCTCCGGGTCTCGCGGCGCGCACGGTCGAGACCCCGGTGAGCCTCGTGGACCTGGGCCCCACGCTCGCCGGGCTCCTGGGAAAAACCTTCCCGGCGCCCGAAAACCGCCCCCTGGACGGCCGCGATCTCTCGGAGGCCCTGCGCGGCGGCGGGGAGCCCGAGCCCGCGGACCTCTACGCCGAGACCCGCTACCCCGCCGTGTTCGGCTGGAGCCCGCTCGCGGCCCTGCGGCGGCGGGAGCTCAAGTACATCGCCTCCGGCCGGCCCGAGCTCTACGACCTGCGGCGGGACCCGCGCGAGATCACGAACCTGGCGGGAGATCCCGGAAAGACCCGGGGATTCGCCACCCGGCTCGCCCAGATCGAGGCCGGCGCCGTCCTCCCCAAAAAGGCCCCGGCTCCGGACGCCGAGACCCGCGCGCGTCTGGCCAGCCTCGGCTACGCGGCGGGAGGGGAGGCGCCGCCGCTCCCCGCGCGGCAGGGCGCGGCGCCGGAGCCGGCCGCCATGGTCGGCCTCTTCCAGCGCTTCGAGCGGGCGAACTCCCTGTTGACCGCGGGGGATGCCGCCGCCCTTTTAGAGCTCGAAGCCCTGGTGGCCGCCGACCCGGCCAACCCCGTGTTCCGGAGCAAGCTCGGCCAGGCGTTCCGGGAACGGGGCCAGCCGGACAAGGCCCTCCCCCTCTACCGGCAGGCGGCCGAAGCCGCGCCGGACGATCCCGAAGCCTGGTACAACCTGGCCTCCGCCCTTCAGGAGGCCGGCCGCGCGGCCGAAGCGCGCACCGCGATCGAGCAGGCCCTAGCGCTCGATGAATCCCGCCCCGAGGCCCACAACACCCTGGGCGTCGCCCTTCTCTCCGAAGGCGACGCGCCCGCGGCGCGGCGGCAGTTCGAAAAGGCCGTGGAGCTCGATCCCCGAAACGCCGCGGCCTGGAACAACCTGGGCAACGTGCTGCGCTCCCTGGGACAGTTGGATGAAGCCGAGCGGGCCTACCAGCGCGCGACCGCGATCTCGCCCCGCTACGCCGAGCCGTGGAACGGCCTGGGCACCCTGGAGGTGGATCGCGATCGGCCCGCTGCGGCACTTGCCTTTTTTGAGAAGGCCCTGGCGCTCGCGCCCGCGTACCACGAGGTCCGGATGAACCGGGCCATTGCCCGCGAGCTGTCGGGCGACGCTCTCGGGGCGGTCGCGGCCTACCGCGACTTCCTCGCGGCAACCGAAAACGATCCGCGGTATACCGAGCAGCGCCAGGCGGCACAACAGCTCCTCGGCCGGCTCGAACGCGGCCTGGCGAGCCTCAAGCCGGCAGAGAGGAGGTGACAACGAAGCCCGAACCCGTGCCGCTCCGATGCGATTCAACTGAAGCCTGCAATCTCGTCGTCTTTCTTGATCCAGAGGACTTCCAAGGAGATGTGAGCCATGAATCGTAGGAATCCGCAGACGAAGAGAGCCGCCGCGATGGCGCTCCTCTTCACCCTCGTCCTGGGTCTCGTGCTGCCCGTCGTAGCCAGCGCCCAGACCGCCGGCGCCACCCTGGTGGGCCACGTCGAAGACAAGGACGGCGCTCCGCTCCCCGGCGCCACCGTCACGGTCACCGATCCCGCCACCGGCTTCACCCGCACGACGGTCTCGAACGCAGAGGGCAACTTCCGCATCCCCTCGATCCCCGTCGGCACCTACAACGTCCAGTCCGAGCTCTCCGGGTTCGCTACCGTCAACGTCGAGGACGTCCGGCTGAGCGTGTCGACCGAGCGCGAGGTCTCGATCACCATGAGCCCGTCCACGGTCGAAGAGGCGATCACCGTGACCGCCGAGGCGCCGCTCGTCGAGACCACCCCGGCCATCGGCGCCGTGGTGAGCCAGGAGCAGCTCGAGAACCTGCCGTTGAACGGCCGGCAGTTCGCCAACCTGGCGGCGCTCGCTCCGGGAACCGTGCTGACCTACAACTCCGACCCCACCAAGCCGGGCCAGCTCACCGTGGCCTTGAACGGCGGCATCGGGCGCAACGTCAACTTCATCGTGGACGGGGGCGACAACACCGACGACACGATCGGCGGCGCGCTCCAGAACTTCAACCTGGAGGCGGTCCAGGAGTTCAACATCCAGACCCAGCAGTACAAGGCCGAGTACGGCCGCTCGACCGGCGGCGTGCTCACCGTGGTGACCAAGACCGGCACCAACAACTTCGCGGGCTCGGCCTGGGGCTTCTTCCGCGACGACGAGCTCAACTCCGAGACCGTGCGCGAAGAGGGCGGCGACAAGGCTCCCTACGAGCGCGAGCAGTGGGGCGCCTCCCTGGGCGGCCCGATCGTGCGCGACAAGGCGCACTTCTTTGCGACCTATGAGAAGACCGACCGGACGACCAACTACATCGTGGACACCGATCCGGACGGACCGGACCCCGATCCGCCGATCTTCCCGGAGCTCCAGGGCCGCGCGTTCCCGCTCCCCTTCGAGGACGAGCTGATCACCGCCAAGGCCACGGCCAACCTGAGCCCCAAGCAGTATCTCCAGGTCCGCTACGGCTACCAGAAGAACGCGGACAAGTACGGCGCTTCCGCGCTCGCGACCCCGTCCTCGCTCGGCACCCTGACCAACGAGTACAGCTCGATCCTCGCCGGCCATAGCTGGCAGGTCGGCGCCGACAGCCTGAACGAGGCCCTGTTCCAGTACACGACGTTCGAAAACGGGATCAGCGCGGACTCGGACGATCCGTACCTCTACTTCCCCTCGGGCGCGCACACCGGCCAGAACATCAACACGCCGCAGAGCACGAGCCAGACGAAGTACCAGTACAAGGACGACTTCAGCTTCTCCCGCACCCTGGGCGGCCGCACCCACAACTTCAAGACCGGCGTCAACTACATCCACGAGCCCGAGCTCGAGGGCGACTTCACCGTCGGTACGACCGGCCAGTTCAACTTCGTGGACAACAACCCCAACTCCGGCGTCGCCTCCATCGTCTTTTTCGGCGGCTTCTCCGGCCAGAAGACCCCGGTCGACCAGTACAGCGTCTACTTCCAGGACGACGTCCTGGTCAACGACCGCCTGACGGTCAACGTCGGCCTGCGCTACGACTACTGGGACGGCTACGACCTCGACCAGACCTCGAACCCGATCTGGCAGCACCTGTCCCAGCAGACGCGGTACAACGAGTACTACCTGCGCGACTTCCAGGGCGGCAAGGGCGGCAAGCTCGAAAACGACGACGACAACTGGGGCCCGCGCCTGGGGTTCACCTACGACTTCGCGGGCGACGGCCGGCGCCTCCTGCGCGGCGGCTACGGCCTCTACTATGACTTCCCCTACACCAACGCCACGATCCTCTTCCCCGCGGGCGCGGTCCAGTCCCGCTACGGCGAGGTCTACCGGCACGACAGCACCAACCCGGACGGCATTTTGAACCCCAACGGCACGCTCTTCCGGCCGGGCGACCCGCTGCCGCCGAACCAGCTTCCGGGCGCGGATTTCGGCGCTCCGAACGAGATCGCCTCGCCCACGCTCGCGACCCCGTACTCGCAGCAGATCTCGCTCGGCTACTCCTGGCAGGTGAACAACTGGCTGGGAGTCAACATCGAGGCGGTCTCGATCGACTACCGGGACATCCCCTTCCGCTTCCGCGCCAACCCGGTCGACCCGGCCACGGGCCAGCGCCGGTTCCCCTTCGGCAACTTCCGGCTCTGGTACGGCAACGGCAAGGCGGATTATGACGGCGTCAACCTGAGCGCCCGGGCGCGCGTCAATGACCGGCTGGAGCTCCAGGGCTTCTACACCTACTCCGAGGTCGAGGGCAACGTGCTCGCGGGAGCTGACGAGTTCCGCCTGACCGACGTCGGCTACCAGCCCGGCCTGCGCGCCGGCCGCGACGTTTCGTTCAACCCGCTCGATCCGCTCTGCGGAGCCTGCATCGGCCCCCTGAACACCGACGCCCGGCACAAGGCGACGCTCTCGGCCGTCTACCGCGCCCCGTGGGGCATCAACCTGTCCGGCATGTACCGCTACCGCTCGGCCACGCCGTACACCGTCTTCACCACGGAGGATCTGAACCGCGACGGATTCCGGTTCGACCTCCCGGCCGGCGGCAAGGTCAACTCCGAGCGGGGCCACTCCTTCTCGCAGCTCGACCTGCGCGTCGGCAAGGAGTTCACCTTCGGTCGCGTGGGGCTGGAGCTGATCGCCGAGGTGTTCAACGTGTTCAATGAAGAGAACCCGGCCGGCTACAACGTCGTCTTCGACGACGCGGGCAGGCCGATCGGTGCCGAGCCGACGTTCTTCGCGGGCGACCCGCTGCAGGGTGAGCAGCGCCTGGGCCAGCTCGGCGTGCGAGTCCGGTTCTAGGCTCCTTACCTCGCCTTGGCGTGTGCGGGGGTGCCGCTCCGGTGCCCCCGCTCTCTTCCCCGCTCCCTTTC
>DATEIO010000231.1:0-30549 GCA_035278895.1 Thermoanaerobaculia bacterium | reverse complement strand
CTGCTCCTCGATCCGACCGTGAAGCCTCTCGGCAACGTCCATGACGGAAAGAGATTCGCCGAGCACTGGAACGGTCCGACGTTCGGGAAGATGCGGGACGAGATGCGGGAAGTCCTTCTGATGAAACAGAAAGTGCCGTACTCGCCGTCGCGCTTCGAGATCCTCAAGGAGCCGTGCGTGAACGCAGGCCGCTGCTGGCTCAAGAACATGTATTTTCGCGGCGACGCCGAGTTCTACGCCGAGCTCGATCAGAAGCTTCGGGAAACGCGCAGAAACGAGATCCGCTGGATCAACGGCACGAAGAAACAGCGCCAACGTGCAACGGAGCTCTTCCTCCAGACCCACCCTCGCGTGAAGAATGCGTGGGATTGGTGCCGCGAGCATTCCCGCCCCCTTCGGAAGGTCCTCAAAGCGCGGTTCGGCTGGAATCTGACGGAAGCGGTGTAAGGCGCAGAGGGCGCCATGAATGGCGCCCCTACAACCTGATTGGCCCTTATTCGTACCGCAACGCCTCGATCGGATCGAGGCTCGCGGCCCTCCGGGCCGGCCACAATCCGAAGAAGACCCCTACGCCTGCCGAGAACAGAAACGCGACGATGATCGCGTCCGGCGAGACGGCCGTGTTCCAGCCGGCGAGGCGCTGGAGGGACATGGCGCCTCCAACACCCAGAAGAACGCCCATCGCTCCCCCGGCCATGCAGAGGACGAGGGCTTCGATCAGGAATTGCAGGAGGATGTCCCGTTTTCTCGCTCCCAGGGCCTTTCTCACGCCGATCTCCCGCGTTCTTTCGGTGACGGACACGAGCATGATGTTCATGATGCCGATGCCGCCCACGAGGAGCGAGACGAGGGCGATTCCGGCCAGGAGGAAGGAGAAGGTGCGAGTGGTCTCCTGGAAGGTCTGGACGAGCGTGGTCTGGTTGCGGACCGTGATGTCCGAGGGCTCCGCGGGACGGATGCGGTGCTCCCGGCGGATGACGCTGTCGATCTGGGCGAGGGCGTTGTCCATCTGGTCCGCGGACACGGCCTGAACGTAGATGGACTGGAGGCGCTCTTCGCCGAAGACCCGGAACTGGGCGGTTGCGAGCGGGATGTAGATGTTGTCGTCCGGGTTCTGCCAGCCCTGGGAGCCTTTGGGCGCGAGCGATCCGATCACCTGGAAAGGAATCCCTTTGATGCGGATCGTCTCATCGACCAGGGCCTCGCTCGTGGTGCCGAGCGCCTGCCCCACCGCGGAGCCGAGCACGGCGACGCGGCGCCTCCCCTTCTCCTCGTTTTCGGTGAACAGCCGGCCGGAGGCGAGCTCGAAGTTCTGAATGGAAAAGTAGCTCGGCCAGCCGCCCACCACGGTGATGTTGCCGTTCGCGGTGCCGTGCTCGACCTGGAGCCGGCGCTGCATCTCGGGGGTGACGTCCAGGATGGCGCCGCCCGAGCGCTGGAGCGCGCGGGCGTCCTTGGAGATCAGCTTGGCGTCTCCGCGGTCCACGCCGCCCCAGAACTCCTGGCCGGGCCGCACGGTGAGCGTGTTGACGCCGAGCCCCTGGAGACGGGCCTGGACGGTGCGCTGCGCGCCTTCGCCCAGGGCCACCATGGTGATGACCGCCGCGATGCCGATGATGATGCCCAGGGCGGTCAGGAACGAGCGGAGCTTGTTGGCCCGGATCGCCTCCAGGGCGACGCGGAAGATCTCGGTTATGAGCATCGGGCGTCTCCTTTCCTGATCCGCGTCACCGGCCGCCCCGTCCGGAGCTGCCGCCCGGGGCTCCGCCGCCGGGCCCGCCGCTGCCGCTGCGCTGCTGGCCGCTGCCGAACATGCCGCCGCCGGCCCGCTCGCGCATGCGGTTGGCGAACTGCTCCTGCTGCTGCTGGAGACGGGCCACGGAGATCAGGTAGACCTCGGCTCCCGGCTCCAAGCCGCGGACGACCTCGGTGTAATCCCAATCGGAAAGGCCCAGGAGCACGAATCTGGGCGCGGGCCCCTTGGGCGTCTTCACGAAGACGACGCCCGGCCGCAGGCCCGCCGAGACCATGTCTCCGCCACTGCCACCGGGGCCTCCTCCCGGGCCGCTGGGTCCACCGCCGTTCCAGCGGCGCCGCTCTCCGCCTCCCGGAGGGTCGTCCCCGCGGGGCTGCTGTCCCTCCGAGCGCCCGGGACCAGCCGCGCGCCGAGCCTGGCCCTCTTCGCGCATCTTGGCGAGCGCGGACCGCACCTGCTGCTCGTCGAGCCCCAGGGCCGTGCCCGCGGAGGCGGCTTCGCGCAACCCCACCACGGCCTGGTTGGGCACGGCGATCACGTTTTCGCGATCCGCGATCTCGATCGAAACCTCGGCGTTCATGCCGGGCCGGAGGAGCCGCTCGGGATTTTCGAGCCGCACGAGCACCGGGAACATAGTGACGTTCTGCTCCACCACGGCCTGCGGCTCGATCTTCGCTACGCTTCCCCGGAAGGTGCGGCCGGGATAGGCCTCGACCGTAATCTGCGCGGGCTGGCCCGCGTGCACGCGGCCGATGTCCGTCTCGTCCACCAGGGCCCGGGCCTGAACGATGGAGAGATCGGCCATCTTGACGAGCGTGGTGCCGCCCGAAACGTTGCCGGAGGCCGAGGCGATGATCTGCCCCTGCTCCACGGTCTTTTCGATCACCGTGCCGCTGATGGGCGACCGGATGGCCACGTCCCCCATCTTTTCGCGGGCGAGGTCCAGATTGGTCTGGGCCTTCAGAAGCTGGGCCTTGGCGTTGGTCTCGTCGAGCTGCTTGGTTTCGAGATCCTGGGCGCTCATCACGCCCGCCTTGCTGAGCTCCTCGGCGCGGCGCCGCTGCGCTTCGGCAGTGACGACCCGGGCGCGGGCGAGCTCCATGTCGGCCTCGGCCTGATCCAGAGCGTTTTTGACGTCCCGTGGATCGATCTCGGCAATGACGGCCCCGTGCGGGACCTCGTTGCCGGTTTCGATCGTGATGCGCCGGAGCTCGCCGCCCACCCGGGATTTCACTTCGACGACCCGCAGAGGCTCGATCTGGCCCGAGGCCTCGGCCCGGATCTCCAGGCTCTGACGCTCGATCCGCGCGGTGTCGGTCGACGTCTTTCTCTCATCGGTTTCACCCCGGCTGCACGCGGCGAGGCCGAAAGGCAGGGCCAGCGCCAGAAGAGCCCCGAGGGCTTGTCTCCCCAACTTGAAATCAATTCCGTTCAAAACAGGCCTCCTTGATGCGTTTCTCACCGGCCGTCCTTCGGCGCGTCCCCGGTCTTTCCCGAGGAGCTGAAACGGCCTTCCATGCGCCGCCAACGCTCCGCCATCAGGCGGTCGTATTCGGCGAGCTGTTCCGGGGTGAGCACCCGGGACAGGTCTTCGCGGGTTCCGGCCACGACCTGGTTCAGGCGCGGCTTGACTTCGTTCCACACGGCCGCGGCTTCGGCCCGCCGCCGTTCCATGATCTTTTCGATCTCCGCCTTCTGTTGCGCGTTCAGATCGAGCCGCTCGAACACCTCGACTTCCAAGCCGCGGCGGCCCCGGTGCCCGTGATCGCGGTTGGCAAAGGCGCGGTCCACGGCGGCACCGGCGAGCAGGCCCGCCGTGAACACCGCGAGAAGCAGGGCGGCGGAGAGCGCCCGGGCGCGCGCCAGGGGACGGGCGGGCTCGCTCATGGCCGGTCCTCTTCTCCCATGGCGAGCGAAATCTCCGACAGGGAGGGAGCGCGCTCTTCGCCCAGGAGTTGGGCGACCGGAGTCGGCAGGCGCAGCGCCTCGGCAGCGATCGCCGGCCGGGTGGACCGGGCCTCGGCGCTACGGGCCAGGAGCGCCAGCACCACGACCGCGCAGAGCGCCAGGGCCGCGGCCGCGGACAGCGCGGGCCGGAACCAGCCGAGGAGCACCTGGGCCGGGCTCCCCGCGAGCGCGGCGCGCCGGGCCAGCTCGGGCGCGGCGAGCGCGGTGATCGAAGCGATGCGGCGCTCCCAGCGCTCGCGGTCGAGCGTAGGGTCCAGAGCTCTCAGATCGATCGGTCGGTCATCCATGGTCGTTTCACCCTTCTCGAGATTCAGACAGCCGCGCCTTCAAGTTGCGGCGGGCCTGGAGGAGCCGCACCCGGACCGCCCCTTCCGAGGTGCCCAGGAGATCGGCGATCTCCCGGTGGCGCCATCCCTCCAGGTCGTGGAGGAGCACCACCTCGCGCTGGGCCGGCGGCAGCCCCGAAAGCGCCGCCAGGAGCTTTTCCTTGCGCTCGGAGCGGAGGGCGTTTTCGGCCGGATCGTCCTCCCCCGCCGCGTGCGCCACCCGTTCCAGCGGCTCGCTCTCCCGCACCGCCCGCCGCTCCCGCGCGTTCAACGCCCGGTTCCTCACGATCGCGAGGAGCCAGGCGGCAAACCGCGACGGATCCCGGCACTCTTCCAGCCGCGTGAGGGCCGCCAGGAACGCCTCCTGGCACACGTCCTCGGCGTCGGCCGGATCGCCCAGCACCCCCAGCGCCACCGCGCTCGCCGCCTTCAAGTGCCGGCGCACCAGCTCCTCGAAGGCGCGGCCGTCCCCCGCCAGCGTGCGCGCCACGAGGCGGGAGTCGATGTCGGCCACGTTCATAGAGACAGGTGAGGTCGGTAAAACGTTAGCACCTCGCGGTGTGCTACTCTCAATCAACGTCGTTTCGACCCCAGAAAGGACCGTCCCATGAAAGACAAGATCTTTCCGCTGGTTCTCTGTCTCCTCCTCGCCGGCTCGCTCTCGGCCTGCCAGCAGATCAAGGAGAAGCTGCACCCCGACGAAGAGGCGGAGTCGGCCGAGGAGTCGTCCTCCGACGATTCGATGAGCGAAGCGGACCGCACCCGTGCCATGGAGGAGAAGGCCGCGGAGCTCGACCGCAGGGCCGAGGAGATCCGCAACATGCAGGGCACCGAGCAGGAGAAGATCGATGCCGTGAACGAGCTCGAGAAGGAGCGGCAGGAGCTCAACCGGATGGGGGGGAATTAGGCCCCCGAAACCTCCCCCACCCTCCGCGCATCTCAAGAGCGGGAGGACACGATCATGGATTGGGAGACCTTGGGTGCGGTGGACCCGCGCAGCCTGGTGGACGCCCGGCTGCAGCTCCATTGGGCGGCGCAGGCGGCGGCCGCGGTCGGCAAACAGCTTCTTCCGGGGCAGCCGGACTACAGCGAGCAGAGCTTCACGTGGGACGGCCAGCTCCGCGCCCTCGTCCAGGGCCTCGTGCCGGGTCGGCGGCCGTTCCGCTCGGCCATCCGCTTTGCCGACCCCGCACTGCTCTTCGTGGATGGGGACGGCTCGATTCTCCGCGAGCTTTCGCTCGACGGCCGCACCCTGGACGATCTCTACGAGTGGGTGCGGGAGGAGGGCGAACAGCTCTCCGGGGATTCGTTCCCCAAAGCCCTGGAGAGGCCGGGAGAGGATTTTCCGGTCCATCCCGTGGGATCGGGTGCGCCCTTCGCGGTCTCCGATCCCGCCGCCTTCGCCGAGGTGGGCCGCTATTTCGCGAATGCGGACCGGGCCCTCCAGGCCGTGGCGGCCCAAAATCCGGGTGCCTCGCCCGTGCGCTGCTGGCCCCACCACTTCGACATCGCCACGTTGATCGGGCTGGACAAAGACGCCCACTCCGAGACGGCGCGGTCGATCGGCGTGGGGCTCTCCCCCGGCGACGGCGGGCGGGCCGAGCCGTATTTTTACGTGACGCCCTGGCCCTATCCCGAAACGCGGGACCTGCCGCCGCTCGCAGGAGGCGGAATCTGGAACACGGAAGGCTGGGTCGGCGCCGTCCTCGAAGCCTCCACCTTCGCCGGCTCCGCCTCGAACGGCGGCCAGGGGCGGCGGGTGGCGGAGCTCCTGGATTCCGCGGTCGCGGCCTGCCGGCGGCTGCTGGAGGGATCATGACCGAGGGACGCTGGTACAACCTGGGCACCGCGGCGGAGCTGGCGCGAAAACCCCTCCAGCAGATCACGATCGGCCGCACGCGGATCGCCCTCTCCTATAAGGACGGCCGCTTCGGAGCGATCTCCGGCGCGTGCAACCACGTGGGCGGGCCGCTGGGCGAGGGGCATTGCGACGGCGACTACGTGGTGTGCCCCTGGCATCACTGGAAGTTCCACCGCGCGACCGGCGAGGGCGAGCCCGGCTTCGAGGCGGACCGGGTGCCCAGCTACGAGCTGCGGGAAGAAGACGGCTACCTGTGGATCAACCTCCAGCCCGCGACCCGCCGCAACAAGCTCCCCCACGAGCCCCATCCGCTCGCCCGCACGCCCGTCCGCGAACCCGGGCCGCCGCGGGTGCTGGGGATCTCGACCACGGTGATGGACCCTGCCTTCCCCCGCTACTCGACCTCCGAGGCGCTCCTGGAAACCGCCCTCGCGGCCGCCGCGGCCCAGGGCGCGGAGACCCGTCTCCTGCGCCTGTCGGCCCTCAAATTCCGCTCCTGCGAGGGCTACTACTCGAAGAGCGCCCACGCGTGCACGTGGCCGTGCTCGATCACGCAGATGGACCCGTCCGACGAGCTGACCGAGGTCTACGAGGGGATCGTCCACTGGGCGGACGTGATTCTCGTGGCGACGCCGATCCGCTGGGGCGCGGCCAGCTCGCTCTACTTCAAGATGGTCGAGCGGATGAACTGTATCCAGAACCAGGTGACGATCCGCAACCGGGTGCTGCTCCACAACAAGGTCGCGGCCTTCCTCATCACGGGCGGGCAGGACAACGTGCAGGCCGTGGCCGGCCAGATGCTCGGCTTCTTCGCCGAGATCGGCTGCCACTTCCCCCAGTTCCCCTACATCGCCCACTCCCGCGGCTGGTCCGCGGAAGACATGGAGCGGAACGTCTCCTACGTGCAGACCAATCAGGCCCTCCACCAGGCCGCCCGCGAGCTGGCGGAACGGGCCTTAGAAGCCTCGCACGTGCTCCTCTCCCACCACCACGAGCCCGACCACGTGGCCCGCGGCGGGAGGAAGGGGTATCAGGCGGAAACGCCGGAGTCGCCCGCGGCGGTGGGGGCGGGGGAAACAGATTCGGGGATGTAGCCGGCCCTGCTACACTCCCCCACCCATGAAGCCCTCCCCCCGCGACACCACCTCGCGCTCCACCGCTCCGGCCGGCCGCGCGCTCCTCTTGTTCACGATCTTCTTCACCAACCTGCTTTCGCTCTCCTGCCAGGTGCTCTGGCTGCGGAAGCTGTCGTACGCCTTCGGCTCCACCGCGACCGTGTTCAGCACGGTGCTCTCCATCTTCCTCCTCGGCCTCGCCCTCGGGGCCCTCTTCGGAGGGCGGATGGCGGACCGGAGCCCGGCGCCGTGGCGGCGGCTCGCCGCGCTGCAGGTCGGGCTCGGGGTGTATTGCCTGATCTCGCTGCCGGTCTTCGACCTCGGGCGGAGCGTCTTCCTCTCGGTGTTTCCGAACGACATGGCTCCGCTGCCCACGGCGCTCGCGAAATTCGTGGTGATCCTTCTCTGCATGATCCTCCCCACGCTCGCGATCGGCGCGGCCTTCCCGCTCGCCGTCCGCCTCTATTCGCGGACGATGGGAACGCTCGGCCACGACATCTCCCTGATCTATGGGCTGGACACCCTGGGCGCGGCCCTGGGGGCGCTCCTCGCCGGGTTCGTGCTCGTGCCCCAGCTCGGCCTCAAGGCCTCCACCCTGCTCCTGGGGATCGCCGCGCTTCTCCTAGGCGGCGCGATTTATCTGCTGCGGGGCAGCTCCGAAGGCCGGATGAGCAAACGGGAAAAGAAAGAACGAAAGAAGGCCGAGGCGCCAGAGCCCTCCGAGGCGGAGCCGGCCCTGGCCGTCCCTGCCGCGTCCGGCGGAAAGCTCCAGGTGATTCTCTGGACCTTCTTCCTCTCGGGCGGCGCGGCCCTGCTTCTGGAGACCGGCTGGAACCGCTTCTTCTCGCTGCTGAACGGCACGCACGTCTACTCCACGAGCACCGTGCTCGCCGGATTCCTCCTGGGGATCGGCCTCGGGAGCCTGCTCATGTCACGGTTCATCGACCGCATCCGCGATCCGTTCGCCACGGTCGCGGCCCTCTACGGCGTGATCGCCCTCTGCGGCATGCTCGTCTTCCGCTCGGACGGCCTCTTTGCGCGCGCCTACTTCCGGATTTTCAACTGGAGCGACAGTTATTACGGCTTCCAGCTCACCGTCTGCCTCGTGATCTTTCTGATCGTGATCCTGGCGACGATCGCCATGGGCGCCAACTTCCCGCTGGTCGCCCGGATCGCTACGCGGGCGGCTGAGGAGAGGGGCTCTTCGGCGGGAAAGGTTTTCTTCGCGAACACCCTGGGCGCCGTCGCGGGCGCGTTCCTCGCCGAGTTCGTGCTCCTCCCGGCCTGGGGCTTTTCCGGGCTGATGATGGTGACGCTCGCCATCTATGCCCTGGCCACCGTCGTCTTCCTCGCCCTTTCCCCCGCTTCCGGGCGGATCGCGAAGGCCGCGGTCTGTGCCGTGCTGCTTGCTGGCGCCGTCTTCCTCTCGCCCGCCGTGCTCGATCTCCAGCTTCCCATCCACGCGCTCTACTACCACGGCCTCCGCCTCGGCTCTTGGGACGCATATCAGCAGGAAGTCGCCCGCATGAAGGTGCTGGACGAGAAACAGGGCTTCTACGGCCAGGTCGCGGTGGTGGGGATCGGCGACGACCTGCTCCTCAAACACAACGGCAAGACCGACGCCAGCACCAACGTGCGGGACAACCGCACGCAGATCCTCCTGGGCCACCTGCCCATGCTCTTCCATCCTTCCCCGAAGCGGGTGCTCGCCATCGGTCTCGGCGGAGGCTTCACCCTGCGCGCCCTCGTCCATCACCAGACCCCGACCGAGATCGCCATGGTCGAGATCGATCCCAGAGTCATCGAGGCTGCCCGCGAGCATTTCGCAGCGGCGAGCAACAACGCGTTGGACGATCCTCGGGTGCACGTGGTGACGAACGACGGCCGCAACTACGTGGACAGCGCGGAAGGGCTCTACGACGTGATCACCTCCGAGCCCCCGAACATCTGGGTCGCGGGTGTCTCGGGTCTGTTCACGAAAGAGTTCTACGAGTCGGCGGACCGGCGCCTCGCCCCGGGCGGCATCCTCTGCCAGTGGGTGCCGCTCTACGAGATGGAAAAGCAGGATTTCCGGATCATGCTCCACACCGTCACGTCCGTGTTCCGCTACGTCACCTTCTGGCAGATCGGCTCCGACCTCGCCATCATCGCCTCGAATTCGCCCTTCAAAGTGGAGCTCCACCAGATCCTCCAGAAGATCCAGAATCTGGACATCCGAAGAGATCTCGCCGAAGCCGGCTACTCGATGCAGGGGACCGTGGATCTCCTCAATTCCCCCGTCGTCTTCCCCGACCGGGTGCAGTCATTCCTGGGGGTTGTGAACACGACCAATACAGATGACAAGCCGGTTCTGGAGTTCAGCACGGCGCGGAATTTGTTCGAGTTGGCGAAGAGGGAGTAGAAGGCGCCTGTCTTTTCCGTAGGGTGCGCTGTGCGCCCGTGTCGCCTTTCCCCGCTCAACACGTGCGCACAGCGCACCCTACGGAAATCCGGTGATCGAGGGCGGCCACGCAGGACCGCCCCTACAGAAAACCCTTCCTACTGCCGCTCCACCCCCGCCCCCTCCCGTGCCCGCGCAGCCTCGATCTCCAACCTCTTCGCCGATTCGAGCAGCCCCGGATTTCCGAAGGCCTCGCGGCGCATCTGCTCCAGGCGGTAGGCGCGGGTCACGTGGGCGTTTTCCACGAGATCATTCAACGCGTTCGGCATGGAGCTCGTGGTCGAAAGGGCGAGCGTGCCCAGGCGGAAGGGGCCGGCGACCTTGCGGTCGTGGAACATGAGACCGTAATAGTTGAGCTCGATCCACTGCCGGCCGGCTTCGAGGTTCGCCGCGGCCTGGGCCCAGCCGATCGGCTCGCCGGACATCGAGTAGAGCGTGCCCGCGAGGTGGAAGCGGCCGGCCTCGGCCACGTCGAGCTCCGCGGCGATGACGAGGTTTCCGTCCTTGACGAAGTCGCGGTAGCGGCCCGTCAGGTGAGACGCGGGGGCGCTGTAGAGGAAGCCGCCCGCGGCTTCGCGGAGGTCGCCGTCCAGGAGCCGCGCCTTGACGCGCACGGCGTAGCTCGCGGCGGGCGCGGAGTCGAGCCCTCCAGGGAGCTCCAGGCGGGCCGAGAAGATGTTGTCGCCCGCGCGGCGGTCGGCTCCCTGGCCGTCATCCTTGTAGACGACCGATGCCACGATCGCGCCCGAGGCGTCCGCGATCTCGCCCGCGATCTCCAGCACGCCCCCGGCCGCCTTGCCCTTGGCTTCGAGCGAGGCGTAGAGGTTAACCGGCTGCGGCCGCTCGAAGCTCACCTTCTCAGCCCACACGGAAAGGACCGGCTCGGCGCCATTCGGGCCGCGCATGGTCTGCCGGGTGGCGGTGCGCTTTTCGCGGATGGGGTCTTTTTCTCCGGCTTTCAACGCGCGGGAGCTTTCGGGGAAACGGGCGAGCTCCCGGTATTCCTTGGCCGTCTCGCTCGCGAGCCGGCCGGGCTCGATCTGGGCCAGGACCGGGAAGGCGGGGGTGGCCAGAACGATCATCGCAACAGCAAGGTTTTTCTTGTTCATTGTTCCGGGTCTCCTCACGCTAGTAGAGAATGCTCACGAAGCGGGCGGTCGTCATCGAGCTCTGCACGGTGGTGTTGGCGGCGCAGGGAACACCGCTGCAGGTCCAGATCCCTCCGGGCACCTGCTTGCGCACGTCGGAGTCGCTGTCGTCGCGCTCGTCGCTGTGATTTTCGTGCGCGGCGTCCAGGTTCCGGAAGCCCGAGGCCTCCTGCTTGCTCGTGTTGCCGCAGACGTTCGTGTTGTCGTAGGAGGCCGTGGCGCTGCCGTTGCACGCGAAGATCGAGGCGTATTGCACGACGCCATCGTCCTCGCCGTTCAGGCAGGCGCTCGCGCCGAAGATCGCCTCGTAGCCGCCGGTCAGATAGATCGTCTTGGCCGGCGCGTTCGCGTAGGTCCTCACCTGGACGTCATCCGAAGTGCGCAGCCAGTAGGTCGCGTCGTCGCAACTCTGGATGAAGATGGCGATGAAGCTGCACAGCGGGTTCGACTGCAGGCAGACCGCGTCCGCGCCCTGCGAGCCGCGGTGCGCACCGCCCGTGGTGATCACCATGCTGACGCGCTGCGCCACCTGGTCGTACGGGCCATTGAGGTTGAAATTGGGATCGGAGGCGTCGTTGTTGCCAAGGATCCAGTCCATCACCGTGCCGCCCATGCTGTGGGCGATCACCCAGAAGGTCCCGCCATTGGCATAGGTCGTCCGGCAGCGATTTCCACCGGCGTCCGCGCCGCCGTTCGTGGCATTGACGATCTCATTGGCCACTTCACCCGCCGATTGCGGCTCCCAATAAGGCCGCGTGCCATTGTAGCCGACCACGTAGTAGGACGTGGCGAAGCCCTTGGTGGCGGTGCGGATGAAGTCGGCCGAGCCGTTCACCCAGTAGTTCCGCGCCGAGGCGTAGCTCGTGTACGTATTCGTGTTGGTCTGCTTGCCGTGGACGAAGATCAGGCACGGCTGGGCGGAAGCGCTCCCCGCCACTGCGAGAAACGTCAAGGCCAAAAGAACCGCAAACGTGAAACTCCGAACCCTCATCAGTGCTCCTCCTTGTGGGTAGTTTCACTAAAGGAGGTGCGCCAACCCCGCCGAAGCGAGCCTCCCACCCGTCATGCGGCTGTCACCTCAATCTCACTAGGCCGCCACAACTCCGGGCCGGCCGGTCCCGCCGCGCCCAGCCTCCTGCCTCTCGAGCGGAGGGCGCTCGCCGCGCTGGGAGGCAGCCAGTCCCCGGCCGAGGCCCTGTCCTCCATCGAAATTGCGGTCGAGCCCGAGCGCGCAATCCCGGGAGTTCCCGATCGCCTACCTCGAAACCCTCCCCCTCGAGCGAGTCGTCGAAGTCCACCTCGCTGGAGGCGTCGCCCGAGAAGACGAATACGCCGACACCCACACCCGCCCCGTCCCCGAAGAGTCCTGGAACCTCCTCGAATGGCTCGCCCCGAGGACGAAGGTTCGCGCCGTCATCATCGAGAGAGACGACAACCTGCCCCCCTTCGCGGAGCTTCTGGAGGAGATGCGAAGGGCCGGGGAGATTTTGAAAAACCAACGACACCAAGGACACCAACGACACCAAGGACAGAAACTCTCATGTCCTTGAAGTCCTTGGTGTCCCTGGTGTCCTTAAGGTCCTTTTTGAGAAACTTCCCCCATGCCGCTGGCCGACCTGCAACGTAACCTGGCCGCGAGCCTCGCCGCCGGGAACGCCGGGGGCTGGTCGTGGCGATCCGGAGGGGGCCGCCGAAGAGGCTGGTGGTGCGGCTCCCGGGAATCCGGGGCAAAACCCTGTCGCTGCGGCTTCCGCGAGTTGCACCTCGTCTGGCTGGGTTACTTCACCCCGGCTGAGCCTCCACCCTGACGCTCGGGAAGATAATTGCCGAAGACTCCGTCACCCTCCTTCATCGTCGCGTGGCATCCCCGGCAGGTGACGCCATCCTCCACGCTGACCTGGTGCAATGGATTGCCATTGAAGTAGAGGAACTCCCAGTCCAGGGCTTCGGGGTCATAGCCCGCCTCGTGCTTGATCATGAAGGCTACGGCTACCGGACGGTGGCTCCCTTCGACCAGCTTCGCCTTGGCGACGATCGATCCGGCGGGGTACTTCGGACCGCTGGGGCTCCGGAGCAAGGGGTACGCCTTGGGGTTGGCATACACGCGGATCGAGAGATCCATATCCGCATCGGACGCAACGCGCCGGCCGGGATGACCGACGATGGTCGGTGGCATGCACATCGTCCAGAGCTCTTGAGGCACCTTGTAGGGCCCGCTGGTGGCCTCACGCCAGGACGCGAAGTCGCGCAGGCTCGAGCTCCGCTCCAGGGCTTGCGGCTCGCCCTGGACAGCTAGTGCGCTCACCAGAAGCGCGAGACCCAGGACACGGGACGCACGGAACCGCTTGCAACGATCCAGTCTGGTCATGTCGCAGTCTCCTCTATCAACTCCCGCAACCGGCTGGGCTCGCGCGGAATTTCCGTGGCTCAGGAGGTCATCCGGGAACCGAGGGCTGGTCAGCCACCCACGTCCAGGACTGGTCAGCAGGACGGACTCGCGGTAGTATTTCACCTGCGGTGAACAAAGATAGCTAGATGTAGACATCGGAAGGCAAACAAAGGCCGATGCCGCCGAGAATTCAATGAAGATGCACCTCGGACTCCACCGACTGATGTACGGCTTGCTCTTCCCCGCCGTCTTGGGCACCATCTTCGTTGTATTCATCAACAACGAGCTGACCAACTGGAGCTTTAATCAACGAAGCTTCTTTGGTATTGTATTCATCACGCACTGGTGCCTGGAATTTATCCTAGCCAGTCAAGAGGAATATATAGCTCGATATGGAGTTTTCGACTTCACAGGAGATTTTTTTCTCATTATTTGTATGTACAAAGCCTTCGAAGCGTTGTCCGAAAGGCAACAAGCAATTGAGGAGGGCTATCAAGGCCTATATTTCTGGGTCATGATGATTCCCATTGCTTTCCTGTCGGTTGATGTGCTGAACAGGATTGCTGCGGGGCACACCTTGAAGAGAGCCATTGTCTGGGTCGACCTCGTAGTTCTGGTAATTGTTTCCGGATTTTGGATCATTGCTCTCGTCAATGTCATATTCAGGCTGAATCATAGCATGGCTTATTTATTTATCGGTCTGGTGCTTCTGATGTCATTCGCCTCCTTTGTAGCACGGAAGAGCAGGTTCATACAGCAGAGAGCCAGCTAAGTACAATGTTCAGGGTGCTCTCTCCCCGCCTCTTCGTCAGTTACTCGCGCCGGGACCGCGCACTTGTGGAGCCTCTTGTCAGGGCGTTACAGAGCCGCGGTTTCCGTGTGTTCCTGGATACCAGCGACATCGATCCTGGAGACAACTTCGTCACCAAGTTGACCCTTGAGCTGAAGGGCGCGACCGCCATCGTCGCGTTGATTTCCGAGAGCTACGCGTCGAGTCGTTGGGGCCAGGCGGAGCTGCATCATGCCATCGCGATGAAGAAGACGGTGATCCCGCTCTTGACGTCGGGCGGCGCCATTTCTGAGTTGGACGAGCCTCTGCAGCGACTCTTGCGGGACACCCAGTTCGTGGATGCCTCCGGCGGAGCGATGGACCTGAGCGCTGGGACGCGATTTGCGGAAATGCTCTTGAAGGCGCGGCGCAAGCACCGCTGGAACCTCTTGAAAAGGCTGGCTCCGTTGGCTCTTGTCGCCGCCGTCTTTTTGCTGAGCGTCTGGTGGGCTGTGTCCTATTCCAACGAATTGGAGAGGAGCAGGAGGCGGGAAGGTGTCCTTCGGGAGATCACGGAAGCCAAGGCGGTTCTTCAGCGGGAGCGGATCGCTGCTCTCTCGACCCTTGTCGCGGGTGACCGGCAAGCCATCGGCGAGGTCATGTACTTATCTCAGGACCCCTCGCAGTCTGACACTGCCAGATTCAATGCGCTGGCGCTCGGCAGCGAGCTGCGGAAGGGGCAGAAGAAATGGAGGTGGTACGTCAAGGAGCTGGATGTGGAACGCGTGTCCTTGGACAACGTTGCCTTGGCGAATACCTCCTTCCTGGGAGGCACCTGGCAGGATCTGGAGGTACGCGACTCGACCTTTTCGGGTACGTACTGGTCGAAGTCAAAGGAGAAAGGATCGAGCCTATCGAAAGCGAGCTTCAGGAACGTGGGCTTTTTCGGTGGAGAGATCGATGGAGTTGTCGCAGTCGATGTGGCGTTCATCAATGCCAAGTTCCGGGGCGTCGTGATCGACACGACGAATTTCTCCAAGGTTCGGTTCGTGACGGAGGAGCCCGTTGTCGAAGGCAATCCTGTCATCACTCCGGAGTACGCCCTGATCGAACGGAGCACCGTGATCAGCCGGAGAAGTCCTCCTGACAAGGGTGTGCTCGATTTGACGCTGACCGGCGATGACGTTGTGTTTGACGGCGTAGTCTTCATCGACTGCCGGCTCGAGGGTTGGTTCCGGCCGGAGTGGTTCAGGAATTCTTCTTTCGAGCGGTGTGCTCTCCCGGAGAGCTTGACCGAGGAGAGCCTCGAGAAAGCTGGGAACACAGTGACTCGCGATGCCCCTTGAAATCATCCCCGCCGGGCTCCGTGAGAATCGTCGCGACGGAGAGCAGGAGTCACAGCTCCATTATGATCCACCCGGTAGCCTCTATCCGGATCTCGATCCATGGAACGTTACCTCATCCTCACCGGCCTCCCCGCCAGCGGCAAGTCCACCCTCGGCCGTGCCGTCGCAGCCGCCCTCGGCCTGCCGATGCTGGACAAGGACGACATCCTCGAAGCCCTATTCGAGAGTCTGGGGATCGGCGATGCCGAGTGGCGGAGGCGGCTCAGCCGGGCCGCCGACGAGGTCCTGCGCAGGCAGGCTCTAGCCTCCCACGGTGCCGTCCTCGCTTCGTGGTGGCGCCATCCGGCCTCGCGCGAGGAGTCCGGCACGCCTTCCGAGTGGTTGCGGTCGCTGCCGGGAGCCCTCGTCGAGCTTCATTGCGCGTGCAGGCCGGAGGTCGCGGCCGAGCGATTTCTGGCCCGCCAGCGACACGAAGGGCATTTGGACCGCTTCAAGTCCCCTACCGAGATTCTGGCTGGGTTTCGGCAGCAGGCCAAGCTCGGGCCACTGGGCCTTGGGCGCGTCGTAAAGGTCGATACCGAGCAAAACCTTGACCTCGCGACTGTGCTGTCCGCGGCCGGAATCGCTGTATACTAAAGGACAGAAGCGCCATTCGATCCAAGACTTTCCAGGGATGCGCCGGCCATGGCTCACTTGCAGGAAGGATTCTGGGAGAACCTCCTGGACTACATCCGGGAACGGACCGTCGTTCCCGTCATCGGCTCGGAGCTGGTCACGGTCCGGGAGGGCGAGCAGGACGTGCCGCTCTATCGCTGGCTGGGACAGCGGCTCGCGGCCGAGCTCGAGCTGCCCACGGCCGAGCTTCCCGCGGGCTTCGAGCTCAACGACGTGGTCTCGCTGCACCTGCGCCGCCGGGGCGAGCGCGAGGAGCTCTACGTCCAGATCCACAGGATGCTTCGCCAGGCCGAGCTGTCCCCTCCGGAGCCGCTGCGGGCGCTCGCGCGCATTCCCGGCTTTGACCTGTTCGTGTCCTTGACCTTCGATTCGCTGTTGGCGGACGCCCTGGGCGCCGAGGCCCCCGGCGGCGAGCCGGTGGAACAGATCGTCTATTCGCCGAACCGGGTCCGCGACCTCCCCGGCCCTAAGGCGGACCTCCGCGATCCGCTGGTGTTCCATCTCCTGGGCCGAGCGTCGGCCTCCCCGGATTATGCGATCTGTGACGAGGATCTGCTCGAGCTCTTCCATGCCTTGCAGGACAAGCAGCGGCAACCCAAACCCTTTTCGATGAGATGCGCGGCAACCATCTGCTCATTCTCGGATGCCGCTTCGACAACTGGCTGACGCGCTTTTTCCTGCGCACCGCGAGGAGCCTCGAGCTGTCTCAGAAACGCCGCCGCTGGGACATGCTGGTCGGCGATCACCTCGGGCAGGACGCCGATCTGGCGCTATTCCTCGAAAGCTTCTGCCCCGACACCCGCGTCATTCCCTTGACCGCCACCCAGTTCGTCACCGAGCTTACCCAACGCTGGGACGCCGCCCATCCGGCAGAGGCCCAGGACGCGGAGCCCGAGGCCCGCGAGGCCGGGAAGGACGCTCGCAGCATTCCTCCCGGGGCGGTCTTCATCAGCTACGCGAGCGAGGATTTAGAAGCCGCAAACCGGCTGGCCGAGGGTCTGCGCATCGCCGGCCTCGAGGTGTGGTTCGACAAGCAGGCCCTTGCAGATGGGAGACGACTGGGCTCGCAGCATCAGGCGCGGCATCGAGCGGTGCTCGCTGTTTCTGCCGGTGATCTCCCGCCAGGCCGTGGCCGAGGAGAACCGGCGCCGATACTTCTGGCGGGAGTGGAACGACGCGGAAGACTTCGCCCGGGGGATGGCCCCGGACGAGGTGTTCATCATCCCCGTGGTGATCGACGACACGCGCATCGATTACGCCCCGCTCCCCGACTCCTTCAAGAAAACGCAGGGCACGAGCCTGCCGGAAGGGAAGATCACATCCAGCGCCGCCGAGATGCTCGTCGGGCTCGTGCGCGACTTCCACCGCCGGCGGAGGGCGGCGCGAGCTTCTGCGCTTGGTCCGCCGCGAGCTGCTCACGGTGCTTTTCGGACGTTCCGGGCTGGGCAAGACGTCGCTTTTGAAGGCCGGTCTGTTCACGCCTCTGCGCCGGGAGGATTGCGTGCCGGTCTACCTGCGCCTCGACCATGCGGCCCCGGAGACGCTGCGGGATCAGGTCTTTCGCGCCCTGGAAGCGGCGTGCGAAGCCGACCGGGTCCAGGCGGCCCGGCCGGCCCCCGAAGGAAGGGCTGTGGTCCTTCTTCCACCGGCGCGACGCGGAATTCTGGAGCGAGCGCAACCGCCCGGTCACCCCCGTGATCGTCTTCGATCAGTTCGAGGAGATCTTCACGCTCAGCCAGGAAACCGAAGAATCCCGCGCCCGGTCGGCGGCCGTCCTCGCCGAGCTCGGAGACCTGATCGAAAACCGGACACCCGACACCGTAAGGCAGAGGCTGGAGGCCGAGCCCACAGCGGCGCGGCGCTTCGATTTCAAGCGCACGAACGCCAAGCTGGTGCTCTCCTTCCGCGAAGACTTCCTGGCCGAGGTGGAAGGGCTCAAGGACCGTATCCCCTCCCTGATGTACAACCGCTTCCGCCTGCTGGCGATGAACGGTGCCCAGGCCTACGAGGTGATCACCTGCGCGGGCAGGACGCTGGTCGACGACGACGTCGCGCGGCGGATTCTCCAACTCGCCTGGAAGAACGAGCCCAGCCCCCCGGTCGCTCCGGAGGACTTCCCCCGGATCGAAATCGATCCGGCGCTGCTCAGCGTGGTATGCAGCGAGCTGAACCACAAGCGCCAACAGGCCGCCCTTGCGAGCATCACGCCCGCCCTGCTCGCGGGCGCCGACCGCGAGATCCTTTCCGGCTTCTACGAGCGCAGCCTGGACGGCCTCGATCCGCGCGTGCGGGCGTTCGTTGAGGACGAGCTCTTGACCGCCCGCGGCTACCGCGACAGCTACGCCCTGGAGGATGCGCTGACCCTGCCCGGCCTCAGCTCCGAGGCGCTCGACGCGCTCGTCCGGCGCCGCCTGCTGCGCGTTGATGAACGGCAGAGCGTGCGCCGCACCGAGCTGACCCACGACGTCCTGACCCGGGTCGTCCGAGAGAGCCGCGACAGCCGTCATGCCCGCGAGGCCGAAGAGACGGCGAAGGCCCGGGAGCAGGAGCGCTCGAAGAGCAGCGGCAGGCGTTCGAGCGGCAGCAGACTTTGGAGCAGCAGAAACGCAACCGGCGCAACGCGGCGTTCGCGCTGGCCGGAGCGCTCGTCGTGCTCGTTCTGATCGTGCTCGCCGGAGGGTAGGCGCGGAAAGCCGCGAGGCTGCTGCGCGAGGTGGAGAGCACGCAACTGATGGCCGACGCGGACTGGCTTCAGGAGATCCAATACGACACATCCCTTCTGGTCAACCTGGAAGCCGTCCGGACCTATCAGACCCTCGATCCCTCGGCCGGGCTGCTGCGGCGCTTCGTGAGCCACCCCTATCTGTCCACGTTTCTGTCCGGGCACACCTCCGAAGTCTATGATGTGGCCTTCAGCCCGGATGGCAAGCGGCTCGCCTCGGCCAGCCGGGACATGACCGTGATTCTGTGGGACCTGGACCTGGACGTCCTCGAGGCCGAGGCCTGCCGCACGGCCAACCGGAATCTGACCTGCGAAGAGTGGCGAATCTACGTGGACGCCGAAAAGCCCTACCACAAGGTCTGCGAGGAACTGCCGGGCCCCGAGACGTGTGACTGATCCCCCCTCGCCGTTTACCCTCCGGCGTGGAACCGCTCTTGCAGCGCACACCTGTGGACTGCGCTCTGGGAAGGAGGATCAACATGGCACGGACGCAGGAGATCGAAGAGCCGCAGGTACAGGCGGAGCCCAAGCCGCCGTATCCGGAGCAGAAGCTGGACAAACCCGGAATCGAGGCTGAGATGGAGCTCAAGCCCCAGTGGCGGGCTCCGAAATACAAGGCCGCGGGCAAGCTGGAGGGGAAAGTGGCGCTGGTGACCGGCGCCGACAGCGGTATCGGACGCGCGGTCGCCTACCTCTACGCCCGCGAAGGGGCCGACGTGGCGATCACCTACCTCCCCGAGGAGAAGAAGGACGCCGAAGAAACGAGGAAGGCGATCGAGGAAGAAGGGCGGCGCTGCCTGGACCTCCCGGGCGATCTCACCGATCCCCAGTTCTGCCGCGATATCGTCGAGCGGACCGTGCGCGAGCTGGGCCGCCTGGACGTCCTGGTCTCCAATGCCGCCTGGCAGAACCGCAAGGAAAGCCTGGACGAGATCACCGAGGACGAGTGGCACCGGACGTTCCGCACCAACATCGACGCCTATTTCTATCTCGCCAAGGCCGCCATCCCCCACATGAAGCCGGGGAGCTCCATCATTGCCACAGGCTCCGAGGTTGGCGTGATGGGATCGAAAGATCTGCTCGACTACGGCGCGACCAAGGGAGCGATCCACACCTTCAGCAAATCGCTCGCGCAGCAACTCGCCCCGAAAGGCATCCGCGTGAACGTCGTGGCGCCCGGCCCGGTCTGGACGCCGCTCAACCCGGCCGATCAAGGAGCGAGCCCGGAGGACGTCAAGAATTTCGGCGCCAAGCAGCCCATGAAGCGCGCCGCCCAACCGGAAGAGATCGCCCCCGCCTACGTCTTCCTGGCGAGCGACGCCGACTCTTCGTACATCACCGGGATCGTTCTTCAAGAGATGGGCGGGCTGACGACCGGCGGGTGAGGTCAGCAGGGAGCCCCTTGGAAAAAAAGGGGGCTCCCGGGCCCGCCTTAGCTGCAGATCCCCTCCTCGACACAGGCAACCGCCGCGTCGATGAAGGAGACCGGCTTCGAGTTGGTCTTAAGACAAATCAGCACGTCCGGAGAGGGTTACGCGAAAGGGCCGCGAAAACCCGCCAGTATCTCTGACAAACAACTGCCGTGCCTCTGGATTCCGAGGTTTCGTCACTAATTTTGCCGACACGGTACTTCTCTCCCGCAGCCCGTTCTGGGCGCCAGCCAAAGTGCGCTCTCTGCGGAGGGCTGCGGTACAATGAAGTCAACGAAATCAATTCAGGAAAGCCCGAAAACCCAGGGCCGGGGCCCGGCACGATGAGCGATATCTTTCTGAGTTACTCGCGCAGTGATCGCGTCACCGCACGAAGACTGGCCGACGCCCTTCAACGGAGAGGGTGGTCGGTATTCTGGGACTTCGACATCCCGGCGGGCGCCGACTTTGAGCAGCGAATCCAGTCGGAGGCCCAAGAGGCGGGCTGTGTCGTCGTCCTCTGGTCAGAAAAGTCGGTCGAATCGGATTGGGTCCTCCGGGAAGCGGAAATGGGCAGCCGGCGCAACCGGCTCCTGCCCGTCCTGATTGAAACAGTCCACTTACCTCTCGAGTTTTCCAAGCTCAGCGCCGTCGACCTCCAGGGTTGGGCTTCCGACACACATCATTCCGGTTTTCAAGAGCTTCTGCGTGCGATCGTCGGACTGCTCGGTGGCGAACCATGGAAACGGGCTGCCTTCGAGCTCGCTCTGCGGAACGTGGCGCGGTTCGGCGATACAGACGTCCTTCCCTTCCCGATCGAGAAGACCGTGTTCTCCGAGAACCAAAAGGAGTCGCTCGAGCTCCTGCAGAGGATCGACGCGAAATTCGATCTGTTTGTGGAGAATTTTCGGCCTTACTATGAGCCGAGTCTGTATCCGGCCAGCTTCTTCGGCTTCCGCTGGGTCACGCAGATCGATCCAGTATGGAATGCTTACCTCCTTGGCCTTGTGACGGCCGTAGGCCAAAACATCGAGGCAGTCCGCCTGTCGGTAGATCAAGGCGCCGTCTTTTCCTACCGCTTCAAGCCGGACGATAAGACCGGCTCCCTTTTTGATGGGCAGATCGGATGGCAGCAGTACCAGGAGCGGTCTTTAGCTCTGGTCAAGGAGTTTCCACAGGTGGTGGCGTGCGACATCGCCGACTTCTACGCCCGGATCTCCCACGAACACGTGCGGCAGGCCCTCCGAGACGCGGGAGCGGACCCGGAGATCACCGATCGCATCCTCACTCTGCTGAGGCTCCTCTCCGGTGGCGAGCCTTACGGGCTACCGATCGGCGGCCCAGCCGCGCGTCTTCTCAGCGAGCTGGTGCTGCAATCCGTGGACTACCTGCTGAATATCGAAGGGATCCGATTCTGCCGGTTCGCCGACGATTTTCATGTTTTTGCCAGTGATGAGAACGACGCCTACCAGAAGCTGATGATCCTTAGTGAAATGCTCTTCGGACGGTTGGGTCTGACGCTTCAGAAGAGCAAGACCCGTGTGATGAGCAGCCAGGAGCTCGTCGCCACCTCTCCGCTTACCCAGGCCCCGGCGACGCAGCCGGGCGATAATGAGGAAGAGGAGGAGGTCGAGGATCACTGGACGTTGCTGAAGCTGAAAATCCGCTTCAATCCCTATTCCGAAGATCCCAAGGGAGACTATGAAGAGCTGCGCCGGAAGCTCAACAAGTACGACCTTTTGGGGATGCTGGCGCGCGAACTCGCGAAAAGCCGGCCGGACCCGGCGCTCACCCGTCGGCTGATCGACGCGATCCGATACCTGAACCCTGAAAACAGAAAGCTCGCCGTGCAGGCGCTTCTCGAGCCCCGGACTCTGGCACGCCTCTATCCTCTCCTGTCGAGCCTGCTGCGAACCTTCCAATACCTGGTCGCGCCGCCCACCGGATTTCAGGAGGAGATCGAGGCGGAGGCACAGCCGGAAATGAGCCCGGGCCTGGATGACGAAACCCGCCGCAAGATCTTCGACCGGCTGATCGAGCTGATCCGGTCGCGGTCATACCTCATGGGAATCCCGGCCCATCTGGTCTGTGCCGTCCGCGTGCTGGTCCACGATCCTCAACCGGCTACGAGCGGGGTTCTGGCCGCAGCCTACAAGACCGCTCCGAGTATGGTCCGCCCCGACATCATTCTCGCTATGGCCCGGCGTCGAAGCGACGAGTGGATCCGGAATCTGATGCGCAATGAAAGAAACCTCACCCCCTGGGAGAGGAGGTCTCTGTTGATTGCCTCGGTTCGTCTCGGCGAGGCCGGAAGGCAATGGAGGGAGAGGTTGGCCGGCAGCTTCTCGCCCATGGACCACCTCGTCCTCGAATGGGCGGAACAGAAGAAGAGCCTGGAAGACGCGGACGAACTGCAATGATCTCGGAACGGACCTTCGCCGAGCGCTACACCTCCTTCTGGCACCAAGCGCTCCCCATGGGAGAGGAGGTCATCAGCACGGTGAACAACCATCTGACCAGAGAGTTTCCGCGCCGCCACTGGATTTTGCCGGATCGGGAAACGCGTCAGGATCTGATCAGTGAGATCAGCCTGCGCTGGTTTTCCGCACGGATCGTGGAAGGACGGCTTTCGAAGCTCACGCCAAGTCCCGTCGAACTCGAGCAGCTCGCTACTGAGGCGTGGAGGTTCATCGGCCACCTGCGCGGGTCGCCGAACCCCGAGTTGCCCTCACCCAGCCGGGCAGAGATCCAGGAAGCGAAGAGCCTCACCGAGATCCTCGTCGAATTCTCCCGCTTCCGCAACGACCCCGGGCTCATCGTTCCCCGCCCGTCGTTCGCCGGTTGCGGCCTGCTGTCGGCGTGCCACGGAGATGTGCTGATCGGACAAACTCTTTACGAGATCAAATCCGTCGACCGCGGCTCTCACCAGCCGGACCTCCGGCAGATCGTCGTCTACTGCGCCCTGAACTTCGCCTCTCCTCAGTACGACATTCGCCGGGTCGGCCTGCTCAACCCACGGCGGGGTACCTACTTTGATTCGGATCTGGAGTGGCTCATTCAGAACCTCTCCGGCAAAGGATCGGCCGAGCTCTTCTACGAGATTCTCGATTTTCTCTCGACCGAAAGGGTCTCGGTCTGAGTCCTGAGAGTCTCCCAGTGCTCGCGGAGAAACGACTGGATCCCGTCGCCCGGAGAGTAACCGGGCAGAAGCCGGGAGGAGAAGACGACACAAGCCTCATCGTACGACCCGGAAGGGAGGATCGTCGAATGCCGGGCAAGGAAGAGCATCGCGAGAGAGGGACCGCGGGACACCCCCTGATTGCAGTGAATCAGCAGGCCGCAGCCCTGGCTCCAGTGGCGGCCGGCAAAGGAGAGGAAGGCTTCGAAAGGCGAGGTTGAGAGATACCGGGCCGGCCCGTCGACTAGGTTCAAGTAGAGATTCATTCCGTCCTCGAGGTGAGCCTGGCTCTCGCTCGAAGCTCCCAGCCGCCGCGCCGCCCTATGGAAGCACGGAGACCGGCAGGCATGCACCACGGCCCAGCGTGCAGCCCCCTCGAAACAGTCTGCCAAATCTCCGGTATAGAGGCGCTCGTAAATCTTTCTCACGGCGTCGGTCCTCGCCTATGGTAATGTTGAACGCTCCGGCGTAGATCCGTCAAGTGACGCCATCGAGAAGGGGAAGCCTGCCTGGGAGAGAACTTCCGAGAGGAGATCCCGTACTGTGTAGTACCTTGCCCCAAGGAGCCATGTCCGACATGAAGAAACCTTTACTCCTCTCCGCGCTCCTCGTTCTCACCCTGACCGCCTGCGTCTCCAGCCGTCCCCCGAGCACCCCGGCCTCTTCCGGGCAGGACGTCGAGGCATTCGCCAGGACGGTCGATGAGCTGCGGACCGAGATGCGGATCCCAGGGCTCTCGGTGGCCGTAGCAAAGGACGGTCGGATCCTCCTGGCCCGCGGCTTCGGGTGGAGCGACGTCGAAAAGCAGGTGGCGGCGACGCCCGAGACGGTCTACCCGATCGGCTCGATCACCAAGACGTTCACCTCGACCCTGATGCTTCAGCTCGTGGAGCAGGGCCGGCTCAATCTGGAAGATCCGGTGTCGCGGCACGTGACGTGGCAGGTTCCAGCGGACGTGCGCATCCGCCACGTCCTCTCCCACACGTCAGAGGGCGAGCCGGGCGTCCGGTTCATCTACAGCTCCCGGTTCAACTGGCTCGACAACGTCGTCGAGTCGGCCACGGGCGGCTCGTTCCCTCTCCTCTTGAAAGAGGGCGTGCTCCAGCCGGCCGGGCTCGCGAGCACCTTCGGCGGCACGGGCAATGACGCCGCGGACGCCGCCGCTCATCCCGGTCTCGCGGCTCCGTACGTCTGGGAAGACGGGAAACAGGTCCGGTCGAAAATGCCGCCCATGGGGCTCCACTCGTCGTCCGGTCTCCACTCGACCGTGCTCGACCTCGTCGCGTACAGCGCGGCGCTGGACGACGGGCGCCTCCTCCGCGCGGAGACCCGCGAGCGCGCCTTCTCCCCCACCATTTCGACCCGGGGCGGAGCGCTGCCCTATGGATTGGGATGGTTTACACAGCAGGTGGCCGGAGAACGCGTGGTCTGGCACGGAGCGTGGTGGCCGCGGGCTTTTTCAGGGATGCTGGTCAAGGTGCCGGAAAAGCGTCTGACGCTCGCCGTGCTCGCGAACAGCGATGCATTGAGCGCACCGCAACAGGGAGTGTCGAACGCCCTGCTCTTCCCCATCGCGAACGCCTTTCTCCGTGCCTTCGCCGTCGAAAACGAGCACGAGCTCTCCGGCCTCGACCTGCTGGGCCGGGCTGCCGTGGCGCGCTGGCGTGGAGACGTCGAGCAAGGCGATGCCTTGGCTCGGCAGGCGCTCGGCTGCTGCCAGGCCGCCGTGCGGGCGGTCAGCGACGACGACCTTCTCGGGCTCCTCGGTGAAAGCGGGGACCCGAAGGTGCGGGCCGTGGGGCAAGACGCGGGCCGGCGACTGCTCGCCGCTTTTCCCCACGACGCGGACGTGATGTTCAACCTCGGCCTCTCCTACGGGCTCGTGCGGCGGGAATACCGGATCCAGGGATCGCAGGCGGAAGACGCCGTGGCCCTGTTCGAGCATATACTGTCTCTCGACACCCCGATCCCCGACTGGATGGAGGCCTGGAGCGCTTATCTCGTGGCGGAGCACGTGGCCGCACAGGACCCCACCCGGGCCCGGAAGCTCGCCGACCAGGCCGCGGCCACGAAGGTCGATACGGATAAGCTTCAGGAGCGGATCGCGGGGCTACTGAGCCGGCTGCCCTGACCGAGGAGATTGAAGAATGGAGACCGACGCGAAAGTGAAGCCGCGCAAACCCTGGCTCGCCGCCGTGCTCACGCTGCTCCTCCCCGGGCTCGGGCATCTCTACGGAGGAGAGCCGGTGAGGGCCTTGGCCGTCAGCGTGGCCCAACTCGCGCTGGTGGCCGGAGCTTTTGCAAGTGGAGTCTTCAGAACCTTTTCCGGGCTCGTCATTTCCCTTCTGGTGCTTCTGCTCGTCTTCGTCTGGGTGATCTTGGACGCCGTCAGAATCGCTCTCCGGAAAAAGGACTACGTTCTCAAGCGCTACAACCGCTGGTACGTATACGGGGCGGCCCTGGTGCTGATGAATTTTTTTGTCTCGCCCGCCGCCCTGGTGGCTCTTTCCCCGGTCCGGACCTACAAGATCGTCTCGGGAAGCATGGAGCCCTCACTTCTTATCAATGATCATGTCGTGGCCGATCTCCGGCACTACCGAACGGCCAGACCGATGCGGGGGGACCTGGTCGTCTTCACCAGCCCGGAAAATCCGAACGCCCAGGTCATCAGCCGCATCGTAGGCCTCGAGGGAGAACGGATCGAGATCCTCGACAAAGTCGTCTACATCGACGGGAAACCCCTGGAAGATCCCTGGGGGCAGCACAAAGACCCTCAGATCTATCACGGGGGTCCGGATCCGAGCCTCGACGATTCGCAAAGAATCCGGGTGCAACGAGATAACCTCATATCCCAGGAGATCCCTCCGGAGACGTTCTTCGTTCTCGGTGACAATCGGGACTACAGCTACGACAGCCGCTTCTACGGACCGATCCACCCCTCTTTGTTTCAGGGGCGCCTGCTCTACATCTACCTGTCTGACGAAGCCTCGCGGATCGGCATGTCTCTACACTGAGAGAAACTGAATGCTCACTGCGAAAGCCAGGCGAGGGTCAGCGACATGCCGATGTCCGCGGTGTTCTGGAAGTTGGCCACGTTCTCGGTCACCGCAAAGCCATAGACCAGGGGACCGCGGCGGGTGCGCAGGCCCAGGCTCGCCTGGTACTTGTTCGCCTTGATCTCCTCGATCGACGTCTCCCGGACGGCGCCTTCGCTCGCGTAGAGCTGCAGGATCGCGCTCGTGTGGCGTGTCAAGCCAACCTCGTACGCCGCCGTCACCGTGGGCACCAGATCGCTGCCCAGAGGCACGCCCAAAGCCTCGCCCTCCGTCCGCACGACGCTCGCGCTCAAGTAGATCCCCTGACGCCGGTGCTTGCGTTGCAAGGAAGCCTGAAGGCCGAAATCGTGCGAGCCGGTCGAGAGGAACGGCCGCTCCCCACTCACCGCGATCTTGGCCGCGCCGTCGACGATCAGATTCCAATGCGACTCCCCCACCGGCCAGGAATGGCGCACCCCCACCACGGGATCGCCCCAGCCGCTCGTGACCGGAGGATCGAGATACGCCGCATTCCCCCGGCCGAATCTCGCGACCGTCTGGAAGCGGTCGCGCGCCACGAGGTCGCGTCCCTGAGATCCGAAGCCGAAGGTGCTGTGGAAACCCTCGACCGTGCCGTCGAGAAATCCGCCCGTGAAGTCATACAAAGGGAGCGTCAGGTATACCGAAGAGCGGCGCGTGATTCCACGGTGAACAGTCAGCTCCAGCGCGCTGACCTCGCCATCCACGAAATAGGCGTCCTCCCCCAGGCTCTCGATCGCCTCGACATCCTCCGTCCGGAGCGGCCCGCGCCGGTCGCGCTGCTCGAGATAGGCGCCCACATTTTCGCTCATCACAAAGGTGTTGGCATGAGAGATCTCCACCTCGACCGCCCAGCTTCCCGGACCGCTTGTGACCTCCTGGGCCGGCAGCATGTCGAGACGCAGGAGATTAAATGGAGTCATGTCGTGAACCCGTAGCGGCCCCAGAAGCTCGGCCTGGGATGGGATCGCGGTCAAGGCGAAGACGAACAGGGCCCACACCGTGGCGAGCCGTACTTTGTGTTGATTGTGTCGAGAAATCATGATCAGTGCTCCTTCCGGTGATTGCTATCTCACGCGGTGTGCCAGCGTGCGGAGCACGGAGAGTGGACTCGCAACTTGTTGATAGAAAATGAATTAGGAGCGAGCGTCGATCAGCCGGGCGGCTGAGGTGGGTGTTTGGAATCAGACAGGTGTTGAAGGGTGATCAGTCACGACAGGCAGTGGCCGCCCGCCCGAAACCTCACTCCCTGGCCCCTCTCCCATCGCCCTCCCTTCCTCCGGGAGAGGGGGAACGATTCAGAGCTGCTGGTGCTTGTAGGGTGCGCTGTGCGCACGTTTGGGGTGGTGGAAAACAACACGTGCGCACAGCGCACCCTACGACAAGACCGCTTGCAGGCGTTCCCCTCTCCCGGAGGAAGGGAGGGCGATGGGAGAGGGGACAGGGGTGAGGTTTCGGGGCGGGGGGCTCTTACTGCACTCTCGCCTGCATCTCGCCCACCCGCCACCCGCCCCCCAAGGCCTTATAAATCTGCACCAGGCTCGCCAAACGATCGAACCGCGTCCGCGCCAGCGCGTTCTCCGCAGCGAGCTGCTGTTGCTGCGCCTCCAGCACTTCGAGATAGTCCGCGAGCCCTGAGAGATACCGGTCGTTCGAAAGCTCCACCGCTTGCCGATAGGAGGCTGCGGCCCTCGCCTGCTCTCCTTCGATCTCGGCAAGCTTCTGATAGGCCGTGAGCGTCGTCGAGACCTCCACAAAGGCGTTCGTCACGCGAGCTTCGTATTGCACCTTTGCCTGTTCCCAGCGGGCCAGGGCTGCGCGGTGCTCTTCGCTCAAGCGCCGGCCCTGGAACACGGGGGTAAGCAGGCCGCCTCCGAGGGACCAGGACTTTCCATCGCCGAAGAGATCTCCGACCTGGGGTGCCAAACTGCCGAGGGCGCCGGTGAGGCTCAGGCGGGGAAAGAAGTTGGCGACGGCAACGCCGACTTCGGCGTTGGCCGCGACGAGATCCTGCTCGGCCGCACGCAGATCAGGCCGCCGCTCCAAGAGGTCCGATGGCAATCCCGCGGGGATCTGCGGCGGCAGGAGTTGGTCTTCGAGCGCGTTGCCGCGGGGGATGGGCCCAGGATTTCTTCCCAGGAGGAAAGCCAATCGATTTTCTTGGGCCAGGATCTGGCGCTCGAGATCCGGAATCTGGGCTGCCGTCGCGGCCAGAGTCGCGCCGGCGCTCGCGGTTTCGAGGCCGGATGCGGCACCGGCTTCCAGACGGCGGTTGAACAGGTCATAGGTCTCCTGGAACGCCGCAGTCGAGCGCCGTGCGGTTTCGAGCTCCAGGTCGAGCTCGCGAAGCTGGAAATAGCTCGTGGCCACGTCGGAGACGAGCGAGAGCAGCACGCCGCGCCGCGCCTCCTCGGTGGCCAGGTACTCCGCTCGCGCCGCTTCGTTCAAGCGGCGGATGCGTCCCCAGAGATCAATCTCCCAGGAGACGCCGAGATTGGCGTCATAGAAGCTCTCCGTTCCCGCGCCGGTAGCTACAAATTCAGAGGCCTGGCCGCGTGACCAGCCGGCTCCGGCCTGGACTTCCGGCCAGCGTTCGGCCCCACGGATGCCCGCGAGCGCCCGCGCCTCTTCCACGCGCCAGCCCGCGAGCCGGACGTCGTAGCTGTTCCGGAGCGCTTCGTCGATCAACGCCTTCAGGGATTCGTCGTCGAAGATCTCCCACCACGGCCGGTCCGCGAGCGAGGCGGCCTCGGCCGGCCCCACCTGCCCACGGATCTCCTCGGGAGCCGTAACCGGCGGTCTCTGATACTGGGGTCCCACGGTGCAGCCGGCCAGGAGCGCCAGCGCGAGGACGAGCAGAGATAACCTTTCCATGATCAGCGCCCTCCTTCCAGGGCGATCGGCTCCGGCACTGCGACGCTGCCCTGGAAAGCGGGCATCCGCACCCTCTCCTGGAGCCGTTCGAAGAGCAGATAGATCACCGGAGTGACGTACAGGGTGATGAGCTGGGAGACCAGCAGACCGCCGACGATGACGAGGCCCAGCGGTCGCCGGGAGGCGCCGTCGGCGCCGTATCCCAGAGCAATGGGCAGCGCACCGACCACGGCGGCCAGCGTCGTCATCAGGATCGGACGGAAGCGGTCGAGGCTCGCGTCGTGGATCGCCTTCTCCGCCGGCTCACCCGCCTCCACCCGCTGGCGCGCGAAGTCCACGATCAGAATGCCGTTCTTCTTTACGATCCCCATCAGCATGAACATGCCGACGAAGGCGTAGAGCGACGCCTGCTCGCCGAACAGATAGAGCGTCAGGAGACCCCCTACGAGAGCCGTGGGCAGCGTCGAGAGCACGGTCAGCGGGTGCACGTAGCTCTCGTAGAGGATGGCGAGGATCACGTACATCACGAACACGGCGAGAAGCATCAGGAGCGTCAGGTCGCGGACCGTGTTGCGGAAGGTCAGGGCTTCGCCCTGCAGGCTCGCGCGCACGGTCGGCGGCACGATCTCCTCCGCCGCCTTGGTGATGAAGTCCGTGGCGTCGCCGATCGCCACGCCGGGCTTCAGGTTGAAGAACAGGGTGACGCTGGTGAACTGGTTGGTGTGGTTCACCGCCTGGGGACCGAGCGAGGTCTTCCAGGTGACAAGCTCGCGCAGCGGCACGAGGTTCTCGCCGTCATCCGACTTGATGTACAGAAGCGACAGGTCCTCGGCCTTCGAGCGGGCGCCGTCCGCCACCTCCAGGATGACCTGGTACTGGTCCTCGGGCTTCTTGATCAGGTAGAGGTAGTTCTGCGAATAGGCGCTCCGCAACAGCTCCAGGATGCGCGCCTCCGACACGCCGTAGAGCTTGGCCTGCTCGCGCCGCAGCTCGATGTCGAGGTTCGGCGTGTTGTTGAACCAGTCCGACGAGAGGGTGAGGAATCCCGGGTACTGCTGGAGCTTCCCCATCAGCTTGCCCGCCACCTCGTAGACCTGCTCGGAATTCACGCCGGAGATCGAATAGGCGTACTGCCCCTGATTTGTGTTCACCGCTCCGGTGCTGATCTCGAGGACTGGGAACGGCCGCAGGAACGCGAACGTGCCGGGAATGCTGCTGATCTTGCCCATCAGCTCGGCCGCGGCCTGATCGATCGGCTGGCGCTGGTCCGCCGGCTTCAGAAAGGTGAACGTGATGCCCTGGTTGGATGGCAGGAACTGGCCGTTGCCCGTCATCGTGAAGTCCATGAGGACGTTAGGGTCCTCGTGCAGCGTCTGGTCCACGCGGTTCTGAATGGCGCGCATCTGCTCCGGCGACGAGCCCTCGCGGCCCAGGAACACGCCGAACACGACGCTGCTGTCTCCCGGCGGCAGGAAGGCCTTGGGAACGATCAGGAACAG
>DATEIO010000230.1:0-9029 GCA_035278895.1 Thermoanaerobaculia bacterium | reverse complement strand
AGGGGCTGGCGATCAAGGCGCGCTACCACGAGGCGAAGAAGCAGTGGGACGAGGCCATCGAGATCTACGAGTCGCTCTGGACCTTCTACCCGGACAATCTGGAGTACGGCCTCCGGCTGGCCAACGCGCAGACCATCGGCGGCTTCACCAAGAAGTCTTTGGAGACCATTGCCGCCCTGCGCCGGCTCCCGCTGCCGGCGGGCGACGACCCGCGCATCGATCTGGCCGAGGCGTTGAACTACAAGCGCATGTCCGACTTCAAGAGTCTCCGGCGGATCGCGGAGGTCGCCTTGCAGAAGGGGCGCCGCCTGGGAGGGAGCCAGGTCGTAGCCCAGGCCCTGGTCTACAAGGGGGACTCCCTGTTGTTGACGGGGCGCGGTGCGGAGGCGAGGTCCGCTTTCCAGGAGGCGCGGGAGCTCTTCTCCAAAGAGGACGACCGCACGCAGGCGGCGCTCATGCTCACGCGCATGGGTATGACGCTCCATGAACAGAGCCGGCTCGAGGAGGCGGAGGAGACGTTCCAGATGGCTCTGACGATCAACGAGAGCACGGGCAACGTCATCGGCCGTGCCCTCCAGCTCGGCAACCTGGGATTGATCGCGCGCGACCAGGGGGATCTGGCGCGTGCCCAGGAGCTCATGGAGCAGTCCAACGCCCTCTTCATCGAAGCCGGGGACCGCGTCTACGAAGCCCGGTCGTCGACTCTCCTGGGGACCGTCCTCCTGTTGCGGGGCGACATCGCCGGGGGGCGCAAGCTCCTGGAGCGCGCCCTCGTCATGACCCGCCAGTCCGGCACGCGGATCGACGAGGTGAGGGCGCTCGACAACCTGGGCGTTGGCCTGGAGCGCCAGGGGCGGTACGGCGAGGCGCGCAAGCTCCACGAGCAGGCGCTGGCGATCGCCAGGTCGGTCGGCGACAACAGCCGGACCGCGAACGTGCAGGCGGGGCTGGCCGAGACCCTCGGCTACCTGGGAGAGCTCCGGAAGGCCCACGAGCAGTTCGACCAGGCGCTCGCCGCCAAGCGCAAGATCGGCGACCGGGTGTCCGCGGCGCGGATCCTGAACGCGAAGGCGCGGCTCACCTATCAGATGGGCGATCTGGCTGGGGCCCGCAAGCTGAGCGAGGAGAGCCTGCGGACCGCGCGCGAGGTCGGAGCGCGGGCCGTGGAGGCCGAGGCCCTCCGGGACCTGGGGGTCTGGAGCTATGCGGCGAACGACCTGGACGGCGCCCGCGGCCAGTTGGAGACGGCCCTGAGCCGCTTGAAGGGAGCCGGGGCCGACCTGGAGGCCGCCAAGTGCCGGCTCATCCTGGCCTCGATCACGATGCTGGACATGGATCCGGTGAAGGCCGAGCGCACGGCTCGCGAAGTGGCGGACTGGTACGGCCAGCGCGAAATCTACAGCACCCAGGCAAGGGCGCTCACCCTCGTGGCCGAGGCCCTCATGCGGCAGGGCCGCCTTCAGGATGCCCGGGAGACCGCCAACCGGGCGCGCACTCTCGCGGACCGCAGCGAGGACCTGGAGATCCGGATCCTGGTCGCCACCTCCATGGCCCGCATCGAGGCGGCCGCGGACCAGAACCGGGCGGCCATCGGGCACCTGACCTGGGCCATCGACGAGTCGAAGAAGGCCGGCCTCGTGGCGGCCAATCTCTCGGCCCGCCTGAGCTACGGGTCCATTCTGCTCAAGGTGGGTGATCCGGTCGCCGCGCAGCAGACCATGGCGGAGGTCGAGCAGGAGGCCACGCGCCGGGGCTTCTTCCTCATCGCGAGCTATGCCGGAGGCGCGCGCAGGGCCATGGCGGCTCCCAAGCTGGGCTGATCCTCCCTCCCGTTGCTTCGGCCGCCCCGCGGCGGATACCATGCAGTCCTCATTCCTTGGAGGTGTCCTCATGAGAGCCCGTCTGCTCGCGCTGGCGCTGTTCACTCTCCCTTCGCTCCTCCTCGCCCAGGAAGGGGCCCCGGCCGCTCCCGAGATCGTCGTCCTGAAGGCGGCCCGCCTGTTCGATGGCAAGGGAGACGCGGTCGTCAACAACGGTGTCGTGATCGTGGAGGGCGGCACGATCAAGGCCGCGGGACCGGGGCTCGCCGTTCCCGCGGGCGCCCGGGTGATCGACCTGGGCGACGCGACGCTGCTCCCCGGGCTGATCGACGCCCACACCCACATGTCCGGCGAATCCACGGACAACTGGCTCCAGGGTGCGATGGACAATATGCGCCGCACGCTGCCCGAGATGGCGATCCGCTCTACGGCCTATGCCGAGAGGACTCTTCTCGCCGGCTTCACCACGGTGCGCGACGTGGGCTCGGGCGAGTGGATCGACGTGGGCCTGCGCAACAGCATCCGCGATGGCATCGTTCCGGGGCCGCGGATGCTCGTGGCCGTGCACGCTCTCGGAGCCCGCGGCGGCCACTGCGACGAGAGCGGCTTCCCCTATGAGCGCTTCGGGCCCGAGCCGGGCTTTGAGCAAGGGATCGCGAGCGGAGCCGACCAGTTCCGCGACGCCGTCCGCTTCCAGATCAAGTACGGCGCCGACGTGATCAAGGTCTGCGCCACCGGGGGCGTGCTCTCGCTCGCCGACGAGGTCGACACCCCGCAGCTCACCCAGGACGAGATGGATGCCATCGTGGAGGAGGCCCACCGCCTGAGGAAGAAGGTCGCGGCCCATGCCCACGGCGCCCAGGGCGCCAAGGTCGCCATCCGCGCCGAAGTCGACTCGATCGAGCACGGCTCGTTCCTGGACGACGAGGCTCTGCGCATGATGAAGGACAAGGGCACCTACCTCGTGCCCACGCTGCTCGCGGGGGAGTACGTGGCCGGCAAGGCGGCGGTCCGCCACTATCCGCCCGAGATTGCGGAGAAGGCCCGGCAGGCGGTCGCGGTGCGCTCGAAGATGTTCCGGAACGCCCTGAAGATGGGCGTGAAGATCGCCTTCGGCACCGACTCCTCGGTGAGCCCCCACGGCCTCAATGCCCAGGAATTCGCCCTGATGGTGGACCACGGCATGAGCCCGGCCTCGGCCCTGCGCTCCGCCACCGCGAACGCGGCGGACCTGCTCGGCATCGCGAGGACCACCGGCACTCTGGAAGCCGGCAAGGCCGCGGACGTGATCGCGGTCCCCGGGAATCCCTTGAGCGACATCAAGGCGATGGAGAAGGTGCGGTTCGTGATGAAGGGTGGGAAGGTTTTCAAGAACGACTGAAAAGGACACCAAGGACACCAAGGACGATCCGGAGAGGCGCAAACCGCCTGAATTGTTTAGAATTCCCGGGTGACGCAGAGCGAACAGACCCGCTGGGTCGCCCGCATGCTCGAGGCCGCCATCCAGGCGTTCGGGCTGTCGGAGCGGGAGCTGGAGAAGCGGCTGGGGTGGAACGAAGGGGCGCTCTCCGACGTCCTGGCGGGCCGGGTGGAGCTCCATTCCGAGCACGTTTTGGCCATCCTGGACGGCTTGAGCGTGACTCCGCGCAAGGACGGCTCGGACGAGGAGGACCTGGACGACAGCGGCTCGTTCCTGGTCGAAGAGCTCATCGGGCGCTCCCGGCGTCTGGGCTTCGATCCGGAGGATTCCCGGATTCCCGACTACCCTCCGCCCCAGGGCGCGGAGCTGGAGCGGCGGATCCGCACGGTCCTGCGCGAGGCTTTTGGCGAGGAGATCGCGGCGCGCGACCGCTTCGAGGAGAGCTAGAGGGTCTTGACCCGGGACTTCAGGTGGGGCCGCGTCTCGAGCCTCTTCAGGTACTCCCGGACCGTCTGAAGCAGCTCCAGCGAGCCGGAATCCGCGGCGAACGATTCCTTGAGGAGCAGCAGGGCGGCGAGCGCCTCCCGGGCGATGCCCCGGGACTGGAACATGGCCACCATCTCCTCGATCAGGCGGCGGGTCCGCGGGGTCTTGCCCCGGCGCAGCCAGACCATGGCGAGATCTAAAGAGACCAGGGCGGCGTGGTAGCCCAGTCCGGCCTGCTCGAGCTCCCGCTTCACCCAGAGGAAGGACTTCTCCGCGAGGCGGAGCTGGCCGAGCCCGGCGGCGATCCTCCCCTGGAGCCAATGGAGCTTCAGGAGGTTCAGGCGGTCGCCCTCGGCGAAGTAGGCTTGGCGGCTCTGGCGCAGAAGCCTCCGGGCCTGCTGGAACCGCCCGCTGTCGGCCAGGAAGCCGATCAGGTTGTGGACGGCGGAGATCACGAGCTTCGGGTCCGTGGCCGGGTCGATCATCGCCAGGCCGGCGCTCAGCAGGCGAATGGCCTGCTCCGGATCGTTGCTGTAGCCGCAATAGAGGCCCTTGCTGATCAGGGCGCGGCCGGCGTTGTGGCGGTCCCCGTGCCGCTCGTAGAGAATGTGCACGGTGTCCAGGAGAGCGAGCGCCTCCTGGAACTTCCGCTGTCCTCCCAGCAGGGAGGCGGTCAGGTCCATGAGCCGGGCGAGGAGGAGAGGGTCCTGAGTCCCCTGGGCCGAAAGCTCGATCGCGCGGCGCATCACCCGCTCGGCGGCTTCCAGGTTGTCCGCCACGCGGTGAGCGTTCGCCAGCTCCGCCAGGGTTCGCGCTCTCATGTCGGCCACCATCTCGGGGCCGTAGTACATCGGATCGAGCCCTTCCGCGACGGAAACGGCCCGCTCGGCCAGCATCACCATCTTCTCGGGATCGTGATACCGGCAGGCGCGGCTGCTCGCGATCAGCGAGTCGCACACCCCCCAGCTCTGAGAGCCGGCGCGGTACCACGAGGCCATGCCGCTCCAGGAGCTCTCCTCGGAAGAGGAGGGGGAGGTTTCCGTCATCCAGGGTTCTCTGTACACGAATCTCTCCAGGTCAACAGCCGGTCCTGTTAGAACTCGGCTCTGGGTTCGAATTTCTAAGCAAATAGAGTGCCACTGATTCCGTGGGAGGGTCGAAGATCAACCGTTCGGATCGATGCCCCAGCCGGCGTCGCCGCAGCCGTTCGGGTTGGTGCAGGCCGTCGTGCTGCTGGTGGAGCCGCCGTTGCCCAAGGCTCCATCCTTCTCGAAGATCTGGGTCATTCCGGACCAGAAGCTCGTGAGCCACTCTCCGGCCATGTCGAACAAGCTCACCGAGGCCTCGGCCCTGGGGGAAGCGAACCCACTGGCCTGGGCCACGCTCGTCAGGCTGAACAGGACGGCGAAGGCTAAGAGAATCGTGGTCAGGCGGGTCGTCTTCGTGCTCATCTCTCGCTCCTTGGTTCCGGGATCCCCCGGCTCGGTAGCAACGGGTCAGTTCCGTTGCTCTTGTCCGTGGCTTTCTGCATGGGCCATGCCAAGGTAAGTACCCCTCTCTGGAGCTTCGGAAGAGCGCCGGTCCGCATCTATGCACGTTTTTCGAAATCCCGGGCTCCAGGGCGCACGCCGGTCCGGAGGCCAGGGCGGACCCCGGGAGGCGGGGATTTCCACGCCGCAAAGCCCGGAATGCAAGTTCTCCCCGGGAATTCCCGGAAAAAGAGGGGTTGCGAGGAACTTCTACATACCTTCCGAGGGGGAGAAAAAAAGAGGAGCGGCACGGTGTCTGGCCGGGCCGCTCCGTCGCGCCCGCTGTCGCGGGGAAGAGCACGAGAGAGAGGATAGGCCGGGTATCATTACAGGCGACATTACGGTGCAACAGATTCGGGACCCTGTACGTATAGTGAAATCGGAGGACGATCCATCATGCCGAAAATGCGCGCAGTCGAGCTCTGTCTCGCTCTTCTCCTGCTGCTTTCCGTGAGCGCGTCCGCCCAGGACCCCGGCGACGAGCTGCGCCGGGCGGCCGGAGCGGGGGACGTGGCCAAGGTCAAGGAGCTGCTGGACAAGGGGACTGACGTGAACGCCGCCAACCGTTACGGGGGGACGGCTCTCGCCTTTGCCTGCGACAAGGGGCATCTCGAGGTCGTGAAGCTGCTCCTGGACCGCGGCGCGAACCCCAATGCGGAAGACACCTTCTACAAGGCGAAGCCCGTGACCTGGGCGGCGCAGAGAGGGCATCTCGAAGTCTTGAAGCTGCTCCTGGACCGCGGCGCCACCCTGGATCCTCAATTGCTGATGATGGGGATCTACGGGGAGCAGCCCGAGGTCGTCAAGCTGGCGCTCGAGAGGACGAAGCCCGGCGAGGGTGCGCTCACCGACGCCCTGGCTGCCGCCGAGCAGGTCGGCAACGCCCAGATCGTGGAGATCTTGAAAGCCGCGGGCGCCAAGCCCCCGGCCCCGGCGAACTTCGAGGTCGACGCCGCCACGCTCAAGAGCTACGAGGGCACCTACGAGGGAGACCGCGGGCTCGTGATGACCCTGGCCGTCAAGGACGGCAAGCTCACCGCCACCGTCGGCGGCGGTGGGACGTTCACCCTGGGAGCAGTCGACAAGGTCACGTTCCGCCCCAACGAGTTCGCCGGCGCCACCATGGTCTTCAAGGTCCAGGACGGCAAAGTCGCCGGTGTCGACCTGATGCAGGCGGGGACCACGACGCCGCTCAAGAAAAAGGAGGTTGCGCCATGAAGCTCGTCCCGCGGCTCGCCGCCGCTCTCCTCGTTTCCGCCCTCTCCGCCCACGCGCAGAACTGGCCCTCGTTCCGCGGCCCCCAGGCCACGGGCGTGGGGCAGGGAACCGCGCCGACCGCCTGGGACGGCGAGAAGTCGGTCAACGTCGCCTGGAAGACGCCGATCCCCGGCCTCGCCAACTCGAGCCCCGTCGTGTGGGGAGACCGCGTCTTCGTTACCACCGCCGTCTCCGACGAGAAAGACCCCATGTACAAGATGGGGAGCTACGGCGACGTCGACTCGGTCGAGAGCAAGGCCGTGCAGACCTGGAAGCTCTACGCCCTGGACAAGAAGACGGGAAAGATCGTCTGGGAGCAGACGGCCTCGACCGGGGTGCCCAAGATCAAGCGGCACATGAAGGCCACCCACGCCAACTCGACGCCCGCAACCGACGGCAAGCACGTGGTGGCCCTCTTCGGTTCCGAAGGGCTCTACTGCTGGGATACGAACGGCAAGCTCCTGTGGAAAAAAGAGCTGGGCACTCTCGATGCCGGCTGGTTCTACGATCCCACCTACCAGTGGGAGCACGGCAGCTCGCCGATCCTCTGGAAGGACCGGGTCATCGTGCAGGCGGACATCCAGAAGGGCTCGTTCCTGGCCGCCTATGACCTCAAAGACGGCAAGCAGGTTTGGCGCACCGAGCGCGACGAGATTCCGTCCTGGGCCTCTCCCACGGTCGTCGAGACGGACAAGGGGGCCGAGGTGGTCACCAACGCCACCAAGGGCATCCGGGGCTACGACCCGGCGACCGGCAAGGAGCTGTGGACGCTCAAGGGGAACTCAGAGATCGTGGTGCCGACCCCCTTCCTGGCCCACGGCATGATCTTCGTCACCTCCGGGTATGCGCCCATGCAGCCGATCTACGCCATCCGCCCGGGCGCGCGCGGCGACATCACCCTCCCCGAGGGGAAGGAAACGAACGACCACATCGCCTGGAGCAAGAAGCAGGGCGGCCCGTACATGCCGACTCCGCTCGTCTATGGCGACCACCTCTACGTCGTCGCCAACAACGGGACGCTTTCGGTCTACGACGTGAAGACGGGCGAGCGGCTCTACCGCGAGCGCGTCGCCGGCACGGGGAGCATCTCGGTGACCTCCTCGCCCGTGGCGGCCGACGACAAGCTCTACGTCTCGACCGAGGATGGCGACATCTACGTGGTCAAGACGGGGACCAAGTTCGAGCTTCTCGCCAAGAACCCCATGGGCGAGGCGCTGATGTCCACGCCGGCGATCTCGGACGGCCTGCTCATCGTCCGTGGCAGGAGCCACGTCTTCGCGATTCGCGAGGCCAAGGCCGAGGCGAAGCCGGCCGCGGGCCGGTAGCCCTCAGAGGATTGCGGCTGCCGCCGCCGGTTCCGGCCGGACCGGGGCCATCCGGTCCAGGCGCTTTTCGAACCGGCGGCGGAAAACTCTTCCCATGGCCTTGAGCTTCAGCGTCTGCAGCGGATAGCGGTGGGGGCTCAAGGAGCGGCATTCATCCGGCAGCATCACCAGGCTCACGTGGATATTGGGAGCGACGCCCACGGGGAGCCCTTTTTCCATGCACGCCTCGTAGAGGCGCCGGAAAACCGGGATCATGTCGTCCGTCGACGGCGGCGGGAGGTGCTCCAGGTCGGTGCCGACGAGAGGGCGGAACACGCAGACCGTGGGAACGGCTCCGACCGACGTGATCCAGTCGATGGCGCGGATCGAAGACTCCGGCGGCTCCAGCCCCGCGATGATCTCGCCGTTCGTCACCCAGGGCTCGTCCTTTGGCCCTTTCTTCGCGAGCGCCGCGCAGTAGCGGACCGCCTCCAGATAGTGGTCGAGCCCGTACTCGGCGTGCTTGCCGGGGCAGATCTCCTCGAAGAGCTTGCGGTCGAAGATCTCGAAGCAGAACGAGACACGGTTGACGCCGATCTCGCGCAGGTGGTCGTAGCGCTTCAAGTCCCGGTGCGGCGGGGTCTGCACGCCGACCAAAAGCCCGAGCTCCCGCTTGATGCGCACGATGAACGGCTCCAGGAGATCCAGATAGGTGTCTCCCTCGTAGTGGCCGGTGTTGAAGTCCACGTAGGTGATGCCCGACTCCTCCCGGGCGGCGCGCACGACCTCCATCACCTCGTCGATCGACTTGTCGTCCGCGTCGTCGATCCCCAGGTTCAGCCCCACTGAGCAGAACTTGCAGTTCACCTTGGCCGGCTTCGCGGTCCAATACTCGCAGACCTTGGCCTGGTAGATCCCGAGATAGGTCCCCTGGAGCGTGCCCACGCGGGTCATCGGCTTGCCGGTCGTCGTGGCGCGGTCGTACCAGTCCGGGCGCGGAGAGAGCTGGACCTCGGTCACGTCCTCGCCCATGAAACGCAGGATGTAGCGGCCCCCCTCGCGGTGGAGCGTATAGAGCGAGCGGGCGGCGAAGGGCTCCGTCACGGGGACGTTGGTCCACAGGTTGCCCGGGAGGATGACCTCCAGGCCGCTGCCCAGCCCGGCGCGGGTGCGCAGGATCTTCCGGCCGCCGTCTTCCTCAACGAGGCAGGAG
>DATEIO010000229.1:0-19857 GCA_035278895.1 Thermoanaerobaculia bacterium | reverse complement strand
CGGCGAGAGGAACCGGGCGACCGGAATGTCGTCGAACCCGCCGACCGCGACGTCGCCCGGCACGCGCACCCCGGCTTCCTGGAGCGCGGAGAGCAGCCCCACCGCCATCGAGTCGTTAGCCGCGAAGACGGCGGTCGGCCGCGGATCGAGAGCCAGGATCGCGCCGGCCGCGCGGTGGCCCGACTCCTCGCTGAAGTCGCCCGGGATCTCGATCTCCGGAGCTCCCCCGCCGTAGGTGCGCAGGGCGTCCCGGTAGCCGCGCAGGCGCTCCCGCGCGTCGTAATTGTCCGGCGCGCCGCCCACGAAGGCGATCCGGCGGTGCCCCAGGGCGATCAGGTGGCGCGTCATGGCGAGCGCGCCCCCGTAATTGTCGATGTTGATCGCGTCGAAGCCGTCTCCTTCGACGAGGCAGTTCAGGAGCACGACCGGCAGCGCCGCAGGGAGGTTCGCCCGTAGCGCCTCGGCGTCCGCCTCGGGCGACATCACGATGAGGCCGTCCACCCGGCCCCAGAGGGCGCGCAGCACGCCCTCCACCTCGGAGCGGTCGCTGTGGGAGCTCGACACGAGCACGTGATAGCCGCTCTTGCGGGCCGTCAGGTCGACGCCCCGGATCACCTCGGAGAAGAACTCGCCGTAGAGGTCGGGAAGGAGCACCCCCAGCGCGCCCGTGGTGTTGGTGATCAGCCCCCGCGCCCCGGCGTGCGGCACATACTGAAGCCGCCCCGCCACTTCGAGCACCCGCTGCCGGGTCTCCTCCCGCACGGGACCCTTGCCGCTGAACACCCGAGAGACCGTGGCCACAGAGACCCGGGCCTCCCGTGCGACCTCTTTGATGGTGACGGTCATAAAAAAAGGCCCACCCGCGCACCCGCGAAAGGACCTGGCATTCGGGCAAAGAGCCCTTGGACACAGGAACGGGCCGGAAACCGGCGCCGCCCTGTAAACGTTTACAGCCGGTGACTGTACTGGGGCGAAAAGGCGATGTCAAGCGGTCAGGCTGTTGCCCGCCTCAGAAAGTTGATCCCGAGGGTCAGGAGGACGGCAACTCCGCCTGAGGCACCTGCAACCCAAGATGCCGCGCCAGAGCGCACGTCAGTTCCTGGAATTCCTTCCGGCTCTTGGCGACGCTCTGGATCTGGCCTCCACCGATCCCATCGGCGACCTTGAGGTCGAAGATCGGCTTGCGGGAGATCTGGGCTAGCGGGACAAGACTGGCGAAGTGCTTGATCTTGGCAATGCAGTAAGGGTCGGAATCGAAGTCCTGCCCGACCCCGGTGAAGCTTGTCTCACTCAGTACATGTTCGTGAAATACTTCAGGAATCCGCTCCGCCCAACGTGCATATCCTGCGACTGGCCGGTCAACTCGGGCCAAGTGTTGCTGAACAATGTAGCCGATGGGTTGGAAGTCGTGCCCTGGCAGATTTTCCTGGGCTCTTCCCCGCATGTTGCGCTCCCGGATGGTCTGCCAGTCCTGGCGCCACTCTCGCAACGTGGGACCGACATTGCGCAACCCCTGGAGGCTGAAAAGATCCGGAGCCAGGGGGAAAGCGACCGTATCGCAGGCGAGGAGAGCGGCCCGGTTCAGGGCCCCCAGGCTAGGACCGACATCGACCAGGACCAGATCCGCTTCGGCGGTCTGCGCCGCCTTGTTGGAGAGAACGTCCAGAGCCGTCGTCACGTCCAACGCGCGCTCGTTGTCTGCGGCGTGGGCCTTCGGCCATTCCTCCGCCAAGGTCTGCTCGAATCTGGAAAGCCCGAGGTGGCCCGGAAGCAACCAGAGACCGTCGGCCACCGGCAGAAGGTCGGGGGTGACGACATCTCCCTTTCCTCGACGGACGAGATCGATACAGGCAGCGACCGTCCGGCCATGCGATCCATCCGATTCCCAGAGGTCCACAAGCTTGTCTTCGCTCAGGAATGCAGCCGAGAGGTTGCACTGGGGGTCATAGTCCAGAACAACCGTCCGCAGACCCAGCCGCGCTGCCATGTGAGCGATGTTGAAGGTCAGCGTCGTCTTGCCGACTCCCCCTTTGTTGTTGAAGAGGACAAGAGATCTCACGTAGTCCTCCTCGCCGTCACAATGGTGAACCCGTCAGTGTCTACTTCCAGGTCTGGGTTGCCGTTGTTGGCCAGCATTCTCCGGACCAGCCGGATTCCACGGCCGAGTTGCTCGACGTACCCGAGTTCTACGAGCCAACGGGTGATCGTCGGATTCCGGTAATCTGCATGGCTGCCAAATTGTCCTTCGCTCGCGTGCCCGAACGGTCCTCCCGGATTGGAAAAGACGATCCGATCCTCGAACCATTCGACGCGCCCCGGAGCGTTGACTCCCTCATAGAGTCGATGCTGGACGAGGTTGCGGGCCAGTTCCCGGAGCGCTTCGACCGGGTACTCCGGCCTGTACGGGGTCCGAATCCCCTCGGTCGCGGCCGGAATGCTCGCGAGGTTTGCGTTGAGCTGTGCCCAAAGGGCTTCCAATTGATCCGGCAACGTACCGGTGATCGTCTTACGAGCAGCCACGGGAGACTCTACGTCGGTTCCGCCATACCGGACGAACTCGACGGCGGCTCCGGGAAAGAACGTCTGCGGACTTTCACCAAACAACAAAACCGCAGCAGCATTCGGTATCCAGACCCCATGATGAGTTCTCCCCAGGTCCTTTCGCGTCAGCCAGGATTCGATCTCCGGAAAACTTTCTGGATCGTGGTCTCCTTCTCTGGCGGCCTCATACATCGAACGCATGAGAGAAAGCCGCAGATCCTCGAATCTGACTCCTTGCAGAAGCCGATAGTCGAACGGCTGCCGGTGCTCCGGGCGTCGCTCCTGAAGGCGCAACAGATCTGCATCGCGGGCTCGTTGGGTTACGGTGCCTGTACGCACCCAGACGCTTCCATCCACCCTGACGACGGGGGGCACCGGATACGGTTCGATCCGGACGATCAGAATGACCTTTTCGTCTTTTTTAACAGGCTCGATATTGTACGAGGGGGTTGGAAGAAGGCGTGTTGACGAGAGGCGGTTCGCCAGTTTCTGCTGAGCCTGATCAGGGTTCTCCTGCAGGCCGACGACGCTTCCGTTGTTCGCGACTCCAATGACGAGATACCCCGGACGCCGGCTGTCACCCAAATCATTGGCGAGGGCGCAAGCGGCATGAAAAATGTCTGACGGGTCGGAGGCGGACTGCTTCCATTCGACCCGCTCGCTCTCTCCTGCCAGAGCTTCTCTTAGCTCCTCGGGTGTCATGGTGGCACTTTTACCACAACACCCGAGGAAAACGGCATCTCTACACCAGCCGCAGCTCGCGCTTGATCTCGTTGATCCGCGCCTGGACCTCCCCGCGGTCGAGGGTGCGGAAGCGCTCGGGGAGGAGCTCGCGGCTGGTGCATTCCATGATGGCGCAGAGGATCTGCATCTGCCGCTCGCGGGTGTTGGCCGGGGGGATGAAATCGGAGAAGGCCTTCTGGAGGTGCTCGGGTTTGACCTCAGAAGATTCGGCGGCCTCGGCTTCGAGGACGGCGCGGACAAGGACGGCTTCGAGGTCCGAGCCGGAGAGGCCGAGGTACTGCTCCTCCGCCGCCACTTCGGAGATCGTCTGCACCGAGGTCTTGATGCCGAGCTTTTTGAGCATCACCTTGTAGATCTCGTCGTACTCCGCGGCCGTCTCGGGGTAGAAGAGAGGGATGTGCTCTTCGGCGCGGCCCTGGCGTTTGAGGTCGATGGGCAGGAGGTCGGGGCGGGCGGTGATCAGGAACCAGAGGATCTTGCCGCGGTTCCGGGTGTCGCCCATGAAGGCCGCGATCTGGGCGAAGACGCGGCTCTGGGTGCCGGAATCGCCCTGCTGCTCGCGGTTGCCCAGAGCAGCGTCGGCCTCGTCGATCACCACGCCCACGGGGGTGAGCGAGGAGAGGATTTTCAAGATCCGTTCAAGGTTCGACTCGGTCGAGCCCACCCACATGGAGCGGAAATTCTTGAGCTTTACGCAGGGGAAGCCGATCTCGTTCGAGAAGCACTCGACGAGGAAGGTCTTGGCGCTCCCGACCGGGCCACAGACGAGGTAGCCCATGGGCACGGCCGCGGGGTTTCCCCGGGCGATGGCGCGGGCCGCGCGGCGGAGGCGGTCCTTGACCGCGGGCATGCCCGCGACCATCGAGAGGTCGAACTTGGGCTCGACGTACTCGAGGAGTCCCAATCCCTCGGTCTCGATGACCTCCTTCTTGATGGCGCGCACGCGGTCGCGCGTGAGGCGGTCGCCGTGGGCGTCCGCGCCGTCCAGAAGCTGGCCGAGTTGCACGCGGGTCATCCCGGCGGTGAGCTCGGCCAGACGCACGGGGGAAAGCTCGGACTTGCCGGCGTACCACTCGGACGAGCGCACGGCTTCGAGGTAGGTCAGCCGCTCGGGCAGGTCGGGCCGGACGATCTCGACCTCGCGCGTGGCGTTCGAGCGCAGGAGCTTGGGATCGAGCTCGGCCAGGCTCTCGGTCACCAGGACGATGACGATGTTCTTGGCGAGGAGGACCGGGTCCTGCGACCACTTCCGCAGGTAGACCAGGACGGCGCGGTCTTCGGGCGTCCGGTAGGCCGCGTCGGCGTTGGGCACGATCGTCTCCGCGAACGGCAGGAGCAGGACGACCGGCCGCGCTGGCGTGCCCGCGGCGCAGTGGCGGAAGTAGGAGTCCAAAAGCGCGAAGCAGTTCGCGGCGTCGCGCGGAAGGCCCTCGGCCCAGCGGGTGCCGTGGACGGCGTCGTAGGCCTTCAGCCGGTCCTCGAAGTGCCGCCGCGCCTCGGGGGTGAGGAAGCCCAGCCCCTCGGCGCGGTTGTAGGTGACGAGGGACGACCACCTCCCGAAGAGCTGCTGGACGAGGAAATCGTCGAGCGAGAGGAAACGCAGGCCCTCGGAATTGCGCACCGGCACCAGGTCGGCCGGCACGCCGTGGAGCACGAAGGTGTTGGCCTGCTTCGCCTGGATGGCCCGGACGAGGTCCCTCGCCCAGGCCGGGAGCGACTCGACGAAAAGATCCGGAACGGTGGCGGTCGTCATCGCGTGTCTAGCCCGCCTCCGGCAGCTTCTGGGGGGTGGCCTGGCCCGTGGACGAGGTCGGGAACGGCGCGGCCTCCTTGACCGCGTCGGGCTTCCTGATGCCCATCTCCACCTCGAACTCGGCGAGCACGCTCTGGGCCTGGAGCTGCCGGGCCTTGCGCTCGGTCTTGATGCGCTCGACGTCAAGCCCGCCGGTGGCCACCTCGACGGCAGCCTTGGCCTCGGCGGAGCGCTGCTTGATCTCCTCCAGGTACTTCTCGTTGGTGGCGCCGACGCCGTAGGCGTCGAGCTCGGCCAGCGCCGAAGCGGCCTGCTTCATCACCGCCGCCTTTTTCGACTCCTGGATGGCCTTGCGGCTCTGGTCGATCTTGGCGCGCAGCTTGTGCTTCAGGTCGTCGACCGTGATCTGCGCGTTCTGGAAGGCGTTGGCGGCCGCGGTGAGCTGGTCGTTGGTCGAGGCCAGGTCCTGGCGCACCTGCTGGAGGGTGGCGGCGTCGTCCTCCGCGATGCGGCGGGACTCGGGGCTGCCCTCGGTGAGCGCGGCCTTGATCGAATTGACGAGCTGGCGCTCCTTCTGCTCGAGCTCGCCCTTCTCCTGCTCCAGCCGGATCACCGTGGCCCGGGTGGTGACGAGGATCTGGTTGAGCTTGGGCAGGGTGTTGCGCATTTCCTCGATGGACTCCTGGAGCATGACCTCCGGGTCCTCGGCAAAGGAGATGAAGTAGCCGATCCAGGATTTGAAGACGCGGGCGATCCGTTGGAACATGGTTGCCTCCTTGGAGACGGCCTTGGCCTACTCGTTGTCTTCCCGCGGCGGGGCGGGAGCGGCGGGCGCCGCCGGTCGGGGGGCGTCCGCGGTCGAGATCGGGTTGGCTTCGACGAACGGGTTCACGGCGTCGAAGAGCTTGCGCTCCTCGGCTCTCTTGATGACCTGCCAGCGCGCGAGGCGGGCCTGCTCCGTCTCGAGCGCGATGCGGTTGGTGTCCATCTTCTCGCGGTTCCGGCGGTTGACCTCGTCGATCTCCGCCTGGAGGGCCGCGTTGTCCTTCTCGATCTGCTCGGCCCGGGCCGCGAGCTTGGCCTTCAGGAACTCCTCGAACTTGTCGAGCGCCTGGTCGCGCTTGACGGCGTCCTGCACCACGTCCGTGATCGGCACCGGCCCGGTCGGGTTCATGTTGAGGAACCCGGTGAGCGCCGCGGCCTTGGCGCGGGTGTCGAGCGACGTAAAGCCCGGCGACGCGAAGATCTCCAGCACCTTGTAGGCGGTGTAGCCGTGGGCGGGATCGGAGACCCCGGCGGCCTTGAAGATGGCCGCGAAGTCGGGGATCTCGTCCCCCTCGACCGCGCCGCCCGTCTCTGCTTCGAGCTTCTTCTCGTCGATGGCCGGCGGCTCCGGGAGCGTGCCCAGAAGCTCCCGGATGTCCGTCGGAGGTCCGGGCGGAGCGCCGGGCAGGGGAGGAACCCCCAGCGGCTCCCGCGACAGCGGGATCTCGGCCGGCATGTCGGACGGCTCGATCTCCACGAGCTTCATCTTGCTCAAGACTTCTTTGAGACCCATGGTCTTCCCTCGGGGATTGGTGTCAGGGGGTCATGAAGCTGGGCGAAAGCGTACTGGAAACCGGGGCGGCGTTCCACTGCATCCTTGGAGTGTCGATCCGCTCCGATCCATTCCATCTACGAAGAACCGGACGAGGGGGTTGCTACACCTCGTAGACCTCGCGGCGGGAGAGCCGCGGCAAGGGGAGAAACCGAAGGTTGGTGAGCGGCACGAGCGACGCAGCCAGCGGGTTCAAAGCCGCCATCTCCTCCGGAGACAGGGGACGGATGCTCACCACCTGCCGCGGAATCCGCCGCTTCGGCTCGCAGCCGCGCTCCAGGAAAGCCATCAGGAGCCAGGAACCGAGAGTACGGCGCGCTGCATTCACGGGCGGGATTGTAACCCGGACTGGAGCCGGGGCTTGCATCCGAAAGATCATGGGTGTATATTTCACCCATGAACGAATCCGCTACCCTCCCCCAGCCCTCCGTGGCCTTCCTCCTTCTCGGAGCGGTCCACGAGCTGGAGGCGCGCTTGGAGGCGGCTCTGGGCGGGGTAGGGCTTTCCCTGGGCAAGTTCAACGTGCTCTCGAAGCTTGCCACGTCCGGAGAGCCGTTGCCGCTGGGAGCGCTCGCGGACCTCTGCAGCTGCGTCAAGTCCAACATCACGCAGCTCGTGGACCGCTTGGAGACCGACGCCCTCGTAGAGCGGGTGCCGGACCCCAACGACCGGCGCACCGTGCGCGCCGCGCTGACCCCCGCGGGGCGCGCCCGCCATGGCGAGGCCGTGCGCCTCGTGGCTGAGACCGAGCGCCAGGCGCTCGCCGGGCTGACCGAAGCCGACCGGGCCATGCTCGCCCAGCTCGTCGGCCGCCTGGGAGCGAAGGGCTGAAAATTTTTTATCCGAACTGTTCATCTCTGCACATTTGACCAGCAAAGAACTGAGAGAGAGGATGCGATGACCGACAAGAACCTGCTGTCCCCCGTCCAGATCGGCCCCTATGTCCTGAAGAACCGGATGGCGATGGCGCCAATGACCCGAAACCGCGCCGGAGCGGGGAACGTCCCCACCGAGCACACCGCGACGTACTATGCGCAGCGCGCCTCGGCAGGGCTCCTCATCACCGAGGCGAGCCAGGTGTCCGAGCAGGGCGTGGGTTATCTCGGAACGCCCGGAATCCACGCCGACGCGCAGGTCGAAGGCTGGCGCAAGGTGACCGACGCGGTCCACGCCAAGGGCGGACGAATCTTCCTCCAGCTCTGGCACGTGGGGCGGATCTCCCACCCCGACCTCCAGCCCGGGGGTGCCCTGCCGGTCGCTCCCTCGGCCGTCAAGCCGGAAGGCATGGCCTACACGGCGACGGGCAAGCAGCCCTTCGTCACCCCGCGGGCCCTGGAGATCGACGAAATCCCGGGGATCGTCGCGCAGTTCGCCGTGGGCGCCCGCCGGGCCCTGGAAGCCGGCTTCGACGGGGTTGAGATCCATGGGGCGAACGGCTATCTGCTCGACCAGTTTCTGCGCGACGGCAGCAACCAGCGGACCGACTCCTATGGAGGATCGGTCGCGAACCGCGCCCGCCTCCTTGTCGAGATCGTCGAGGCGGTCGCTGCGGTCTGGAGCGCGGACCGTGTGGGGGTGCGCCTCTCTCCCACAAGCCCGTTCAACGACATGAGCGACTCCGATCCGGCCGCGACCTTCGGCCACGTCGCCCAGGAGCTCGACCGTTTCGGCCTCGCCTATCTCCACGTGATCGAGCCGGTGGGAACGGAGATCCCGGTCGTGCCGGTTCTGCGCGAGCGCTTCCGGGGTCCGCTCATGGTGAACGGCGGCTACGGCCTGGAGACCGGCAACGCCGTGCTCGCTTCGGGCCTGGCCGACCTCGTCTCCTTCGGCGTGCCGTTTCTCGCAAATCCGGACCTGCCGGAGCGCTTCGCAGAGGGCGCGCCGCTCAACGTGCCCGACCCGTCCACCTTCTACTTCGGAACGGAGAAGGGCTACATCGACTACCCCACGCGGGACGCCGTGGCGGCAGCGATCTGAAGGATCTGGTTTGTTGAGGGCGCCGGGGGGAGAGGGAATTCTCCCTTGCTCTTCCCCCCGGCCTCTTTTTTGGCCCGCCCTTATGCGTTGGCGAGGAAATCCCGGAAATTGCGCTGCGTCGAGAACCCGAGGACGAGGAGCACCGCGGCCCCGGTACACACCGCGTAGATCAGGGGCACGTTCTTGCCCGTCAGGTCGCCCACGACTCCGCCCAGCGCCATGCCGATTGGCATCAGGGCGCCGCCCAGGGTGCCCAGAAGCCCCAGGACCCGCCCCCGGATCTCCGAGGGGGTCGAAGCCTGGATCATGGTGGCGAGATAGACGTTGACCATTCCCATGGATGCGCCAGCCAGGAAGACCACCCCGACGGCCAGCGCCGGAACCCTCACGAACCCGAGGATGCCGAAGAGAGACGGCATGAGGAGCATGCACACCAGGAGGCCGCGCAGCCGCGCCGCGCCGTGCAGCTTCAAAACCCCTGCGAGCACGAAGCCGGCCACGGCCCCCGAGCTCATCCCCGCCATCAGGAATCCGTACCACTCCGAGCCCTCGCGCAGGTAGAGGCTCACATAGAAGGGGAAGAGCACCATGACCGGCATGATGAGGAAGTTCAGGAACGAGGCGGCGAGCATGAAGCTCCGCAGGCCGGTGCGCTGCCAGACGTAGCGGAACCCCTCGGCCGTCTCCCGCAGATAGGTGCGAAAGACCGGCTGCTTCTCCTCTCCCTGCGGCCGGGGGCGCGGAGGGAGGCGGATGAACATCGCGCTCGCCCCGGAGAAGAGGTAGGAGAGGCCGTCGATCAGGAAGAGGAGAGGCGCGCCCAGCGTGTTGTAGAGGATGCCGCCGGCCGCCTGCCCAATGAGGAGCGACGCCTGGTTCGAGAACTGGTTGAGCGAGTTGGCCGCGGCCAGCCGCTCCGGCGCCACGAGGTCGGGGATCGAGGCCGCGATCGCCGGCATGAAGAACGCCTGGATCACCCCTCCGAGCACCGCCACGACGAACAGCACGGGGAGAATGACGTCGACCGCGTCCGGCATCCCCATCATCAGGAATGCCAGGGCGAGCACTCCCAAGCCCGAGATGACGTCGCAGACCACGAGGATCGGGATGCGGGAGTGGCGGTCCGCAAACGTGCCGCCGACCGGTCCCAGGAGAACGCCCGGCAGCATCGAGAACGTCATCAAGAGGCCCATCACGCTCGCCGAGCCGGTCTTCTCCATCACCCAGAACATCATCGCCACCGCGAACGCCTGGTTGCCGAGCCGGCTGACGGCCTGTCCCTGCCAGAGCAGGAGGAAGTTCCGATTGAACAGAGAGGCCGGGCGGGCGGGGACGGCTTCGACCGGCGGAGGGGACTGCGAAATCTCCATGGTTGCGGCTCGACTCCTGGACGGTGAACGGCGGGCGGGCTCCGGACGCCGGGGGATTCTAGCATCGAGGGTTTCCTCGGCTCGCCGTGCGGCCAAAGACAGGGACTGCAAGGACTGCAACGACTGCAAGGACGGTGTCCCCTGAAGTCCTTGGTGTCCTTCTCAGACCGCCGGCTTCACCCCCATCGTCGCGTAAAGCTGCGCGGGATCCAGAAGAACCCCGTCCTTTACGGTGAGCACCACCCGGCGGATGTCCGAGATCCGGGTGGTGGGGTCACCGTCCACGAGGATCAGGTCGGCGAGCTTGCCGGGGGCAATCGTGCCGAGATCCTTTTCCAGGTGGTAGATCTGCGCGGGAACGAGCGTGGCGATCCTCAGGACGTCGGGGGCAGGGATGCCGGCTTCGGCGTAGAGCTCGAGCTCGCGATGGAGCGAGAAGCCGGCCAGGGCGTCGGTGCCGGCTTCGATGGGGACGCCCGCATCGTAGAGAGCCCGCACGAATTTCTTCATGGCAGCGAAGGCGCCGCGGTAGCGCGGCGCGAGATCCGGCCCGGGGTTCAGGCCGCCGGACAGGTAGCCGCGCTTCACCTGGGGCGGCAGGCGGTCGGCCACGGCGGCGATGCTGGGATCGATCTCTCCGGGGCGTGCGGTGAGCATCCCTTCGAAGGTCACGACTGTCGGGTCCCAGGCGGTCTTCCGCTCTTTCAGGAGCGCAAAGAAGTCCCGCACGCGCTGGGAATTGAAGTCGAGATCCGCCGCGTTCTTGGCAACTTCGGAGAAGCGGGCGGGAGTACGGGTGTCCACCCCGGGGATGAAGTTCAGGAAGAAGAAGTTGGCGTGCTGGACCTCGTCGAAGCCCGCGCGGATGGCCTCTTCGGCGGTCATCCCGTTCGGGATGTGGCCGGAGACGCGGAGGCCCTTCTCGTGAGCGCGCCGGATGATGGCGGGCACGAGCTTCGGGTTGAGCGAGCTGTAGAGCTTGACCTGCACGTAGCCGAGCTCCGCGTAGCGGTCCACGGCCGCGAGCGCCTCCTCTTCGGTGTCCACCAGAACCTTGGACGGGCCGGCGAAGGGGCCGGGGCCGTCGATGAAGCCGGCCATGAGGATGCGGGGACCCAGGGTCTCGCCCGTGTCCCAGCGCTTCTTGCGCGCCAGGAGCTGGTCGGTGTCGTTCGCGAGGTCGCGCACGGAGGTCACGCCGGCCGCGAGGTTCAGGATGCCATCGTCGTCCGAGACGTGGGCGTGCATGTCCCAGAGGCCGGGGAGGAGGGTCTTGCCGTGGGCGTCGATCACGCGCATGCCGGCCGGGATCTGGACCTCGCCGTCCCGCCCCACGGCCTGGATGCGGTTGCCGGAGACGACCACGGTCGTGTTCGAAGAGGTGGCGCGGGTCTCCGGGTCGAAGAGGCGGGCGCCGCGAATGGCAAAGCCACCCGGTTTCTGGGCGAGGCGCGCCGCAACGCCCTTGAGCCGGGCCGCATCGGTTTCATCCTGAATGCGGGTCAGCTCGGAGAGGGCGGCGTCTTCCCCCTCCCGCACGGCCACGGACCAGCCGGCGATCCAGGCGAAGAGGTTCCGCTGACCATCGAGCCAGATGTAGGCCGGCGTGAAGCCGAGGCCGGAAAGGGAATAGAGGTCCACGGGGGTCGAGCCGGCGCGGGCCGAGCCGGCTTTTTCGATCCGGGCCTCGCCCACGGGCAGCAGGGGGAGCCGGCCGCCGGGCGCCTTGAGGAGAGCCTGGGCGAGTAGCTCCAGCTCCTGCGGCGCTCCGTTCAGGCTCAGGTAGAAGGCGGGGCCTGTGATTTCCTGCGCGCCGCTCTCGGCCTTGTTCTTCCAGGTGGCCTTGGAGCCGATCCGCTCGTACAGCTCCTCGACCGGGCTCTTCCAGTAGTCGTTCCCGGTGGTCTCCATGCGCACGGGAAGGCCCTGGGCGTCCAGGCGGATGCGGGTGGTGGTCTTGGGGCCTCGCCCGCGGTCGTTGAACTCGAAGTTGAAGGTCCGTTCGATGGGCGAGGAGGTGCGAGTGACGGCCGTACCCGCCTTGTTGCCGGCGAGGAAAAGGGTGTAGCGGGTTTCGCTTTCCTGGGTGGCGGCGGTGGCGCAGGGGGCCAGGGCGAGGGCGGCGAAAAGGGTGAGGGCCAGGGCGCTTTTCATGGGGTTATCGTACTCCGGGAGGGGGACGAACACGGACGAGCACGGACTTTCACGGACAGCCCTGCGAGTCCGCGGGAGTCCGTGAAAGTCCGTGGCTGTCCGTGCCGGCCTACTCGCCCGGAGCGTAGAGGCTCAGCAGGCCCCTCAGCCGGTCGATCGGAATCGTTCCCGTTTCCCGCACGGGCACGGTGACCGCGCCCAGAATGGGCACGTCGAAGCGGAAGTCGGCGTCGAGCGCGTAGTCGGGCCGGCCGCGGCGGCCTTCGAAGCTCTGGATGACCCGGTAGAGGTCCTGGTAGCGAATCGTCACCGGAAGCTCCACGCGGCTTTCGCCGGAGGCTTCGATCCGGGTGCGCTCGGCGCGCCGGCCGTCCAGGAGGGGCTCGCCGTTCAGGCGGAGGCGGTAGCCCACCTGATCGAGCACGAGGGCGGTGGCGTTGGGATTGTCGACCTCGAACTCGAAGATCAGCTCGGCGGCCGTCAGATGGGCTTCGCCCACCCGGACACTGGCAATGTTCACGTCGGGACGCTGCACGACCCGGTCCAGGCCCGCGCAGGCGGAAAAAGTGGTCAGCGCGAGAAGCGCAACGGCGGCAAGGCCGGTTCGGGAGAAGTGTCGTCGGTTCATTTCCGGTTCCTTTCCGGACCGTCTCACGGCCCACGATCCGGAAAGGGCAAGATCCGTGCCGCCGGGCTCCCCTACCGGGCGCGGTGGTAGACGAACTCGTCCGTACTCGCCTTGCCGTCCTTCTGTCTCTCCAGGAGGACGGTCAGGCCGTTGTCGCCGTTACGGCGGAAGGTGAGCTTCGTGGCAGTGCCCGTGCAAGCGAAGGCCGCCTCCGTGGGGCTGCCTCCCGCGAGCGGGCAGCGGAGGGGAGCGTCCTTCTCTTCCCAGGCGATCAGGCCGGGGTTGAAGTGCCGGAAGGTGAGGACCGGGCCCTGGGGGGAATCCTCGATGACCAGAAACTCGTACATCTGCAGCTTCCCGTCCTTGATCCACCGGAAGGAGCCGGTCATGGCGCCGCCGGCCGGAGCGCTCCACTCCTCGCGGAGGTCGGCGCCGCCCAGGGTCCCCTGCCAGATTCCGGAGATCCAGGCGAGGTCGGCCACGGTGGCGGGCGGTCTGGCCTCGGCGGCGAGCGCCGGGAGGGCGAGGGCGAACAGGGCGAGGAAGGTGAGGCGGCGGATCATGGCGGAGTCCCCTTTCAATGGCTCTTACCAGTCAACACGGAGCTTCAGACGGATGTCGCGCTTCTTGTCCCGGTAGAGGAGAAAACCCTCGCGGCGGCCGTGGAGATAGAGGTCGCGGAGGATCTCGACGTCCTTCCTGCAGTACTCCTGGACGAGGTCGAGCCGCCCCTCGCGGACCCATTCGAGGGACTGGAGGCCGTCGGCGGATTTGGGATATCCCAGCGTCTCTTTGGCAAGATGGCCCATTCCGACCCGGAAGCCGAGCCGGGTGTGGAGATCCTCCAGGAGGTCGAGCGTCGGGAGGGTGCGGCAGTAGTCCTCCCCCGTGTAGCCGGAGAGGACCTTGTAGTCGAAGCGCTTGATGTTGAACCCGATCACCAGCGAGGCGGAACGGAGGGCCTCGACCAAGCCACGGACGTCGCTCTCTGGAAAAATCTCGAAGCGACCTTCTTCCAGATGGCAGACGACGCCGATTGCGACGCCCATCCGGTGGGCAAAGCCCCAGCCGCCCACGTCTGCCGCGGAGCGGAGGGTTTCGATGTCGAAGAGGACGGTGTGGTTTCCCTCCAGAGCTCTCGTCCTCGGAGAGCGGGGGAGAATGGTCCGCTGGAGGATCGAGGGCTCGATGACGATGGGCACGTGCGCGGAGGTCTGACGGCCCGGGAGTGCGACGTGGCGGCGGTCGGGGCCCTCACCTCCCCGGCCCTCCTCTCCCAGCCTCCCGTCCTCCCCCGGGAGAGGAGGGAGCTCCAGAGGCTCCTCTGGCAAGGGCTCCCTCTCCCGGTCGGGGGACGGGAGGCTGGGAGAGGGTTGGGGTGAGGGCCGGTCGGCGAAGCCGGCCGGTTCTTCGACCGCCAAATTCACCACCGGCGCCTCCCCCCACGGCACCGCCGGCTCCTCCAGCGCCAGCAGCAATCGCAGCACGCGCGAGGCTCCCGGCTTGTCGAGCGGGCGGTTGCCGTTGCCGCACTTGGGGGACTGGACGCAGGAGGGGCAGCCGGTTTCGCAGGGGCAGCCTTCGATCAGGGTGCGCACGCGGCCGAGGAGGTCGGCAAGATCCTGGAAGCCGCGGGCGGCGATCCCCACGCCGCCGGGGTGGCCGTCGTAGATGAAGACGGCGCCGCTTCCGATCTGCGGGTGGAGCGGATAGGAGATGCCGCCGATGTCCCCCCTGTCGCAGAGCGCGAGGAGGGGGAAGAGCGAGATGCCGGCGTGCTCGGAGGCGTGGAGCGAGCCCAGGAAGTGCTCGCCCCGGCGGCGCAGGGTCTCTTCCGCGGCCCGGGGCGCGGCCCAGACGAGGCCCACGGTCTCGAACATGACGGGCGGGAGGTCGAGCGGCGTCTGGTCGATCACCTCCTGGCCGTGGATGCGCTTCCTCTCGAAGCCCACGACCCGCTCGGTGACCTTCAGGCGAGCGAGCCAGGCGTGGAGCGGGCCTTCGTGCTTCTCCTCCAGCACCTCCAGGATCTCGGTCTCCTTCTCGGTGAGCGGGGTTGTGAAGTAGTCGAGATCCACCTCGCGCGCCTTCACCCGCCGCTCTTCGCGCTCCAGCTCCTCCACCAGGTATTGCCGCCCGGCGTGGAGGTAGACCGCTCCGGGATGGCACTCGTGGAGCACGCGGACGCCGTCGACGGTGCCGATGGTCCGGCCGTTCGCGAGGATGGCGAAGGTGTCCCCCGTCCCCCGGAGCGTCACGTAGCGCTGGGGCCTCCTCCGGAGCGAAAAGATCTCGTCCCCGTCCATGGCCGCGAGGAGGTGCCCCTGGCCCAGGAGCTTGTCGATCCGCGCCTCGTGCGGGGCGGTGTAGGAGTCGTCCTCTCCCGTCAGGGGCATTTCCGCGGCGGCGCAGACGAGGTGGGCCCGGGAGACGGGGTCGTTCTGCGGGTCCACGATCAGCCGCTCGCAGGGGCGCTCCAGGAACTGCTCGGGGTGGTCGAGGAAGTACTGGTCGAGGGCGTCGGGCATGGCGACCATGGCCGTGATCGACTCCTTGCCCGCCCGGCCCACGCGCCCCGAGCGCTGCCAGGTCGCCATCATGCTGCCGGGATAGCCCACGAGGATGCAGGCGTCCAGGCCCCCGACGTCGATCCCCATCTCCAGCGCGGAGGTGGAGATGACGCCGTCCAGCCTCCCTTCGAAAAGCGCCTTTTCGATCCGCCGCCGCTCTTCGGCGAGGAAGCCCGCGCGATAGCTGGCCACGCGCTGGGCGATCGCGGGCTCCTGGCGCCGCAGCCACGAGTAGAGAAGCTCGGTGATGCGCCGCGCCTTGGTGAAGACGATGGTCTTGAGGCCCGACCGCACGCAGCGGATGAAGAGCTGGAGGGCCGCCGTGTACGGGCTCGCCTCGGGGCGGAAGAGGAGGAGATGCCTCCCCTCGCGTGGCGCGCCCGACTCGGCGATCCAGTGGAACGGGCGGCCGGTCAGCCTCTCGGCGAACTCGCCCGCGTTCGCGGCCGTGGCTGATGAGGCCACGATCACCGGATCTCCCCCCACGGAGCGGCAGAGGCGCAGGAGCCGCTGGAGCACGTGGTGGAAATGGCTGCCGAAGATCCCGCGGTAGGTGTGGAGCTCGTCGAGCACGATCCAGCGCAGGTCCGCGAGGAACGGTCCCCAGCCCGTCCAGTGGCCGAGGATGCCCAGGTGGAGCATGTCCGGGTTCGAAACGACGACGCGGGGGAAGTTCTTGCGGATCGCCGTGCGCTTCGCCGCCGGCGTGTCGCCGTCGTAGATCTCGCACCCCGCGAGGTCGGGCGGAAGGCCCGCCTCCTCGGCCAGCCGGCAGAATTTGCCCCGCTGATCCTGCCCCAGGGCCTTCAGGGGGAAGAGGAAGAGGCCGTGCCCCGATCCCCCGCGGATCGCCTCTTCGAGCGCCGGCACCTGGAAGACGAGCGACTTGCCCGACGCCGTGGGAGTGGTGATGAGGACGTTCTCTCCCCGCCGCACGGCCGCGATCCCCTCGGCCTGGTGGCTCCACAGCTGCGGCACGCCCCCGCGGCCGAGCGCCCGCGCGATGGGCTCGGGGAGCGGCGGATCGAGCTCGCCATAGACCGCCTCGCTCCCCGGCAGGTGCGTCGCGTAGACGATCTGCGCGCCGAGCTTGGCGTCCGCCCGCAGGTCCTCTACGAAGGGGGTCAGGGACGACGGAGGGATCACGGAAGCGGTTGCTGCATTACGGGGCATTACCGCCCCATCCTACCACCGCCGTCCCTGCGGGAACTAGATGTCGTCGCAGACGGCGGGGCCCGAGCAGTAGTAGATACGACCTTCGACGCAGCACCATTCACAACAGGTAACGCCGCCCGAGGAGGTGCAGTTGGAATACCCGCACTTCGCGGCCTCGGCCTCGGGCGCTCCGACCGACAGCGCCGCCGCCACTCCCAGCATGGACAGAGCGAGAACCAGAAGCTTCTTTCTCATGATGTCTCCTTTGAAAGATTGATCACTGCTCATCCATCCTGGTGTGCCGCGAGAGACGGAGCGGGACGGCCGCTCAGAGCTCTTCCATGAGCCGCTGCCGCTTGGTTTCGTACTCCGCCTGGGAGACGAGCCCCTCGTCCAGGAGCCGCTTCAGGTCGCGGAGACGGTCGGCGGCGGTGGGAGCTGAGGGAGCGGCGGCGACGGGATAGCGAAGGGAGGTGCGGTACTGCTCGGAGGCCGCGACGATGGCGTGCTTGAAGTCGAGCGGCCGGGAGATGTTCCGGAAGTAGGCCATGCCCGTTTCGCTCGCGGTGTCGATCTCCACGTCCCCGAAACCGAAGACGCGGCCCCAGAGGCTCTGCCGGTGCTCGACGTTGTTGACCTTGTCGAGCCGGGAGTCCATGGAGCGCTTGTTCAGGATACCCGTCTGCTGGATGACCCGGTGGTTGGTCAGCACGTACTCGTTGGTGCGGAGCACGTAGTTCTTCCAGGCGAGAACGATGCCGAAGAGCGCGGCGACGATCAGGGCGACAATGGTTCCCGGGATGCTCTCCGCCAGGGTCCAGGCGAGGACCGCCGCGACGAGGGCGACGGCCAGCAGGACGAAATGGGGGGCCAGCGAGATGCGGCTCGTTTCGGCCCGGTACAGGATCTCCTCGCCGGGCTGGAGGTGTTCCTCGACGCTCATGACGGTCTCCTCGATCGTGGACCGGATGATGCTACCGCACCCGAGGACAAAAAAAGAGCCGCGGGAGATCCGCGGCGGGAGGGTTGACGCACGAAAGAACAGGCGTAGGCGAGGGGCAGAACGTTACAAGCTTCTTCTCTGGCTCGCGGCTTGCACCTCTATTCCCCTGCTTTGAGCGCCACTACGCACCGCCTTCTCGTCGTCTCGAACCGCCTCCCCATCGTCCTCCAGAAGACGGAGGGCAAATGGAACCTGAAGCCCGGGTCTGGCGGGCTGGTCTCCGCGCTGGCTCCGGTGCTCTCCCACCGTGGCGGCCTGTGGATCGGCTGGCCGGGCATCCCGCTCGAGCGGGGCGGGGCGTGGGAAAAAGTGCTGGCGGAGGGCTACCGCGAGCGCGGGTACGACCTCGTGCCCGTGCTGCTCTCCGAAGAAGAGGTCAAAGGGTTCTATGAAGGATTTTCGAATGGCATCCTCTGGCCGCTCTTCCACGACCTCCTGGGGCGGTGCGACTTCGATCCGTCCTACTGGTACTCGTACCTGACCGTCAACCGCAAGTTCGCAGACTGTGTGATCGAGCACAGCGACCCGGACGACTTCGTCTGGGTGCAGGACTACCAGCTCATCCACGTGGCCCAGGCCGTGCGCGAGAAGAACGAGGAGCGCCGGATCGGCTTCTTCCTCCACATTCCGTTCCCGCCGCTCGACATCCTTCTGAAGCTGCCGTGGCGGGGGCAGATCCTGGCCGCTCTCCTGGCCTACGACCTCCTGGGATTCCAGACGCCGCGCGACACCCGGAACTTCCTCACCTGCATCCAGAACCTCCTCCCGGACGTGGAGATCGACGATTCGAGCCCGATCGTCGAGGTGCGGCTCGAAACGAGGACGGTGCGCGTGGGCGCCTTCCCCATCGGCATCGACTTCAAGTCCTTCGAGGAGGCGGCCCGCTCCGAGGAGGTGGTGCGGAGGATGGAGGACCTGAGGAAGAAGATCGGCCAGGTCCACCTGATCGTGGGCGTCGACCGTCTGGACTACACCAAGGGCCTGCCGGAGCGGCTGGAGGCCTTCCGGAACGCGCTCCAGCGCTACCCGGAGCTGCGCGAGAAGGTGGTCTTTCTCCAGGTCGTCGTCCCCAGCCGGGAGGCGGTGCCCGAGTACCAGGCGCTCAAAGCCACGGTCGAGCGGCTGGTCGGAGAGATCAACGGCCAGTTCTCCATGGCCGGCTGGGTGCCGGTGCAATACCACTACAAGAGCCTCGTGCGCGCCGACCTCCTCGCCCTCTACCGCATGGCCCGGATCGGCTTCGTCACCTCGATCAAGGACGGCATGAACCTGGTCGCCAAGGAATTCGTCGCCTGCCAGGTGGACTGCTGCGGCGTGCTCGTGCTCTCCGAGTTCGCGGGCGCGGCGGCCCAGCTCCAGGAAGGGGCGCTGCTGGTCAATCCGCACGACATCGAGGGGATGGCCGACGCGCTCGAGGCCGCCTTCGACATGGACGAGGACGAGCGCCGGCGGCGGATGAACGCGATGCGGGAGATCGTCCGAGAGCAGGATATCTTCTGGTGGGTGGACTACTACCTGACCGCCGCCCTGGGGACCGTGCCGGACGATTTCCGCACGCCTCAGGAATACCTGCCGCCCGTCGAGATCTACGAGAACCTCTAGTGGAGCGCCCCTCCGCCCTGGACCGTTGGGACGAGATCGCGGCCCGCCTCGACGGCCGCCGGCCCGCCGTGTTCCTCGATTACGACGGCACGCTCTCCCCCATCGCCCCACGCCCGGAGATGGCCACTCTGCCGGAGGAGACCCGAGAAGTGCTCCGCCGCCTCGCCCGGCGCGATCCCGTGGTGATCGTCTCCGGCCGCGGCCGCGAGGACGTGGCCGCTCTGGTGGGGCTCGACGAGCTGACCTATGCCGGCAGCCACGGCTTCGACATCGCCGGTCCCACCCTCCGCCGCGAGCTGGGCGAGGGGATTCCGGAGCGGATCGAGGAGGCATCGGGCAAGCTGCGAGCCCGGCTGGACGGAGTCGCGGGAGTGCTCGTCGAGCCGAAGCGCTTCTCGGTCGCCGTCCACTTCCGCCTGGCCGCGCCGGACGACCTGCCGCGCATCGAGAGCGCCGTCGATGCCGTCCAGAGAGAGCTTCCGGAGCTGCGCAAGGTCCCCGGCAAGAAGGTCTTCGAGCTCCGCCCGGACCTGGACTGGGACAAGGGGCACGCTCTCCTCTGGCTGCTCGGCGCGCTCCACGCGGACACCGACCTCGTTCCTCTCTATATAGGCGACGACGTGACCGACGAGGACGCGTTCCGGGCGGTCGCGGACCGGGGGATCGGCATCCTGGTCGCCGAGGAGCCCCGCGAGACCGCGGCGGCCTACTCGCTCCGGAACACCGACGAGGTGCGAGAGCTTCTGGAGAAGCTGGCGAA
>DATEIO010000228.1:0-4371 GCA_035278895.1 Thermoanaerobaculia bacterium | reverse complement strand
TGCTCGCCAACAAGCGCGACATTCCCTATCAGTCGCTCCTGAAGGTCTTTCTCGCAGAGCGCATCGAGCAAGAACTGCGAAACCTGAGCTGAGCTTTGAGATGAGAAAGCTTATCCGGCCGGACGGCGCGGATGCAGAATTCAAGGATGTGCCGGACGATCTAGTCCGGTCGGTCCGCGCGCCGACGCTGGTCGTCCTTGGAGATCAGGATATCGTGAAGCCTGAGGACTCCCGCGATCCGGAGCTCACCGCGCGGCTGGTCGAGGAGCTCTTGGACTTCCGGTAGGGCAGAGGGTGATTCGGAGACGCCCCGTTGGGCGTCTCCGGGCTCAACGGCCTTATTTCTCGTCGCAGTCGCAGTAGGTGTCCCGCGGGACGGAGATGGGCATTCCGCCGTTGACGGCACTCAGAAGCATGGGTTCGTTCAGGAGCCGGAGGGTCTCGCGGCTCAGGGTGATCTTCTTGGAAATCGCGGTCTTTTTCATGGTTTGATCTCTCCTCTCGTCGGGGAAGGAAACGAAGGAGGAGGGTGATCTCCCTCACCTCGTCTTTCAAGAGGGGACGGACCGATTTCGTCAGGGGCTTGGGGTAGTATGTACCCCTCATGGACTGCTTTAGGAGACCGACGATGCCCTTTGCTCGACGCTTTCTGATCCCCATGCTGCTCGTTCTGATAGCTTCGATGACGCCGATGGCGCAGGCGGATGCGACTTCCAAGGTCCCGGCCGCGGGGCAGCCCGCTCCGAACTTCAGCCTCACGACGAACGAGAACCAGCCGGCCAGCCTCAAGGACTACCGTGGCAAGTGGGTGGTCCTCTATTTCTATCCGAAGGATTTCACCAGCGGCTGCACGCTCGAGGCGAAGAACTTCCAGCAGGATCTGGCGAAGTATGAACAGGCGGGCGCCGTCATTCTGGGCGTCAGCGTCGATACCGCCGAGTCCCACAAGAGCTTCTGCACCCAGGAGGGGTTGAGCTTCAAGCTCCTCTCGGATCCCGACGCCAAGGTTTCGACGGAGTACGGCTCGGTTATGGAGTACAACGGGGCCAAGCTCTCGGCCCGGAATACCTTCCTCATCGATCCCCAGGGGAAGATCGCCCAGGTGTTCACGGGCGTCAAGCCGAGCGGCCACAGCGAAGAGGTGCTCGCCGCTCTCGCCAAGCTGCAGAAGCCCTGAGCCGGTCCCCGTGACGGGTCTCCGGCTTATCGCTTGGAGCGAAGAGGCACGAGCCGCCAGCGGCCGTAGGCGACGAAGGCGGCCAGGAGCCCGGTCACCGCGGGGACCACGGCCATTCCGGCCGTTTTGGGGCCGCCGGCCAGCGTGATGCCCACTGCGCCAATCATCACGATCACGAGCCCGGCGGCAGCCCAGGCGGTCAGGCTCGTCCGGATGCGCAGGAGCCCGGGGAGGATCAGGCCGAGCCCGCCCAAGAGCTCGACCACGCCGATGAACCGCAGGAACCAGCCCGGCAGATCCACCGGTCCGGCCATCTTCTCCAAGGGCATGACCAGCTTCATGCCGCCGGCCCAGATGAAAAGAAGCCCGAGCAGCACTTGAACGATCCACAGCGCGATGTTCAGGCCTTTCCTCGGGGACGCCTCGCGGCTGGGCTGGATGGGATTCGATTCGGCGATGGTCATGGTCGTTTCCTCCTGGGTTTGATGGTTCGAGTCTCTTACCCGTTGGTCGAACGGAGGGTGGCGAAATCGACAGGGCGGGTCAAGATTTCTGGGGTAAGCTCGCCCCCATGCGAAAGTCGATGCCGTGGGCCATTCTATTCCTGCTTACCACCGTCGCCGCCAGCCGGGCCGACGAGCCGGTGCCGCCGCACGAAACGTTCACGGTCGAGTCCAAGGCGCTTCAGGAGACCCGGCGCATCAACGTCTACACGCCGCCGGGCTACGACGCGGTGGGGACCAGGCGCTATCTGGTGCTGTACATGCCCGACGGCGGCTTGCAGGAGGACTTCCCGCACGTGGCCACGACGATCGACACCGCAATCCGGGCCGGCGAGATGCGGCCGGTGATCCTCGTCGGCATCGAGAATACCGAGCGGCGGCGCGACGTGACGGGTCCGACCGAGGTGGAGGAGGACAAGAAGATCGCCCCGCGCGTGGGCGGCTCGGCCGCCTTCCGCCGCTTCATCGCCGACGAGCTCATGCCGGAGGTGCGCCGCCGCTACCGCGGGTCGGACGAGACCGCGGTCATCGGCGAATCGCTCGCCGGGTTGTTCATCGTCGAGACCTTCTTTCTGCAGCCAGAGCTCTTCGACACTTACATCGCGCTGAGCCCGAGCCTCTGGTGGAACAAGGAGGAGCTGGTGCAGAAAGCCGGCGAGCGCCTGAAGGCCCGGCCGGACCTGAAGAAGACCCTGTATCTGTCCTCCGCCAACGAAGAGGACATCATTTCCGCCACCACACGCCTGGCGGAGGTGCTTCGCGCAAACGCTCCGGCCGGGCTGCGCTGGCAGTACAAGCCGAGGCCGGACCTGCGCCACGACAACATCTACCGTTCCGCCTCGCCGCAGGTCCTGCGGGAGCTTTTCGCGCCCTAGGAGATCCGAGTTGCAGATCACCGCTCTCGTCCGCAATGCCGGTCCGTCCCACGAGGTGTCCGTCTCGACGGCCGGCAAGGCTCAGTCACTGCCGGTGCCTGCGAAGAGCTCGGGTTCCGGCTCGTCCGTCAACGGAGGTGAGTTTCTGATGCTCGCCCTGGCCACCTGCTACTGCAACGACATCTACCGCGAAGCCGCCCGCCTGGGGATTCCGGTCGATGCCGTGGAGGTGGAGGCCCAGGCCGATTTTCCGGGGATCGGCCTCGCCGCGACCAACATCACCTATCGCGCCCGGGTCGCGTCGCCGGCTTCGGAAGCGGAGATCGCCGATCTGCTGCGCCAGACGGACGCCGTGGCGGAGGTGCACAACACCGTCCGCTCGGGCGTGGTGGTTTCCATGGTGCCGTGGGAGGGCTAGTCGGCCGTTCTGAACGCCTGCGATTCCGGTCGCCAGGTTCGGGTAGACTTGGGACAAACACCCAGGCCTGAAGGGAGGGGGATATGGAAAGAGCGGCGGAGCGTTGGAGAACGGTCCTGGGGGGTCTCATTCTTCTAGGGTTTCACGTGGCGTCGGTCGCGGCGCAGATGGAGGTCTCCCTCGAAAAGGCGACAAACGGCCAGGATGCGGACGTGCCTCCGGGCCCGGTGCTGCTGGCCGGAGATCCGGTCACCTGGACCTACCAGGTGACGAACACTGGGAGCCGCGATCTGACGAACGTCGTGGTGACCGACGACCAGGGCGTGACGGTGACCTGTCCCGCGACCACCCTGCTGGCCGGCGAGTCCATGATCTGCACCGGCAACGGCACCGCCCAGGAGGGGCAGTACGTCAACGTCGGCACGGTCACGGCCGAGTTGCCCAACGGCAGTCAGGTCGAGGATTCCGATCCCAGCCACTATTTCGGCCAGGTGCAGGCGGCCGTCGATCTCGAAAAGGCCACCAACGGCGTCGACGCCGATACGGCGCCCGGGCCGTTCCTGCCCGTGGGGGCCGCCGTGCTCTGGACCTACACCGTGACGAACATCGGAGCCGACACGCTGACCGACGTCACGGTGACGGACGATCAGGGCGTGGCCGTGGCGTGCCCGAAGACGACGCTGCTGGCGGGCGAGTCCATGACCTGTACGGGCAACGGCACGGCCCAGCCCGGGCAGTACGCCAACGTCGGCACGGTGACCGCGTCCCTGCCCGACGAGTCCACGGCGGGCGATTCCGATCCCAGCCACTACTTCGGCCAGGTGCTGTCGCTCGAAAAGGCGACGAACGGCGTGGACGCCGACCTGCCTCCGGGGCCCGTCCTGCCGGTGGGATCGCCGGTCTCCTGGACCTACGAGGTGGCAAATCCCGGGCCGGGCACGGTGACCAACCTGGCGGTGACGGACGATCAGGGCGTGGTGGTCACCTGCCCCGGAACGGTTCTCGCGGCCGGGGAGTCGATGACCTGCACGGGCAACGGCACGGCCCAGGCGGGCCAGTACGCCAACGTCGGCACCGCCACCGGCCAGTTGCCGGGCGGCGCGACGATCTCGGCCTCCGATCCCAGCCACTATCTGGGCCAGTCGCTGACGCTGGAGAAATCGACCAACGGACAGGACGCCGACCTGCCGCCCGGCCCGGTGCTCGCGGTCGGCGCTGCGGTCTCCTGGACCTACACGGTCACCAATCTCGGCTCCGGCCCGGTGACGAATCTCGCGGTGACGGACGATCAGGGCGTGACGGTCACCTGTCCCGGAACGGTTCTGGCGGCCGGCGAGTCGATGGTCTGTACGGGCAACGGCACGGCCCAGGCGGGGCAGTATGCCAACGTCGGCACGG
>DATEIO010000227.1:0-9654 GCA_035278895.1 Thermoanaerobaculia bacterium | reverse complement strand
GCCTTTTTCCGGCCGCTCCTCGCCGAGGTCGAATCCTCGCCCGGCGTGATCTCGGCGGCGCTGGCCGAGACCTTCCCTTTGAACCAGGAGAGCCCCTCGGAACAGAGCGTGGCGATCGAAGGGCGGCCTGTGGACGCGGCGGACCCGGCTCCCCCGGTGGATCTCCGCCGGGCGAGCCCGCGCTACTTCGAAACGATCGGGGTGCCTCTCCTGGCCGGGCGGGCGTTCGCCAGCCAGGACCGGGCGGACGCCGCTCCGGTCGCGATCGTGAGCCGCGCGATGGCTCGCGCCTCCTGGGCGGAGGGAAGCCCTCTCGGCCGCAGGATCTCGACGGACGGCGGGGTGACCTGGCGAACGGTGGTGGGAGTGGTGGGGGACGTCCGGCAGCACGGCCTTGCGAGCGAGGTGCGGCCCGAAGTCTACGTCCCCTTCGAGCAGAGCCCCACCCTCGCGGCGACCCTCCTCGTGCGCACGGCGGGCGACCCCCGGGCTTTTGCCGGACCTCTGCGCGAAGCCGTCCATGCGCTCGATCCCGAGCAGCCGGTCGAGGAGGTGAGGACGCTCGAAGAGGTGCGCGGTGAAACGCTCGCCTCCCCTCGCCTGACCGCCGCGCTCCTCGCACTTTTCGCCGGCCTGGCGCTCGCCGTCTCCGCCGCCGGAGTGAGCGGCGTCGTGGCGTTCTCGGTGAGCCAGCGGACGCGGGAAATCGGGGTCCGCATGGCCTTGGGCGCCCGGCAGGAGACGGTGCTCGGAATGGTTCTCCGGGAAGGGATGACCCTCGCCGTGGCCGGCCTGGCTCTGGGGATGGCGGGGGCGCTAGCCCTCTCCCGCCTGCTCTCCGGGCTCCTCTTCGGCGTCGCTCCCACCGATCCCGTCACGTACGGAGCCGTCTCCCTCACGCTCCTGGCCGCCGCCACCGTGGCCTGCTGGATCCCCGCCCAGAGGGCCACGACCGTCAATCCGATGGTGGTCCTTCGGAGTCAGTGACGCGATAGAGTTCCCCTCCGTGACCGCCCAGCCCGCCGCTTTGAACGACAGCCTCTCCGTCCCCCGCGCCCCCGCTCCGTGGAGCCTCGCGGGGAGCGGCTACATCTTCCTCTTCACCTTCCAGCCGGGGTTCCTGAAGAAGGGCGGATTCGTGCCGCCGGAGCTAGGGGAGGGATTCGAGGCCACTCTCGGGGTCCTGATGCTCGTCGACTACCGGGAGTCCAACGTCGGCCCCTACCGCGAGCTGCTGTTCCTGGTGGGACGGAACCTGCGGTGGCGGAATCACCTCTTTTCGATCTCCCGGATCTACGTCTCGACCGAGGCGAGCGCGGTGAACGGCCGGGAGAATTGGGGCCTCCCCAAGCAGACGGCGCAGTTCCAGAGGGTCGAGGGGAAGGACGGCGCCGAGCGGGCGATCGTCTTGAAGAACGGCCTTGCCGAGGTGGATCTGACCGTCGCTCCCGAGCCCGGCCTCGCTCTGCCAGGAGCTTCCCTCCTCCTGCCCCCCTCCTGGCGGACGATCGTCCAGCCCTGGCAGGGGAAGACCTGGACGACCCGCCTCTCCGGCCGGGGCACGGTCCAGGGCGCCCGGCTGGTCGATTTCCGTACCCTGCCCCACCTCTTTCCAGACGTGAAGGAGGGGACGTTCGTCCGGGGGATTCGGGTGCGGGATTTCCGGATGAAGCTTCCGAAGGCGCAGGTCAGTCCGGTAGGCCGGTGAGACTCCCTGTCACCTAACTCTACTTTGTCAGACTGCCGGCAGGATGCCGACGCTCCCAGCGAGGGCTTCGCAGGGCTTGGGAATCTGACAAAGTAGATCTAAGAGAAGACGGCTCTCAGTCAGATACCGGAGGTCGGCCTAAACACCTCTCCGGGACTTTTTGCCGCGCAGGCTCCTCGTGTAAGATTGAATTCTTCTGCCAGCCAGGCGGCTCGACCCTTCGTGACATCCTTTAAGGAGGGAGCATGATGTCTGCGCTTGACGAATGGCTCGCCCATGCGCCGTCTCCGAGATCTCTTCGTAGCGATCAGCGGTGGCATGTATTCCTCAGCTATCGGTCCGTCCATCGCCCCTGGGTGATCCAACTGTACGACGTGTTGCGTCACCTGGGTTTCGAGGTCTTCCTGGATCAATACGCTCTCAGCTCGGCAGACAGCCTCGTCGGTGGATTGGAAGAGGCTTTGGAGCAGAGCGCAGGCGGGATCCTGGTCTGGTCGAGTCAGACCGAAGACTCGCCATGGTGCACCAAGGAATACCGGTCCATGGAGCACCGCCAGCTCACCGATCCGCAATTTCATTATGCCGTTGCCAAGCTGGACGGCGTGATGCTGCCCCTCTTCGCCCAACAGAAGCTCTACGTCGATTTCTCCGGAGACCGCGAAGGCCCCCGGGGGACAGGGCTCCTGAGGCTTCTCTACGGTCTTCTGGGCCAAACTCTGCCGGATGGGGCCGTCCGTCTTGCCGTTCGGATGGACGAGGCGACGAAGGAAGCCTTGGCTGCGATTCAGGGAGCCAGGACGGCGGGCAATGTGCAATCCCTCCTGGAGATGGCCTCCTCTGAGGGGCTCGCCTGGCAATCGTCTCCAATCCTGGGTTGTCAGGTCGCTGAAGCCCTGATCGCTCTCAAGCAGCCCGAAAGCGCTCTCCAGGTTCTCGCGGGTCTGCGAGCCCGGTTCCCGAAGTCGATCCGTCCCAGGCAACTCGAAGGATTGGCCCTGGCCCGGCTCGGCGATTGGCGCAAGGCCCAGGAGATCCTGGAGTCGCTGGTGGCGGCCGGCGAGCAGGACCCTGAGACTCTGGGGATCTGCGGCCGCACCTGGATGGATCGTTTCCATGAAAGCAAAAACGTGCTCCACCTCCGGAAGTCCAGAGACCTTTACGCGCAAGCGTTCAGGAACGCGCCCAGAGACTACTACACCGGCATCAACGCGGCTTCCAAAAGTGTGCTTCTCGGCGATATTGAGGCTGCGCAGGGCTTCGCAACAAAAGTCGAAGAGATTGTGGGGACTGAAATCAGGTTCGGCGACTACTGGTGGACGGCCACGGTCGCGGAGGTGCAACTGATCCAGAAAAACTATAAAAAGGCGGCTCGCCTTTATGAGGCGGCCGTTGCCATGGCTCCTGAGGAACGGGCCAACCACGAGTCGACTTGGCTTCAGGCGAAGCGTCTCATGGAAAAGCTGGAATCGGCGCCTGAGCCGAGGAGCCTCGTCGCTCAGGCGTTTGTGCACCTGGGGGACGTCACCCCTTGACCGCGCCCGTCGTCAATCCCTGAACGATCCTGCGCTGGAAGGCGAGGACCAGCGCGGCGACCGGGGCGGTCGCCACCACGGCGGCGGCGAGGATCTGTCCCCAGGGGACTTGATATTGGCCGCGGAAGAGGGCGATGGCGACCGGGACGGTCTGCCGCTCGGGGCCCAGGGTGAAGGAGAGGGCGAACAGGAACTCGTTCCAGCAGTAGATGAAGGTGAGGATGCCCGTGGTGGCGAGCCCGGGGGCGGCGAGCGGGAGGATGACGCGGATGAAGGTCTGCCAGCGGGTGGCGCCGTCCACGAGAGCTGCCTCTTCGAGATCCGCCGGGAGCTGGCGGAAGAAGCCCACGAGGAGCCAGACGGTCAAGGGCATGGCGAAGGTGAGGTAGGGGAGGATCAGCCCTGGATACGTGTCGATGAGATGCAGAGCCCGCAGGAGGAGGAAAAGGGGGGAGACGATCGAGATCTGTGGGAACAGGGTGACGGCGAGGATGAAGCCGAGGATGGGGGTCTTGCCCCGGAAGCGCAGGCGGGCGAGCGCGTAGGCGGCGAGCGAGCCCACGGCCACGCAGAAGAGGGTCGTCGTCCCGGCGACCACGAGAGAGTTTCTCAGGGGAACCCAGAAGTCCCGTTCGTCCCAGAGGGCGCGGTAGTGGTCGAGCACCGGCTCGGCTGGCCAGAGGGTGGGCTCGGCAAAGAGCCGGGCCTCGGGAGTGACCGAGGCGACCAGGGCCCAATAGAAAGGAAACGCCGAGAGCGCCACGAGGAGCGCCAGGACCACCGCCGTGAGCCAGCGCCTCTTCATCGTTCCTCCGTGAGCCCCGCTCCGAGCCCCCGGATGTAAAGCATCGCGAGCAGGAAGGTCACCAGGAAGACGATCACGGACAGCGCCGCGCCATAGCCGAAGCGGAGGTTCGAGAAGAGAGCGTTGAACGTGTAGAGGGCGATCGGCTCGGTGGACGTCCCCGGCCCGCCGCCGGTCAGGACGTAGATGAGGTCGAAGACGCGGAACGCGTCGAGCGTCCGGAAGATCAGGGCCACGAGGAGGGCGGGTTTCAGGAGCGGCAGGGTGATGCGCCGGAATTGCCGCCAGGCCCCCGCGCCGTCCACCGCCGCCGCCTCGTAGAGGGCCGGATCGATGCCCTGGAGCCCCGCGAGGAGCAGGAGGGCCACGAACGGCGTGGTCTTCCACACGTCTGCGAGGAGGACCGGCACCCAGGCCGTGCCCGCGCGGACGAACCAGACCAGCGGCTCATCCAGAAGCCCGATCTTCATGAGGAGAGCGTTGACGACCCCCGCTTGGGAGTCGAAGAGGAAGCGCCAGAGGAGGGCCGCCACCACCGTGGGGATGGCCCAGGGGACGAGCACCGCCGCCCGCACGAGTCCCCGACCCCGGAAGGCGCGGTTCATGGCGAGCGCCAGGAAGAGCCCGAGGACCAGTTCCAGCGTGACCGTCGCGGCGGCGAAGAACGCCGTGTGCCCGAGGGCGCGCCAGAAACGGCCGTCCGCGAGGATCTCCGCGTAGTTGGCGAGCCCCACGAAGGGGCGGCCGAGCCAGGGCATGCGCAGGTCGTGGCGGTGGAGCGACTCCCAGACGTTCCACCCCAGCGGGAAGATCGCCACGGCGGCGACGGTCGCCAGGGTCGGGGTGACGAGGATCCAGGCGAAGCGGCGGTCCGTCATGGGTTTTCCTCCGGGGCGAGACCCGAGCGTTCGAGGACCGCCTCCATCTCCCTCCGCGCCTCCTTCAAGGCCGCGGCGGTCCCGGTCTGGCCGGCGAGAGCCCTGTGGAGGTGGATCTGGAGGATCTCGGAAAGCTCGGTCCAGACCGGGGTCACCGGCCGGGCCCGGGCCTGCTCGACAATGGCGAGGATGGCGGCGGGGTCCGCGCCCAGGGCTTCCCCGAGGCGGGGATCGCGATAGACCGACCGCCGGGCCGGATACTGGCCCACGACCCGGGCGCGCTCGAGCATCCGCTCGGGGGCGATGAGATAGGAGATCAGGCGGAACGCGGCCTCGGGGTGCCGGCTGTAAGCGTTGATCGCGAGTTGCGCGCCGCCGAGCGCCGCCGTGGGCTCGCCGCCCGGGGCGGCCGGCATGGGTGCGATGGCGAACCGGCCGGCCACCTTCGACTCCCCGGGTTTGCCGAGAAGCGCCCAGGCGTAGGGCCAGTTACGGAGGAAGACGGTGTTGCCGTTCTGAAAGGCGAAGCGGGTCTCCTCCTCGTGCCAGGTCAGGACCTCGGGCGGAGCGAGACCGGAGGCGATCTGGCCTTTCAAATAGGCCAGGGCGGCGACCGCCTGCGGGGAGTCGACGGCCACGCCTCCCGAAGGCGTCAGGATGCGCCCTCCGAATCCTCCCAGGATCTCCAGGAAGACGGTCACGATCCCCTCGTACCGGGCCCCCTGCCAGACGATGCCGTATCGAGGTCCCGCCGCCTGACCCCGCCGGGCGAGGGCGGTCAGCTCGTCCAGGCTCCCCGGTGGCGCAGCGACGAGGTCGGTCCGCCAGTAGAGCATGCCCACGTCCATGAACCACGGAAGGGCGTAGAGCTTCCCCTGCCAGGTGTTGGCCGCGAGGCTCGCGGGGAAGAAGTCGCTGGAGCCGGGCGAGAAGCGGTCCAGGGGAAGGATCCAGCCGGCGGCGGCGAATTCGGGAGTCCACACTACGTCGAGCTGGAGCACGTCCGGCGTGCCCACGTGGGCGTTCAGCCATTGGACGTAGAGCTGGTGGCGCTGGGTGGCGTCGTCCGGAACACGCTGGACGGTGACGCGGAGCCCGGGGTTTTCCGCCATGAACCGGCGGATCTGCCGGGAGAGCACCTCCCCCTCGGCTCCCACGGCGCTGCCGGAGACGGTGAGGGTGGGGACGGAGCCTTCCCGTTCACCACAGGCGCAGAGAAGCAACAGGAGGAGAACGCCAAGGGCGCGATTCCTCATGCAAGAAATGGGGGATGGACAATTACCGGAGCCGGATCTCGGCCGAGCAGCGCTCCACGCCGTCCTTGCCGCGCGTCACGGGGACGATGGGGAAGCCCGCCCCCTCGGCCCAGCGGCGCGTCCCGGGGGTCATCCGCGGATCGTCCGCGAAAAGAATCTCGGTCGCTCGCCGGCCGTCTTCGAGGAAGACCTCAAGGTGGATGTGCTGGGCCGTATCGCTCTCGGGATAGCCCGCCGGCCGGATCGTCTCGACCTCGAAGCGGCCTTGGGAGTCCGTGGTGAGATATCCGAACAGCCGGGCATTCTGGTTGCCGCCCTCATACACGCCTTCGTTGTTGGTCTGATAGACGTAGACGAGGGTCCCCCCTGCCGGCTTGTCGTCCGCTCGCAGCACTCTCCCGGCGACGATCATGCGTTGCCCGGGCTCGTCCGGAGTCACGATCCGGACCCGCGAGCCCTTCGCGTGATCACGGATGAGCTGGCGGAAGGGACCGTGCCCGTGGAGCGGCGTATAGGCCGGGTTGGAAAGCAGGGCAGAGACGTCGGCCTTGCCGGATTCGAGGGCCTGCCGTGCCTCGGAAAGGAGAGCGTTGGGCGTGTCGCGCGTCTGGCAGGCCAGCGTCGCCGGAAGGGAGAGGAAGAAGGCGAGTACGAGAGGGGCCGTCCGGATCATGGAACACCTCCGGAGAAAGGGTACGACGTGGTGGGCGGGGGAGTTGCCCGGGGTGAGGTTGTTTTACAGAGAGATTACAGAAGCTCAGACGCCAGCGCCCGCTCCAGAATCCCCCCGAAATCCGTCCCCGCCGGCAGCGTCCCGAACGCCCTACCCCCATCGCCTCCCAGGCGGCTGGCGCAGAACGCATCGGCGACCGGGGTGGGGGAGTGGCGGACGAGGAGCGATCCCTGAAGGGCGAGGGCCAGGCGCTCGACGAAGCGGCGGGCCTGGGTTTCGGGGTCTCCGGGCGCTCCGAGGTCCCGTTTCAGACTGGCGACGGCGGCGTCGAGCCGGGCGTCGGCGCCTTGGGCCTCTTCGATCTCGGCCAGGAGGGCGGCGATCCATTCGGGGGTCTTCTGGATGGCGCGCAGGACGTCCAGGCACTGGACGTTTCCCGATCCTTCCCAGATGGAGTTCAGAGGGGACTCGCGGTAGATGCGAGCCATTCCCCATTCTTCGACGTAGCCGTTCCCCCCGAGGCACTCCAGGGCTTCGGCGGCGTGGACGGGGGCGCGCTTGCAGATCCAGTACTTGAGGACGGCCGTGGCGAGCCGGCGGAATGGGGCCTCCGCCTCGGTGTCGTAAGCGCGGGCGAGGCGCATCATGGCGACGGTGGCAGCCTCGGATTCGATCGCGAGATCCGCGAGGACGTTCCGCATGAGCGGCTGATCCGCGAGGAGGCGGCCGAAGGCGCTGCGATGGGCGGCGTGGTGGATCGCCCGGGCGGTACCCATGCGCTGGCTCGCGGTGGAGCCGATCACGCAGTCGAGGCGGGTGTGGTTCACCATCTCCAGGATGGTGGGCACGCCCCGGCCTTCCTCGCCCACGAGGCGGGCCCAGGCGGCGTGGAGCTCGATCTCGCTCGACGCGTTCGAGCGGTTGCCGAGCTTGTCCTTCAGGCGCTGCAGATGGATGCGGTTACGCTCGCCGTCCGGGGTGAAGCGGGGGAGCAGGAAGCAGGAGAGGCCGCCCGGCGCCTGGGCGAGGACCAGGAAGGCGTCGCACATGGGGGCCGAGCAGAACCACTTGTGGCCGGTCAGCTCGTACTCCCCTTCGGCCTCCAGGGGGCGCGCCGCCGTGGTGTTGGCCCGCACGTCCGAGCCGCCCTGCTTTTCCGTCATGGCCATGCCGCAGAGGGCGCCGGCCTTTTCCCAGGAAGGAATGAGCCGGGGATCGTAGGCGAGGGACGTGATCCGGGGCTCCCACTCCGCGGCCAGGCCGGGCTCATGGCGCAGAGCCGGGAGGGCCGAGTAGGTCATGGAGAGCGGGCAGCCCACGCCGGCCTCGACCTCGGCGAGCAGCCGGAACAGCGCGGCCCGGGCTACGTGGGCGCCGGGGCGGGGGGTGCGCCAGGGAAGGGAGTGGAGGCCGTGCTCGACGGCGAGCCGCATCAGCTCGTGCCAGGCGGGGTGGAACTCGACCTCGTCGATCCGGTGGCCGGCGCGGTCGTGAGTGCGCAGCATCGGCGGGTGCTCGTTCGCCTGATAGCCCCAGGCGATCGTTTCGGGCCTTCCCACGATCTCCCCGAAGGCCCTCGTCTGGTCCTCCGCCCAGGCGGCTCCCTCCCGGCGGAGGGCCTCGCCGAGCGCCCGGTCGGCGGTGAAGAGGTTCACCTCTTCGAAGGGCGGAACCTGATTGAAAATGGTGTGGGTGGCCATGGGGAAGGAGACTACGGACGAGCACGGACTGACAAGGACGGGCACGGACAGCCGGAGGAGCGACGGTGTTCGTCCGTGTCAGTCCGTGCTCGGCCGTGGTCCGCTACTCGCTTCGGAGCACCTCGATCGGCCGCTTTTCCAGCGCCCTCAAGCTCGCGGCCAACCCCGCCACCACGGTGAGCGCCACGCTCGCCGCGACCGCAGCGGCCACGGTCAGGGGCTCGGCTTCCCAGGGAATCACGAACCCGCGGGTGACCACCCCCCAGGCGAGCACGGTGCCGCCCACGGCGCCGATCACTCCGGCGACGAGGCCGATCAGGGCGTACTCCACGGCGAAGGTGGCAGCCACTCCGCGCCGGGTCATGCCGAGGGTTTTCAGGAGCGCCACCTCGCGGCCTCGGCGGGCGGTGCCGGCACTGATCGCTCCGGCGAGGATCGCGATGCCCGCGACGACGGTGAAGCCGCCCAGGAAGCGGATGCCCAGGCCGATCCGGCCGAGGACCTTGAAGATCTTCTCCAGGATCTCCCGGATGCGGAGCACCGTGATGTTGGGATAGGTGGCGGCCAACGCATCCTGAACCTTTTGCTCGCCGCCCCGGGGAAGCCGCATGGCCGCGATGCGCTGCTGGGGCGCCTGGTCCAGGACGCCGGGCTCGACCACGAGGAAGAAGTTGATCCCGAAGGTCTGCCAGTCCACGGTGCGCACGCTGGTCACGGTGACGTCGATGGGGATGCCCTGGACGTCGAAGCGGAGGACGGAGCCGAGCTTCAGGCCCATGTCGCCCGCGAACTCCTCCTCGACGCTCACCTCGGCTTTGGCCGGGTCGCTCCACAAGGCGCCCTGGACGATCTTGTTGTCCTCCGGCAGCTTTTCGAGATAGGTGAGGCGCTGCTCGCGGGTGAGCGCCCAGCGCCTCCCGCCTTCGCGCCCGGAGGTCTTGGAGCGCTCCACGAGCTCTTCGGCCGAAACGCCGTCGATGGCCGCGAGGCGGGCCATGACGACGGGCACGGACTCGATCGTGTCCGCCCCTCCCGCCTTGAGGATCTTTTCGACGCCGGGCCACTGGGCCGGCTGGATGTCCACCAGGAAGGCGCTCGGGGC
>DATEIO010000226.1:0-3465 GCA_035278895.1 Thermoanaerobaculia bacterium | reverse complement strand
TTGGATGAGCAAGCCGGTTGAGAAAATGAATCCGCCGGAAAACGGGGCGGTCGTCCGCATGTACTGCACCGGCCTGGGCGACTGCTTCCTGCTCGGCTTTCGCGGCGACGACGGCGAGACGTCCTATATTCTGATCGATTGTGGCGTGCTCAAAGGCACGCCGGACGCCGAATTTTGGATGCCGAAGATTCTGGAGCACGTCAGGGACGAGATCGGTGAGCGCGGCCTGGAGCTGCTCGTGGTCACCCACGCGCACTGGGACCACCTCTCCGGCTTTCGGCAGGGACAGGAGATCTTCGAGCACGCCGGGTTCAAGGTGAAACAGGTCTGGCTGCCTTGGACCGAAAATCCGGCGGACCCGGCCGCGCTGCGGATGGCCGAAGAGCGCAACCTGGCCCTCCAGGCCGCGGTTACAGCCACGAACCGGCTTCGCGAAAGGCTCCAACTGGAATCTTCGGATCTGGGCGAGCCCTCGCAGCTCCGCACGACCGTGGAGCATCTGGACGCCCTCCTGGGTTTCACCAGCACGGAAGACCTCCTGGAGATCGTGCGCCGGAAAGTGGCTGCGCCGAAGTACGTCCGCCCGAGCCTCGCGCCGCTCTCCCTCGACAACGTCTCCGGCCTGCGGATCTATGCCCTGGGACCGCCAACCGATCCCAAATACCTGGGCAAGGACGACCCGTCCAAGGCGGCGGCCCCGGGAGAGGTCTATCTGCGGTGTTTGCCGTTGAACGAAGAGGCCGCTCTCCACGCCGCCCTTCACCCCATGGAGAAAGAGGCGTCCCACGAAGAGAGGGAGCTCTACGAGCTCACGTTTCCTTTCGAAAGCTGGCAGCGCTATCCCCGCGAAACCGCGGGCGATGATCCGGAGCACGGCGAGTTCTTCCGCGCCCGCTACCCCGAGACCCCCGGCCGGGACCTGGACTGGAGGCTCATCGACATCGACTGGCTCGAGGCCGCCACCCTGCTGGCTCTGAACCTGGACGACCACGTCAACAACACGAGCCTCGTCCTGGCCTTCGAGCTGGGGGAGGGAGGCCCGGTCCTGCTCTTTCCCGGAGACGCGCAGGTGGGCAACTGGCTCTCCTGGCACGAGCTTCCGAGCGTCGAGGGTGGAGCAACCGCCGAAAGCCTGCTCAACCGCACCGTCCTCTACAAGGTCGGCCACCACGGCAGCCACAACGCGACCTTGAAAGACAAGGGCCTGGAGATGATGACCTCGACCTCCCGGCTGGTCGCCCTGATCCCGGTGGACGAAGAGCAGGCCCGCAAACCCAAGGGCCGCAACCGGAACGGCTGGACCATGCCGCACGCCAGGCTGCTCTCCCAGCTCGAAAAACGGACCGAAGGGCGGATTCTCCGCGCGGACCGGGACCCCGAAGTGGAGGCTCCCGGCTGGAGCGGGATGAAGGAGAAGCCCGTCGTCTGCAAGGCGGGGGAGAAGACCCTGTTCATTCAGTACACCGTCACCGGAGAGTGACCTGCCCCGGAGGATTCAAGGCACCCTCTTATACACATCTTTGGCGCCATGAATCCGGGAGACTCGGGGGAAACCTCCTTTAGCAAGATCCCAATGTAGAGACGCCACGTGGGGCGTCTCTGAGGCGGTGAAATCCTCCCGAAAACAATGACGTGCCGCGGGGTCTCTCGTCCGTCCAGGCCGTTCTCTCCGATCCGGAGACGCCCCACGTGGCGTCTCTACATTGGGAGGCGCTCCGATCGGCTGTGACTTATGTCTAAGAGGGTGGGTTTCAAGGGCAGGTCCAAACGTCCGCCGCGGACAGCAGCAGATCCGCCGGGCCCAGAAACACGGCGCGTTGGGCGGACGGCACTCTCCGGATCGCGCGCCGCAGCGGGGCGTCGAACTGGCTGGCATGGATCAGAACGTCCCGGTTCGTCATCTCCCACGCCGGACGGGCCGTCGACGCCAGCGGGGCGTTGCCGTCGAACGCGAAGACTCCGTCCCTGGCGAGGGCGGCCGGCTGAAACCGGACGGTCACCGGCGCGCTCGTGAGGACGAGCCGGGTTTCGAGCAGGTACACGGCAGGACGCTTCTCGACTCTGCTCACCGCTTCGAGAACGAGGCTGCCCGCCGCCCGGTGATCCAGGTGACACGTCGAGCCGTGGCGCGGGTCGAAGGTCAACACGACGTCCGGGCGGGTTCGGGAGAGGACCTTTCTCACGGAAGCTACGAGAGCTGCGTGGGACCCGGACGCGGCGTCCCACGTTCCCGCCGAGCCGTCCTGGCCCGATCCGGCATCCGGCAGGCTCCAGAGGATCAGGTCCGCGCCGAACAACCGGGCCGCGCCGGCCATCTCGGCGCTGCGGACCGCGGCAAGATCCGGCCGGCAGCCGCCGGGCAGAAGGCACGGCCCCTTTTCGCCGCGGGTGAGCACGAGAAACGAGCACCGCAGCCCCTCGTCGAGGCAGAGCCGGGCCAGGAGAGGCGCAGCGAGGACCTCGTCGTCCGGGTGGGCCCCGACCCAGAGCACCGAAGACGCTCCGGGAAAGGTCGGCGGAACCCGCGGGGCGGCCTTGTCTTGCCCCTGGGCCACGGCGGCCGCGAAAACCAGGGTGCCCAGGAGGATTGCGCAGCCGAAGCTTCTCATGCCCTGTATACGTCTCATGAGAGACGACCGTACCAGATTTTTTCGGGGTGTCGATTTCGGGGAGCCTCGTTCGACTCACCCGTAGAGCCGGGGGTGAACGCCCGGCTTGGAATCCGAAATCAAAGGAGATCCTGCCATGCGATTCATGATGCTGATGATCCCCAAGGGATACGAGACCGCCGAGCCGGGCACCATGCCGGACGCCGACGCCGTGGCCGCGATGATGAAGTACAATGAAGACCTCCAGAAAGCCGGCATCCTGCGCGGGTTGGATGGCCTCCACCCGCCCTCGATGGGCGCCCGCATCTCCTTCTCCGGCGGAAAGCCCCACGTGACCGACGGTCCCTTCATCGAGGCCAAGGAGGTTCTGGGAGGCTACTGGATGATCGAGGTCGGCTCCAAGGAAGAAGCCATCGCCTGGGCCTCGCGCTGTCCCGGCTCGGACAACGAGGTCATCGAGGTCCGACAGGTTCAGGAGTTTGAGGACTTTCCCCAGGACGTCCAGGAAGCCGCGGCCGGCTTTGTGGAAATGCAGGAAGAGGCCGCGAAGAAGAAGGGGGCGTAAAGAGAGATTCGACGAGCCACGGGAGTCGTCGGCGGCAGACGGAAAAGCTCGACGGCTCCTCGAAGCTTTCCGCCTGCCGCAGAAGATTCCGGAGCGCCGCAGAACTTTACCGTGGCTCACAGAATTTAAGGGCGCGTCCCAGAATTTTCCCGCGGCCGACAGAATTTTCCCAGGCGCCACAGAATTTTCGGCCGGCGCGCAGAACTTTCCGGCGCTTCCCAGAATCTTCCGGCACTTCCCAGAAGATTCTGCCGCGCGCCGTAAAATTCGGCCGGCCGCCGGAATCTTCTG
>DATEIO010000225.1:0-15558 GCA_035278895.1 Thermoanaerobaculia bacterium | reverse complement strand
GGACGAATACCTGGGCGCCACCCATCTCCGCCACACCGCCCCGGGCCAGGAGCTGGAGCTCGCCCTGGGAGCCGACGAGCGGATGCGCGTCGAGCGCAAGCTGACCGCCCGCTCCGTCGACAAGACCTTCCTGGCCGACCGGAGGCGCCTCCGCTACGGCTACCGCATCGAGGTGGAGAACCTCCGCGACACCCCGCAGACCGTCTACGTCCGCGACCAGCTCCCCGTCTCCAAGCACGAGCAGATCAAGGTCAAGCTCGAATCGGCCGATCCCAAGCCCGCCAGGCAGACCGAGCTCAACCAGCTCTAATGGAAGCTCGTCCTGGAGCCCGCGGCCCGGCAGGTGCTCCAGTTCGAGTTCAGTGTGGAGCACCCGCGGGAGATGGAGTTGAGCGGGTTGGGGGGATAGGGAATGGAGGGTAAGGCCGTCCTATGAGGCAGGCTCAGCGAGTAAATCCTTCACCGAAACTTTCATCTCTGAAAGGAAACGTGATGGAGTCTGACGTTTCAAATCTCCCCACGGCATGAGACGGGCTCGTGGCCGCGTCAGGTGAAGACGCCGGGAGGCGCGAGTGGCAGCCACATAGGCATTTCGTCGTTCTTCCTCCAATCCCTCGAGAGACCGGGAGCTTCGAAAGTCCGGGAAGCTTCCTTCATTCATGCCAACGAGGACGACAGCTCGGTATTCGAGGCCTTTGGCTGCATGGACTGTCAGAACGTGGACACCAGATCCTTCTACGGCGGTCCGGCTGCTCAAGGACAACTCTCCCAAAAATCCGTGCAGAGCCCGCTCGGGCTCCTCGGTTCTTTGCCGGTAGATTTTCCAGCGCTCCTGGAAGCTCTTCAGATCGACCAACTCCAGAGCTTTGAGGGTCTCCTCAGGCTGGTGCTCCGAAACTCCTTTGACGATCTCCTGAATCCGGGAAAGCAGGTGATCCAGGGGAAGTGGCTCGGAACAGGTTTGTGCAAAGAGGTTGAACAGCTCGGCCCAAAGAGGATTGACTCGGGGCAGTGCCGAAAAGGTGGCAGGGAGAGGGTCTCCGAACATCTCCTCCGCAGCCCCGTTGGTCAGCCCGGCGGAAGCCAGGAGATTTCTCCGGCTGAGCAGGTCCCGTGGGTTCAACAGGGCCCGGAGGGCATAGTAGATGGTTTGAAAAAGGCTCGACTCGAAAAGCTCGGATTCCGTGGTGCTGAAGCGGCACGGCAAGCCCCGACGGCCCAGTTCTTCGATCACCGATGTCAGCAGGTAGCGGTTCCTTCCGAGGATACAAACGTCGCTCGCCTGGACCTCCAAAGGCTCCATGGGATGGAGCCACTGGCGGCAGAGCCCTTTCTCGAGAAGCCCCTGAACGAGATCGACAGCCCCTCGGGCTTCGGCGTCCTCGTCCTCATAGGAAGCGGCGGTCACCAGACCTTGGGCGTTGCACTCGGACCGCATGAAGGAATCCGCTGCCAACCGGTCCCGATTATGCCGGATCAACGAGTTGGCAGCGCTGACGATCGCCTCGGCGCACCGGAAATTGAAGGAAAGGCGATGGGATTCTGCCTTGAAATCCTGGATGAACCTCTTGAGGAATTCATCGCTGGCTCCGGCAAACCGATAGATGTACTGATCGGCATCGGCGACCATCATGACGCTCCGGTGCTCGGAGCCGCAAAGTGCTTTCAAGAGCTCGTACTGGGCCCGGCTGGTGTCCTGGGCCTCGTCCACCAGAATGTACCGGTAGAGCCTCCGATAGTGACGGGCCACGCGAGGGGATTCCGTAAAGAGCCGGTATCCCAGGCTGAGCAGATCGTCAAAATCGACGGCGTTGTAGAGGCGCAGAGTCCGATCGTAGGCGGCGTAGGCGACATCGAGGCGGACAGGCTCCTCCCCGTCGGGCTCCGCCTGGACAGCGGAAGGGGGGAGCAGGTCGCGCTTGAACCGTCCGATCTGTTGAAGCATCCCCCGGAGCGGCTTCAGATCCTCCTCTGTGCGGCGGATGAGAAACCCTTCGTCGGTAAGGCCCTGGGCCAGGGCCTCGATGCGGTCATCCTCGTTTTCGTAGATCGTCAGGTCGCTGGGCAGGCCGATGTGCTCTCCGTAATGCTGGAGCACATCGAGGCAGAAGGAGTGAAACGTCGCCGTGGTGACCCTTCGCCATTCCTCGCCGGCTTCGGCCTCGATGCGTGCCCGCATGTTCTCGGCGGCCTTGGTGGTGAAGGTCAGGGCGAGAATCCGGAAGGTCTGGCCCCGTGAGTCGTTGAGGAGGCGAACGATTCGCCGGGTCAGAACCTGGGTCTTTCCAGAGCCGGGCGGAGCCGTCACCAGATAAGCCCCTTCGTTCAGGGCGATCACGGCGGCCTGCTCAGGAGTGGGGGCAAAGCGCGTCATAAGACCTCTCCGGAGAGGATCTTATCGACTCTCCGGAAAGGCTCCAAGACCTTGGGCGGGATTGCCGCCGCCCCCTTGGAAGCTCCCTCGACACAGATCGCCTGGGCGACGGGCTGTCCCAGCAGTGCCTTGTGGTCCGCCATGAAATCGAGCACGAGATGGTCCTCCGACCCGGGGGTCCGATAGTCTCGGAGTCCTCCTCCCTTCCGCTTTTGACCGTGATTCCGGTCACGGTACTCCTCGAGGGCTCCCGTGCCGCAGGCCGCCGCGATGGCCCTCTCGACTTGAGGGCGGAAGCCTTCCTGAATGAGGTACTCTTCGAAAGCCAACCCTTTGGGCTCCGTTGGTAGCATCACCACTTCGGAGGCAGGATCGAGCTCTCGGCCGAGGGCCTTTCCGGTGGCAGCGATTCCTTTGACTCCTTCTTGATCTCCATCTGACAGGATAATCCATGGAATGCCCAGCTTTTCGAGAAGAATTACAAAATGTTTGTAACTTTGAGCCCCCTCGACATTGATCAAGGAGATCCCTTGGTCATGGATGCTGCGTTTCCAGTAGTGCTCGGCGAAGACAGGAATGGCGTACTCTTCCGTTTCACCCTCAACGAACAGGGCCAGCCGGGCAAACAGGATCTCACCGTGGCGATGCTGGACAAATCGGCGCACCTTCTCGTGCTCCTCCGGGGTAAACGTCGGAGTGCCAGCGGCGTTCGTCTTCGGGACCCAAAGCGCCTGAGTTGTCGATCCTTTCCGGCGAAAGGTCCTGAAGTCAAAGACATCTGCAATTCCGGAGACATACGGCGAATGCGTCGAGAGGACCCGCTGGCCGTGGATGGAGCAGGCGAGGTCGAACACAGCTCTCTGCGCCTGCGGGTGCAGGTGGGCTTCGGGCTCCTCCAGAGCAAGCAGGGTCAGCGCCGTTGGCCCTTCGGCCATGCGGATCTTCACAAAAGCGCTAAATACAGTCAGAGCGGCCAGGCTCCGCGTTCCCATCCCTTGCCGCGACATCGAGATGGCGGCGCTCCCAGGGGCGCGCAAACGGATGTCCATGCCACGAGACAGGTCTTCCACCCGGGCTGGAAGGGGCTCGATGTCCACCCCAGGTGATCCTGGCGTGAGCGCTTCGGTGATCCGGTCGATCTCGCTCCGGACCTGTTCGAGAACGGCGCTTCCCTGGATAATCGTTTTGCTCAGGGTACCCAGGGACGTCTCGATCTCACTTCGCAACTGGTCCTCGATGTCGAGGGCTCCCGCAAGCTTGCCCCAATAGGTCGAACGGCCCTGAAGTTGCTCCACGATGTCGCGCCGCGCGTCGAGAAAGTTGTAGGAGAACAGCTCCAGGATCTCTCGCGAGACTCCGGGTTTCTTGAGCTCCGGGAGAATAGATGTCTCCGAAGAGGTACGCTCCCAGCCTTTGAGAAAAGAGCGGCGAGGCAGAATCCCGCCGCGTCGGGTGTCGGGTGCGCCAACGGTCCGCAGCACCACATACTCAGGCCCCTTTACCGGGATCTGGATTGCGTCTGCGAACAGATCGCGAAGCTCCTCGGAAAACTCTTCGCCCCGGCCCGGGTGGATGAGCAGGTCGATGATGAAGGATTTCGCCGGGATCCCGGCAGGGGCGATGTACAGATCCTCTGTGCTTGCGCGATGCTCGCCGAGGGCCACTGCAAGTGCCTGGAGGAACGCTGTCTTCCCGGAGTTGTTCGGTCCGATCAGCACCGTCAGATCACCCAATGGAAGCCAAACGTCGCGAAGCAGCCGAAAATTCTGGATCCTGACCTCGGAGATACGGAGACTGTTCATTGGTTTCTTATCCTCTTGGCGTCCAAGAAGACGCTCCGGCGGGTTATGGGGCTGCGAGTTCCCTTTCGGTGCTGGATAGTACCCTCATTTAGTCCCTCTTTAGCTGAGATTCCTCTTTTAACCGGGAACCGCCTTACCCGCCTCCAGTAACGAGCGTCCTCGTTCCCCGCCAGAGCACGGTCTGCCGGGCTCTGCCGCTCTCCAGCCACGCGGGTGGCCGACGGCTCCGGAAGTTGCACGCCTGAGGCCGGGGCTCCGGCGTGCTCGACATGGACATCTTCTCCGAGTAAAATGTCCAAGTTGGAGGCGGACATGAACTGGAAGATCGCAGACGCCAAGCAGAAATTTTCCGAGCTCGTCAAAGCGGCTGAAGAAGAGCCGCAGTGGATCTACAACCGCGACAAGCTGGTGGCAGCGATGGTCCCGGCCGAGACGCTGAAGGAGTTTCTGGACTGGCGCCAGAGTAGGGAAGAGCGGAGCCTGGCCGAGGCGTTCGAGGATCTCCGCCGCATCTGCGAGGAAGAGAATCTCACCCTGAAAATCCCGCCGCGGCAGGAGCGGCCCAACCCGTTCCCCGATGCTCTCGACGAAATTTCTCGTTGACACCAACATCCTGAGCGAGCTGGCCCGGAAGAGGCCCGATCCGGGCGTGTTGGAATGGGCGCGGGGAGTCCGGAGAGTGGCCCTCAGCGCCGTTACGGTGGAGGAGGTGAGCTTCGGGCTCGCCTGGAAACCGAATCCGAGGATTCAGCTCTGGTTCGAGGAGTTCCTCGACACCCACTGCGAGGTCTTGCCCGTGAGCGCTGAGATCGCAAGGCGGTCCGGAGAAATCCGCGGACAGCTCCAGGCTCGGGGACAGACGCGGTCCTCTGCGGACATGATCATTGCCTCGACGGCCCAGGAGCACCAACTTACGGTCGTGACTCAGAATGTTCGCGACTTTGAAGGATGCGGGGTTTCGATCCTCAATCCGTTCCGCGAGCCGTAGGCTCGTCTGTCAGCCGAGGGGACGAGGGGCAAATCGGGTCCAATTGAAGGGTTTACGACAGCTTCTGGATGCCAGATTCGCTTTGCCTTTACGGCACGGCAGCCGCTTGCGGCTGCCGTTGGCTTTTGATCCATTCGTCCACGCGCTCTTCCAGCAGGTCGAGCGGCATCGGTCCGCCGCTCAGAATCACGTCGTGGAACGCCTTGATGTCGAAGCGCGCTCCGAGCTGTGTTTTGGCGCGCTCCCTCAGCTCCCGGATCTTCAGTTGCCCCATCTTGTAGGCCAGCGCCTGTCCTGGCCGCACGATGTAACGGTCGGTCTCCGACTGCGCGAGGACTTCGTTGACGTCATTCTCGCGCATGTAGGCGATCACCTGGTCGCGCGTCCAACCCTTGTTGTGGATGCCGGTATCGACCACCAGCCGCACGGCGCGGAACAATTCCGAGTTCAGCCGGCCGTAGTCGGATACCGGGTCCTTGTAGAGGCCGACCTCCTTGCCGAGCTCTTCCGCATACAGCGCCCATCCCTCGGTATAGGCGGCCATGCCGCCGGCGCCGAGCGCCCGGAATTTCGGCAGGCCCTGGAGTTGCTGAGCGATGCTCATCTGCATGTGGTGCCCGGGCACGCCCTCGTGATAGGCGACGGCTTCGTCGTTCACCAGGGAGCGGTGGGTCGGGTCGGAGACGGCGACCATCACACGTCCAGGCCGTTTGCCGTCCGGAGTGCCGCGGACGTAGTACGTCGCCGCGTCCTTTTCATAGTCGGGGATCGCGTCGACCGTCACCGGAGCCTTCGGCAGCAGCCCGAAGAGCTCCGGCAGCCGCGGTTGCATCTCGTCGATGTACTTTTTGAAGTCGGCGACGATCTGAGCCTCGTTCTTCGGCTGCCACTTCGGATCGCTGTTGATCGCGGCGCGGAAGGCGGCGAGGTCCTTGTAGCCCTGCGCCTGGGCCAGCTTGGTCATCTCCGCCGTGATCCGTGCCACCTCTTTGAGGCCGATCTGATGAACGGCTTCCGGCGTGATGTCGAGGGTGGTCATCCTCTTCACGGCTTCGAGGTAGCGCCGCTTGCCGTCCGGCAGGCTCTCGATCGAGATCGCGGTCCGCCCTTTCGGCGCGTACTCGTCGCGCAGGAACGCCTCGAGCTTCTTGTAGGCCGGGAGGACTTTCTCATGGACCGCCTTGGTCATCGCGGCCGTCAGCCGCTGCTTCTCCTCCTCGGAGAAGCTCTCTGGAAACTCCTTGAGCGGCAGCAGGAACGGGTTGGACGAGATGACCCCCTCGCACTGCCCGGGCAACTGGTCCACGACGAGCTTCGGCGGCATCAGGCCGTCTCTCATGCCGGCGCGCAGCACCTCGATGGTCTGCTGCAACACCCGCGGGATCTGGTGGAGACGCGCGATGTAATCCTCGTAGTGCTGCACCGAATCCAGGGGCGCGCTCGAAGGCAGATCGGCCAGCGCGGTATGGACGCCGCCCTGCTGACTGAGCGGCATCTCGTAGTTCTTGAGCTCGTGGCTCACGTTGGCGCGGACGAGTTGCTGCTCCAGGAGCACATGCGACACCCGGTCGGTCTCTGCCATGCCGGTGGTCGGGATGGCACGCAGCCGCTCCAGGAAGGCGTTGTCCTCCGCGTGCTTGCGCTCGATCTCGGCGAGCGACGCATCACCGAGCTGCGCGTTGTAGCGATAGTCGCCGACCGAGGTCGCCCGCTCCGGCGAGCTTTTGAGGCCGGCTTGATAGAACTCTTCGAACAGCGCGTTCTGTTGCGCCACACGCTCGGCCACGGAGGTGGCCTGGGCATGGGCCGAGGAGCTGACACCCACAACCAGCAGAAGACATGCAAGATTTCGCATGCACCCAATACTACTATACCGGGCGAGCGCAGCGACAGTCGCGGGGGCTTGGACCCCCCCCGCCCGGGCCGGGCTTTTCCTTTTGGAGAACGAGGAGCTGGGAATCCGCGCAAATCGATGCTGATGGGTCGTCCGGCTGGTGGCCTGAGCGGACTCGGAGGCGCAGGATCTGGGACACGAACCGGGACGTTCCTCGAAGGGAGACCGCGGCTCACGGGCTTCGGCGCTCTCTTCGAGAGAGCGTCAACACTCCTATGGAGTTTTGGTCTTCTTGACCGCCGCCAAGACCTGCTCCAGGCTCATGCCCTCGAACAAGGCTTCCCGTTCCTCGGTGTAGTTGCCATATCCTGTTGTGAACTGACCAAGAAATCGAAGGGTTGCCACGAGCCCCAGCTCTCTGGTCAGAAGGTCGATGGCCTCCTGCGTGATTTCATTGAGGGACTTGGTCTGAAGATTCATGATGCGATCTCCGCGATCAACTCGAGAGGGGAAACGATTCGGGGGGGCGGTGCTCCGACTGCTCGGGCCCGCTTCAGAAATCTGTCATCGCATGTACAAAAGCAGTCGGCCTTGGCTCTCTCGGCAGTTGCAAGGTGAAGAGCATCGAGGGGCTTGATCTTGCGAGAGACCAGAAAGCGCGCCCGCTCTTCGATGCGCTCATCCGTGTGCACGAACAAGGTCGCTCTGGAGATGACATCCAAAGCATACCGCTTTCTAACCGGGTGAGGATTCCTCTCGGCCTCAAACATCAGAGCGTCTGAGGCGACCAGCTCCAATTCTCCCGCTTCCAGGAGGGCAAAAATGCCGAGAACAGCCTCCGCCTCTACGGCGATCCTTACATGGGATCTGGTGTCGAGAGGTCTTTGAATGCTGCACATGTCGAGATAGATCCTCACGGCGAGAGTGTAGAGGAAGACCTTTCATTCGACAAATGAAGTCGATTTTGTTCTGGTCTGGAGAGACTCGCCTCACGCCGGAGGCAGCAACAACCGCAGACCCGCGCTCGCCGCCGCCCGGTCCACCGTCAGCCAGGCCTCGCCGCCCATGGCCTGGACGACGTCGCGCAGGGACGACGCCCCCCGCCAGCCTCCGGCGAGGAGATCGGCGTGGGATTCACGCAGGCGCCAGATCTCGGGCTCGGAGGCGGGCCAGGAGAAGTCGAGGGCGACGAGGCCCTGGTGGAGACGGGCGCGCAGCGAGACGCGGCTCACGGCGAAGTCGCGCCGGAGGCGGCCGAGGGCGCCCAGGAGGGCTCCGATCAGCGAGGCGCCGTCGGCCAAGCGGACGTCGGCGGGCTCGGCTTCGGTGTCGACGGGGAGGTCCAGGTCCGCGCGGGCGCCTCGCGTCAACTCGGCGATCACGTCGCGCAGCGAAAGGCGGCCGCGGGAGGGGCGCTCCAGGGGGAGGACGGCGACGCCGAGGCGGTCGACGAGGTCGCTCAGGCGGGCGGCTTCCGCGACCACGATGGCGCGGAGGTCGCGGGCTTCGGCGCTCTCTCCGGGCGGGGCGGCAAGGTCTAACGCCTCGGAGGCGGCCCGCAGGTTGGCGAGCGAGCCGCGCAGCTCGCGCACCAGCGGCTCGAGATCCTGGCCGGCCGGTTTTGCCCTTCGCTTCACGCGGTCTCTCCATCCAGCAGGCGTGCCACCTGTTTCATCAGGTCGCGAGTGGAGAAGGGCTTGGTGACGTAGGCGTCCGCGCCTTCTTCCAACCCCCGCACGCGCTCGACGTCCCGGCCGCGCGCGGTCAGGAGGACGATCTTCAGGCCGGCGAGATCGGCACGCTCGCGCAGGCGCCGGCAGACCTCGAAGCCGTCGATCCCGGGAAGCATGACGTCCAGCACCACGAGCTCGGGGAGCCTCTCGGCGACGGTGGCGAGCGCCTCTTCGCCGTCTTTGGCCACCAGCACCTCGTAGCCCTGCTGGCGCAGCAGGAACTCCAGGGAGACGACGATGTTCGGCTCGTCATCGACGATCAAGACGCGGCGCCGGAGCTCCGTCATTCCGTTTCTCCTGTCAGGCTGGCTTCTGCAGTTTCAGTGCCGCCGGACGCGGCGGGCAGGACGACGACGAACCGGGCGCCACCGCCGGGGGCGTCTTCGACCCAGACGCGGCCGCCGTGCTGGGCCACGATCCGGCGGCAGATCGGCAGCCCCAGGCCCGTGCCCTGGGCCGTGCCGTCCACCGGGCGGGCGAGCTGCCGGAAGCGCTCGAAAATGGTTTCGCGATGCTCCGCGGGCACACCCGGGCCGTTGTCGGTGACCGCGATCCGGACGTGCCCGTCGTCCTGGCGCGCCTCGACCACGACCCGCCCGTGCTCCGGCGGGCAGAACTTGATGGCGTTGGACAGCAGGTTGAGCGCCACCTGGATCATCCGGTCGCGGTCGCCGTGGACCGGGAGCGGCTCGTCGCCGTGCCGGGCCTCGACCGCGACGCCGCGCGCGTCCGAGAGCTGGCGCAGCGACTCGACGGCGTCGTCCACGGCTTCCGTCAGATCGAAATCCGCGAGGTGCGCGCCCGGCTCGTCGGCCTCGAGCTTCGCGAGATCGAGAAGGTCGTGGATCAGCCGGCTCAGGCGCTCGTTCTCCTTCTCGATGATGCGCAGGAACGCGGCCCGCCGCTCGACCGGGAGGTCGGGATTGTCGTGCAGGATCTCGGCGAAGGCGCGGACGGCCGAGAGCGGCGTGCGCAGCTCGTGCGCCATGGTGGAGAGGTATTCGTCCTTGCGCTGGTCGAGCTCGCGCAGCCGCTCATTGACCCGCAGCAGCTCGGCCGAGGCGGCTTCGAGCTCGCGCGATTTTTCGGCCAGGTCGCGGCTGGTGGCGAGCGCCCGCGAGGTCTCGTCGAGCAGCTCCACGACCTCGCCCACGCCGAGCGACTGCTCGCGCGCCACCGTGGCAAGCGCCACCCGCGCCGAGGCCGCGCCGGTCGTGCCGGCCAGCAGTCGCTCGGCATAGGCGAGGAGCTCGGGATCGGCGGACTCCGCGCCCTGGAGGTCGACGCCCCGCTCTTCCGCCCAGGCCTGGAGCGCGCGCTCGGCGCCGGCCTCACCCAGGAAGCGGGCGAGCAGGTCGCGAACCGAGGCGACCGGCGCGTCGGCGCTCCAGATCGGCTCCTCCGACTCCAGGCGGCGGAAGATCCCCACGAAGCGGCGGGCCTGGCGCTTTTCGACCGCGCTCTGGCCACCGAACGAGGAGACGCCCACGAAGGCGAGCACGTTGACGAGCAGGCTCCAGAGGAGCGAATGGGAGAGCGGATCGAGCCCTTCGAGGCCGAAGAGGGCGTACGGGCGCAGAAGCTCGACGCCGAACGGGCCGTCCGCGGTGAAGGAAGAGGGCAGGAGCCCGCTCGCCACCAGCGTCGGCAACGGCAGCGTGTATCCCCAGACGAGGAAGCCGCCGAGGAGGCCGGCGAGCGCGCCCCGGCGGGTCGCCCCGGTCCAGAAAAGGCCTCCCAGAAGCGCCGGAGCGACCTGGGCCGCGGCGGCGAAGGAGACGAGCCCGATGGTGACGAGCGAGACGCCGCTCGCGGCGAACACGGCGTAGACGTGGCCGAGCAGGAGGACGCCGAGGATCGCGAGGCGCCGGCTGATCAGGAGCGGACGCCGGAAATCGCCGTCCGCCGAGCCCGGGCGGCGCAGCAGCCACGGCAGCGCCAGGTCGTTCGCCACCATGTTGGAGAGCGCCAGGCTCTCGACGATCACCATACCGGTGGCCGCGGAGAGGCCGCCCAGAAAGACCAGGATCGCGAGGCCCGGCTGCCCGGCGGCAAGGGGCAGGGCGAGCACATAGCTGTCTCCGGGCATTCCTGCGGTCTGCGGAGACAGCCGGCCGGCGAGCGCGATCGGCAGCACGAAGACGTTGATCACCAGGAGGTAGAGCGGCAGCAGCCACGCCGAGGTCCGCAGGTGGCGCTCGTCGAGATTTTCGACCACTCCCACCTGGAACTGGCGCGGCAGAAACCAGAAGGCGAGGAGCGACGCGAACGTCATCCACGCCCATTCGCCGTCGTCGGCGCCGGTGCGCGAGAGGAGAGCGCGCAGCTCGGGATCGGCGGCCGCGCGGCCGAACAGGTCGCCCAGTCCGTCGTGGAGCCCCCACACGGCGAACACGCCCACGGCCAGGAACGCGACGAGCTTGACCAGCGACTCGAACGCGATGGCGAGCACGAGGCCGGTGTGGTGCTCGGTCAGGTCGAGCGAGCGGGTGCCGAAGAGGATGGCGAACACGGCGAGCAGCCCGGCGCAGAGGAGCGAGAGCTGGTCGAACGGCAGCGCCACCGGGTGGGTCGCCCGCCAGAGCAGTTGGAAGCTGCTGGCGACCGCCTTGAGCTGCAGGGCGATGTAGGGGACCGTGCCGGCCACGGCCATCACCGCGACCACGGCGCCCAGCGCCGTCGATTTGCCGTAGCGCGACGCGATGAAGTCGGCGATCGAGATCAGGCGCTCGGTTTTGGAGATGCGCAGGATCTTTCGGTAGACGACCCAGCCGAGCACCGCGGCGAGCGTGGGCCCGAGATAGATCGGCAGGAACCCGTAGCCGTCGACCGCGGCCCGGCCTACACTGCCGTAGAAGGTCCAGGCCGTGCAGTAGACGGCGAGCGAGAGCGAGTAGACCCAGGGGCTCGCGAGAGGCGGGGCTCCGCGGGCGGCGCGCCGGTCTCCGTACCCGGCGATCAGGAACAGCAGGCCGATGTAGGCGAGAGCCACCGCGACCAGCACCGCCGCCGAGAGCATGGCCCGCTCACTCTCCGCGCGGCGGGCGGACCAGCATCGCGAGGAGGCCGATCAGCACGGTCCAGAAGCCGAAGAGATAAATCCAGGTCAAAGGGAGCCCCGCCACCCGGACGTCGCGCGCCACGAGGCGCAGCAACGGCGCGTTGAAGCCCAGGCAACCGAAGAGGAAGAGGGCGGCGAGGCGCGTCGAGAGCAGCTTTTCCTTGACGTCCTTCATGGCGGCTCCTCCGCCTTCCGCAGATAGCGGTAGAGCGTCGAGCGCGCGATGCCCAGCCGGCGCGCCGCGAGCGCCAGGTTGCCGTCCGACTCGGCCACGGTGCGGCGGACGAGGTGGTGCTCGATCTCGGCGAGCGTCCGCGGCGGTGTCTCTGCGGGAGCTGGCGCCGCCGCCGTCCGTGCCGGCTCCGGGCCACGCGCGGAAAGCAGCGTGGGCAGGTGCTCGGGCCGGATCTCGCCGCCGTCGGCGAGGGTGAGCGCGTACTGGAGCGCGGTCTTGATCTGCCGCACGTTGCCCGGCCAGCTCTGCCGCGCCATCCAGTCGAGCGCTTCGCCCGCGATCCGGGGCTCGGTCGCGCCTTCGGATTCGCCGTGCGCCACGAGATCGGCGAGCACGTGCTCCACGAGCTCGCGCACGTCCGAGCGCTCGCGCACCGGCGGCAGGCTCAGGCAGGCGCCCGCGATGCGATAGAAGAGGTCCTGCCGGAAGGCCCCCTCCTCGACCATGCGCGGCAGGTCCCGGCAGGTCGCGCAGATCAGCCGCACGTCCGCCTGGCGCGGAGCGTTCTCCCCGACGCGGTAGTAGGTGCCGTCCTCCAGCACGCGCAGGAGGAGAGCCTGGAGCGGCCCGGGCATCTCGGCGACCTCGTCCAGGAAGAGCGTGCCGCCGCGCGCCGCGCCGATCTTGCCTTCATTGCCCTCGCGCCGTGCGTCGGTGAACGCGCCCGGGGCATAGCCGAAGAGCTCGCTTTCGAGGAGATGCGGCGACAGCGCGCCGCAGTTGATGGCCACGAAGGGGCGCTCGCGGCGCGGGCTTTCCGCGTGGATGGCGCGCGCCAGGAGGTCCTTGCCCGTGCCGGTCTCGGCGAGCAGCAGGATCGGCAGCCGCGTGCGGGCGAAGCGCGCCGCCGCCTGCTTGGTCGCGGTCACCCGCGGGTCCTGGCCGAAGAGCGCCTCGAGATCGGCCGGCCGCCGGGGCCGGCGCTCGAAAGGCGAGCCCGCGGCGGCCAGGGGCGACGGCTCCTCGAGATAGGCGACCACGGCGACCGCGCTGCCGTCTCCGGCCAGCACCCGCTCCGGCCGCACTCGCCAGCCGTAGCGCGAAGCCCCCGGCGGCCGCACCGGCAGATCCACCACCAGATCGGAGAGCCCCTCGGCCGCGACCAGCTCGAGCTCGCGCCAGCCCACGCCCAGCAGATCGCGGACCGGCCGCTCCGTCCCGTTCAAGCCCAGCCGCCGGCGCGCCCCCGCGTTGGCGGCGATCACCCGTCCCCGCGGATCCACGGCCAGCGTGGGGGTGGGGCACCCCTCGAGCGCGCCGAGCAGGGCCTCGAGCGGCAGCGAGGGCCCGGCAGCGCCGGAGCGCGATCGGTTGTGGGCCGACACGAGACGGAATGTAGCGGGGCGCGACAGAGACTGTCAACTTCGAACCGCCGGTGTTGCAAAACGATCCGCTCGCGACAGAGCGACACCGGAAGGGAAGGTGGCACGCGCCCTGCTCTTTCCAGGGAGGATTTTGTCCCGTCCAAGAATCACAGGATCACAGAGCGGACCTTGTTTCGGCCGGAGGTGGCCAGAAAGGAGCCCTGGTGAGCGCGAGAGGCAAGGCAGGAGCGTTGGGAATCGTCCTGGCGGCCGTGCTGCTCGGTGCGGCGCATCCCGCCGCCGCCCAACTGCAGTGGACCTCGAAGGACGAGAAGATGACGTTCAAGGTCGGTGTGCTCGGCCAGGCCCAGGCCGAGTCGGCGGATGTCGCGGGGACCGGCGAGTCGGCGGACAATCTGTTCATCCGGCGTCTGCGCGTGCTCATGGGCTTCACCTTGAGCGACAAGCTTTCGGTTTTCCTGGACACCGACAGCCCGAACCTGGGCAAAGCGAATACCGCGGGAGCCAAGGACGCGGGCGACATTTTCATCCAGGACTTCGCCGCCACCTACAAGTTCTCGCAGGGCTTCATGCTCGACGCCGGGATGCTGCTCCTGGAGCAGAGCTACAACCACAGCCAGTCGGCGGCGACGTTGATGACCGTCGACTACGGCCCCTACACCTTCGTCGAATCGGCTCCCACCACCTCCCGGACCGGCCGGGACTATGGCCTCCGCGCCCGCGGCTATCTGGGCGGCGACCACCTCGAATACCGGGCCGGCGTCTACCAGGGGGTCCGCGGCGTCAACGCTTCGAACAACTTCCGCTTCACGGGGCGGGTGATGTACTCCTTCTTCACGCCCCAGGTCGGCCTTTTCTATCGCGGCACCTCCTTTGGCAAGACGAAAACGCTTTCGATCGGCGCGAGCGTCGACACGCAGGAGGAATACGACTCGATCGGCGCCGACTTCTTCTTCGATCAACCGCTCCCTGGCGGCAATGGCTTCACCTTGCAGGGGGACTACGTCCAGGTCGACGGCGACGTCTTCCTGGCCGCGCTGCCCGAGCAGACCAACGTCCTGGTCGAGAGCGGGTTTTATATCGCCGCGATCAAGCTGATGCCGTTCGTCCAATACGCTGCCCAGAGCTTCGACCGGGCGACGCTCATCGACGAAGAGCGTTTCACCGCGGGCGTGGGTTACATCGTCAACGGGCACAACAACAATCTGAAGCTTTCGTTCACCAAAATCGAGCCGGAGCGGGGCGAGTCCCGCGATCAGATCAACCTGCAGTGGCAGATCTTCCAGTTTTAGGAGGCAAGAGAAGCCATGACGACAGCACCCGCCAACGCCATCGCCACCCCGGCCGTCTCGAAATCCGAAGAACGCCGAGTCATCTTCGCCTCCTCGCTCGGCACCGTCTTCGAGTGGTACGACTTCTATCTCTACGCCACCCTGGCGCCGTTCTTCGCCGCCCTCTTCTTCCCCAAGGGCAACGACACCGCGGCCCTCCTCGCGGCCTTCGCCACCTATGCCGCAGGCTTTTTGGTGCGCCCCTTCGGCGCCCTGGTGTTCGGCCGCCTGGGCGACCTGGTGGGCCGCAAGCACACGTTCCTCCTGACCATCCTCGTCATGGGCGCCTCGACCTTCGGCGTGGGCCTGCTGCCCACCTACGAGGCGATCGGCATGGCAGCCCCGACCATCCTGGTCACCCTCCGCCTGCTCCAGGGCCTGGCGCTCGGCGGTGAATACGGAGGTGCCGCGACCTACGTGGCCGAGCACGCGTCCGACCGGGAGCGCGGCGCCGCCACGAGCTGGATCCAGACCACCGCCACCCTGGGCTTCTTCCTGTCGCTCCTGGTGATCGGCACCTGCCGCGGCCTGATGGCTCCCGAAGACTTCACCAACTGGGGTTGGCGGCTTCCGTTCCTGGTCTCGCTCGTGCTGCTGATCTTCTCCGTCTACATCCGGCTGAAGCTCGAGGAGTCGCCGGTCTTCAAGCAGATGAAATCGCAGGGCAAGGCCTCGAAGTCGCCGCTCCGGGACAGCTTCCTGCGCTATCCGAACAACAAGTACGTGCTGCTCTCGCTCCTGGGCGCGACCGCGGGCCAGGGCGTCGTCTGGTACACGGGCCAGTTCTATGCCCTCTTCTTCCTCACCATTTCGTTGAAGCTCGACTATCTGACCGCCTACACCGTGATCGGCATCTCCCTGGCCCTGGCGACGCC
>DATEIO010000224.1:0-2546 GCA_035278895.1 Thermoanaerobaculia bacterium | reverse complement strand
TGCGACCACCTCGCGGTTTTCTTCCTCCTCGTAGAAAAAGCGGGCGTCGAAGCCGTCGTGATAGGAGAGCACCGAACGGCTGGCATGACCGGCGAAGGACGCCATCGAGCCGCACGAGACCCGCAGGAAAAGCACGTCCGTGTGGAAATCGTCGTCGTGGTTCTCCGACGCGAAATCCCAGCGGCAGCCGGTCAGGAGCTCGCGGACCGGCCCGGGCAGATCGAGCCAGCGCTCGACGATCCTCATCCGGTCACCCGGCGCCTTCGCTGACCTGCCGGATCCATTCCGACTTCGTCAGGCAGGTCGGCTCGAAGGCTGCTCCTTCGCGCGCGAGCTGCCGGCAGATCAGGCCGCAAAGCTCGACGTGGATCTCCGAGATCAACGCTTCGCTCGGCAGGACCTCCGGGCCCGGCACGGCGTCTTTCGGCAAGAGCGCGCTCCAGTACTCGACCTCGATCTGCGACAGCTCCGCCGGCAGCCCGACCGGTTTCGCGCGATCGATGCTGACTCCGAAAACCAGCCCGTGCCGGCGATGGATGCAGACCGCGCGCGCCTTGCGCTTGTAGAACGGACGCAGCCGCGTGACCTCGACCGGCGCACCCTCACGAGCGCCGAATTCCTCGACGACCGCATCGAACGCGGCCGGGCTCCACTCTTCGAGCTTCATGCTGCGCATCAGGATCCCGTTCCTCTCGCCCCGCGCCTCCTTGAGCTTGATCGCCGGCTTGCGCTTGTCGTTCTTCCGGCCGAGCCGGACCACGTAGGCTTCGGCGCTGCCGGAGCGCAAGAGGAAGTGCCGCTCATACGAGAGGCTGTGCGCGAGCGGACCGAACGAAAACGCGTCACCGGCCGCCTCGTCGAGAAACCGGCCGAAGCGGTCGAACGGCAATCCGACGTTGATCTTCGCCTCGTTCTCGACGGAATGCCAGAACGCGCTCCCGGCATCCAGGATCTGCAGGTCGGGGTTCACCTCGGTGAGCTCGGCCGCCGTGCCGGCCTGGACGACCAGGGCATTCTGGATCGGCGTCCCGCGGACACCGTTCCCCGCCTCGGATATGGGCAGGATATAGAAATTAGGCGCTCTCATGATAGGTCCATCAATTCCCTTATCAATCAGGAGTGCCTAAAGTCCGAAAAACGGGACATGGGGAGAGCCGGCGGAGCCGGTCAGGAGATCGGCTTCAGGACCGCCCGGCCGTACGCGATGAACGCCATGAGGAGGCCCAGCACGCCGCTCATGATCATGGGCGGGATCTCGTGGTACTGGACGTGCACCCAGATGAACACGAGGCTCTCGATCGCCAGGACCGTGGCGGCCAGTACCGTCAGCCGCGGCTGCCAACGGAGGGCGGCGGGGACGATGAGCCCGGCCGCGCACACGAGCTCCAGGATGCCGAGGGCCATCCAGCCTTCCCGCGGCAACGCACCAAAGGACGGGACATCCCCGCTGATCTTGTCGAACAGGAACACCTTCATGACCCCCGACGCTCCGTACAGGAGCGCGGCGAGGCCCTGCAGAACCCACAACAGGATGTTCATCGTATGCCTCCCTGGCAGTCATCGCCGCAGAATCTTGTCCAGTGCCTTTCCCTTCGCGAGCTCATCAATGAGCTTGTCCATATAGCGAATCTTCTGCATGAGCGGGTTCTCAATTTCCTCCACTCGAATGCCGCACACCACGCCTTTGATCAGCGAGACATTCGGATGGATCTCTGGTGCCTGGGCGAAGAAAGTCTCGAGGTCGTTTTCAGATCCGATCTGGTGCCGTAGCCCTTCCTGGGTGTAGCCCGTCAGCCAACAGAGGATTTGATCGACTTCTTCTTGCGAACGGTTCTTGGATTCTGCCTTCTTGACGTACAGCGGGTACAGGCTCGAAAACTTGATTGCGAAAACCTTCTCCTGGCGCATTGTCGCTCCTCTATTGCCAAGGCTGGGAGATGGGAGAGAGCAAGCTCACCTCCCGCACCTGCTCCTCCCAGGATTCTTTCACCTTGTGGGTACCGTCTGCTCCACCGTATCGACCAATGATCCAAACTGCATCGGGTGGCAAGCCTGCTCCAAGGTACGCGTAGATGTCCGTCTTCGCATTGCCATAGGCAACATCCAGGACAAAGCCAGCGTCGACCAGTTTCTTGAGGAATTTGAGCTTAAAATCTCATGGTATCGCCTCCTCAACACGTTGACGGTTGTTTTCCATCAGAGAGAAACTGGGACACGTTGCCTCATCAAATCCCGCCGTCACTTCAACGGCCTCCGGCGTGGCGGCTTCTCTGCACCATCCGACTTGATGATAAGACTGCCCTTTCCCTTGGAGGGCAACGGAATCCTCGCCTGATCAATCGTAGCGGCGATCAGCGCTTCCACGTCTGGATGTGCCAACTGGCTGGCCGCCTCCACCTGGATGAAGCGGGTCTGCTTTCCCGATCCCAGGAGAAGCCCCTTCGGGTCGGGCAATTGCGGTCCGTGCATGAAGTACAAACGCACGCCGTCGGCACGCGCGGCGATCGACACGATGCCATCGATCCCTCGGTCCGTTGGCGAATAGC
>DATEIO010000223.1:0-2280 GCA_035278895.1 Thermoanaerobaculia bacterium | reverse complement strand
AGGGGGACGAGGGGATCTCCTCCGGCGGAGAGGCGGCCTTTGTGCAGGAAGATCCGGAAGCTTCCTTCCCAGGCGTTTTCGTTGCGGTAGTGGCCGGTGTAGGCATTCCATTCGGGCGGCGTTTCGAAGGTGCGTGGGCCGGTGTAGCGCTCTCCCGCGTACCAGTCGCCGCCGTAGCTCACTTCGGCCACGGCTTCCCCGGCGCGTTCGAAGGCCAGGGGAAAGAGCTTGAAGTCCGGGTGGGAGACGAAGAAGACGTCCGGCGCGAGCCTTTCGAGGACCACCTTCTCGCCGTTGTGCACGAGCTTGAGTTGCTCACCGGAGGCTTCGAGGACCAGCTTGCGGCCGTCGGGCGAGGTGTACGTTCCCACGTAGTCAGATGCCTTGGGCACTCGGTACGGATCGTCGAGCTCCGGCGGGGGAGGGAGGGCGCGTCCTTCGGCGGCGGCGCGGAGCACGGTCAGGGCGTAGCCGGTCACCGCGTTTGGCCGGTAGCCCGCGAGCGAGGCGTTGACCGAGGCGAAGGCGCCGAAGCCGGCGTCCAGATCCACCATCATGGCCGAGCTGAAGGAGACCATGCCTCCCGTGTGGCGCAGCACGGTGCGGCCTTCGACCGGCTGCACGCCGATCCCGTAGCCGTAGCCCGCCCCCTCGCCGAAGCCGGGGGACGGGATGGCGGGGCGCGAGAAGAGGGCGAAGCTCTCTTCCGAGACGAGGCGGCCCTGCGGCGTGCGGCCGCGGTTCAGGAGCATCCGCATGTAGAGCGCCATGTCGGCCGGGGTCGAGGCGATGCAGCCTGCGGCGTTGTCCATGGCGATCTGCGGGGCTTCGACGAGCGGGCCGTGGCGCTGGAACGGGCGGTCGTCGTAAAGCGGCCGGTAGCTCACGGGCAGGCGGTCCCGAATGTCGTGGGAGATCACGGGCTCGCTTGCATTCATTCCGAGCGGCGTGAAGATCCGGGCCCGGAAGACCTCGCGCAACGGCCGCTTGTCGAGCGTTTCGATCAGCAGTCCCAGAATGTTGTATCCCGCGTTGCAGTAGTGGAAATGCTGGCCGGGCGGGTGCGCGGTCCACAGAGTGATCGCGGGGAGGCCCAGCGGGTTGGGCAGCCCCGACGTGTGGGTGAGGAGATGGTGGACCGTGATCGGAGCGTACGCGCTCTCGATGCGCAACCAGGGGAGGTATTCGCGGATCGGGCGGGCGAGATCGAGCTTGCCCTCGTCCCGGAGCTGGAGCAGCGTGAGGCCTACGAACGACTTGGTGATCGAGCCGATCTCGAAAAGGTTCTGGGGCGTGAGCGGCAGCCCGGTCTTGATGTCGGCGTGGCCGTAGGTCTTGGCCGCGATCAGGCCGTTGCGGTCGGTGAGGCCGAGCGTGAGCCCGGGGATGCCCATCTCCCGCCGGTGGCGCTCGATGAACGCGTCCAAGGCGCGGAGCGCCGCCGGCGGCTCGCCCTGGGCCGACTCCAGCGCCAGAAGCCCCGGAGCGCCGAGAACCCGCCCGGCCCCCAGCCCCAAGGCCGTCCACGCGCTCCATCCCAAGAAACCTCGCCGGGTGACACCTTCCATGTCGGCCTCCTTCGCTTGAGTGGGGGGATTATATCGAGTCAGCGGCTCCCCGCCCGAAACTTCACCCCTGCCCTCACCCCTTTCCCCGGGGGACAGGGGTGAGGTTTCGGGCTGGGGTACGCAAATTGCAAAGTATCTCTCTGTTCAGCTGGCCCTCCGCCCAGGGGCCACACCGGCCAGAGCTGTTCCGGAGCTGGCCGGTAAGTAAACCGCAACACGGGAGGCATTTATGACCCTACGCAAAACGGCTCTCACAGCGATTGCTCTTTCTTTGGCGATCACCGCTCCTGCTCTCAGCTACAGCCAGGACAACAAGGCCCAGAACCGCGGCCACAGAGGGAATTCGGGACGGGGCGGGGAGGATCTGACGCGGATGCGGTTCGCGGCCCTGGACCGCAACCACGACGGCCGGATCACCCGCGACGAGTGGCGGGGCAACGACAACTCTTTCAACCAGCACGACTGGAACGGGGACGGCGTCCTCTCCGGCATCGAGGTCACCCCGGGAGCCCGGCGGCCGGGCAACGGGAACCCGGGAGACGAGTTCGACCGCCTGGACGTCAACGACGACGGCCGGATCGCGCTCGCCGAGTGGCCGGGGAATCGCTCCCTGTTCGATCGCCTGGACCGCAATGACGACGGCTTCCTCTCTCTCGACGAGTGGAGGCGCCGCGGCACCGACAACAACGAAAACCGGTTCGACCGCCTGGAC
>DATEIO010000222.1:0-17092 GCA_035278895.1 Thermoanaerobaculia bacterium | reverse complement strand
CGGGCGCACCGCGTTCGTCGAGATCCCCAACCCCTTCCCCGCCGAAAACCGCCGCGTGGTGATCGACCCCAGCGTCGCCACCACCTACCGCGAGCGGCCGATGAACTACGACCGCATCGCCGAGCGCCTCGCCGGCTTCGCAGACTCGGTGCCGGGCAACTGCCTCGCCCTCTTCCCGAGCTACGCCTTCCTCTCCGAGGTGACCGGCCGCATGCGCCTGCGCAACAAACGGGTCTTGATCCAGCGCCAGGCGGACGACGAAAAAGCCCGCGACCTCCTCCTCCAGGCCCTGCGCTCCGCGGTCTTCGGAGACGTCCTCCTGGTGGCCGTGGCCGGCGGCGTTTTCGCCGAAGGCGTCGACTACCCCGGCGAGGTCCTGAAAGCCGTGGCCATCGTCGGCCCCTGCCTCCCCCCGCTCACCCTGGAGCAGCAGCTCCTCAAGGACTATTACGAAGAGCGCTTCGAGCGCGGCTTCGAATACTCCTTCGTCGTGCCCGGCATGACCCGCGTCGTCCAGGCCGCCGGCCGCCTCATCCGCTCCCCGGAAGACACCGGCGTCATCGCCCTTTTCGATCAGAGATTCCTCTATGCTCCCTACCGGAGCTACCTCCCCTCCGACTGGCTCCCCGAAGAAGGAGCCGGCGCCCTCGTGGGCAACCCGGCGTCGGTGGCGGAGGAGTTCTTCCGGATTTTGAGCCTTCGGAGGTAAAATCCACTATGGCCCGACGACACGCCATCATCTTCGAAGACGACCTCCGCATCCCGGAGGATGCCCACACGTTCGACGGATTCGAACGGTGGTTGGAGTCCAGCGAGTTCCCGGAGACCGGGCGGATCGATTTCCTGGCGGGCGATGTGGAGGTGGATCTGAGCCCGGAAGACGTCTTCACCCACAGCGTTGTGAAATCGGCGGTCGTTCTGACCCTGGGGAATCTGATCCGGAGGAAGGATCAGGGAGAGATCTTCTTCGATCGGACCCGCCTCACCTCGCGGTTCGCCGAGCTCTCCGTGGAACCGGACGTGTTTCTCTTGCTGGACGCCTCTCTGGGGACGGGAAAAGCTCGCCTGACTCCGTCATCTCGGAAGGGGCGTATCTCAGGGATCGACGGAGCTCCGGACCTCGTCGTGGAGATCGTGAGCGACAGCTCCGTCAAGAAGGATACGAAACGCCTCCCCCTCCTCTATGCCCGGGCAGGCGTGCCCGAGCTCTGGATCATCGACGCCCGCCGCAAGGAGCTTCGCTTCGAAATTCACAGCCTGCAGGGGAGCACATACGAGTCGGTAGTGACCGACTCCGAAGGCTGGCTCCCCTCTCCCCAACTCGGTGGCTCCTTCCGGCTTACTCGCCGCCGCGTCGGTCACTTCCCCTGGCGGTATACCCTTAAGCACCGGAGTAAGCCATGATCGACTCCGACGTGCTCCAAAAAGCTGCCGACCTCCTGGACCAGCGTTTCGGGCTGGACACTCTCTGGCTGTTCGGTTCGGAAGCCGAAGGCAAGGAGCGCCAGGGTTCGGACGTTGATCTCGCCGCCCTCTTCCGGCGTCAGCCCAAGGGCCTTGAGCTCCTGGATGCCCGGACCGAGCTCGAAGAGATCCTCCACCGGGAGGTCGATCTCGTCGATCTCGACCACGCCTCCCCGATCCTCGGCATGCAGATTCTGCGGCGCGGCCGCCTTCTCGTGGACCGGAATCCCCGGCGCCGCTTCGCCTTCTCCAGCCGTACTCTGAGCATGTACGAGGACCTGAAAATCGTCCGCCGCGAAGGGGAGCAGGTTCTCCTGGAAAGGATCGGCGTTGGTCGACCGTGACGTGGTGATGGCCAAGCTCGCCGTCATCGATCGTTGCCTGGGTCGAATCGCGGAGGTCCGGGATACCCGGCGCACAAACCTCCTTCCCATCGACGTGGACGAAATCACGGTCCTCAATCTCCAGCGAGCGATTCAGGCGGCGATCGACATGGCGACACACGTCGTCGTTCAGGAGGGCCATCACCTCCCGGATTCGACGGCGGAAGTCTTCACGCTTCTGGAGCAGAGGGGAGTTCTCGACCGCGAGCTTGCTGGAAGGCTCCGGAAGATGGCGGGCTTCCGCAATATCGCCGTCCACGAGTACCAGTCGATCGACCCAGACATCGTCGAGGCGATCATCGAGCGTCACCTGGGAGACCTGCGGCTCCTCGGCGCGCGGGTGGTCGAGGCGTTCGGTCTATGATCCCCATTCTCGAAGACGAGCTCCGCATTCCGGCAGACGCCCAAACGTTCGAGGGATTCGAGCGGTGGTTGGAGTCCGGTCGCGCCGATCCCTTCCCCTGGCGCTACACCCTCGAACACCGACCCTGAAAAGAGATCCGGAGACCCCGGGACCCGCTCCCTGAAACCTTCCCCCTCCCCCTTGCGTATTAGACGTCAGAGTGATATCACTCTGGCATCAGACAAGGAGAGACCAAACCATGATCCGCGAGAAAGAGTTCAACGGCAGTTCCGGGCTCGGGATGCTGCTGCTGTTCCTCGTGTCGTTCCTCGGTTCCATCGCCCTTCTCATCTTTTTCATCAGCCGCGGGATGGGCGCGGGGGTGATTCTGGCCGTGCTGTTGATGCTGGGCTCGGTCCTCGGGCTGTGCGGGCTGTTCATCGTCAACCCGAACGAGGCCAAGGTTCTGCAGCTCTTCGGCGACTACAAGGGGACGGCCCGGGAGGCCGGGCTCCGGTGGGCCAACCCCTTCTATAGCAAGCGGAAGGTCTCCGTGCGCACGCGCAACTTCGAGACGGGCAAGCTCAAGGTCAACGACAAGTCGGGTAACCCGATCGAGATCGCGGCCGTCGTGGTGTGGAAGGTGGTCGACACGGCCGAGGCCCTGTTCAACGTGGACGACTACATCAACTTCGTCCACGTGCAGAGCGAATCGGCGCTCCGGAACCTCGCCACTCACTACGGCTACGTGGCCGACAGCGACGGGGAGATGGCGCTCGCGAGCCACACGTCGGAGATTTCGGTGGGGCTCCGGGGCGAGATCCAGGAGCGGCTGGCCCAGGCCGGGGTGGATGTCCTGGAAGCGCGGATCAGCCACCTCGCCTACTCGCCCGAGATCGCGGCGGCCATGCTCCAGCGCCAGCAGGCGAGCGCGGTGGTGGCGGCGCGGGCGAAGATCGTCGAGGGCGCGGTCGGCATGGTCGAGCACGCGCTCGAGATGCTCTCCGAAAAGCGGATCCTGGAGCTCGACGACGAGCGCAAGGCCGCCATGGTGTCGAATCTTCTCGTGGTGCTCTGCGGCGACCGCCATCCGCAGCCGGTGGTCAACGCCGGCAGCCTCTACCACTAGGCGGGCAGTCTCTTGGCGGAGCGGAAAAACTACCCGCTGCGGCTCGACCCGGAGGTCTACGAAGCCCTTCGGGTCTGGGCCGAGGACGAGCTCAGGAGCGTCAACGCCCAGATCGAGTTCCTCCTCTCGCGCGCGCTCCGCGACGCCGGGCGCGCGCCCAAGGGGAAGAAGGACCAGGACGGGTGAAGGAAGAGCCGGCCGGCTTTCCCGATTGAAACGGGGGTATGCAGTGTGAGCTCTGCGAACGGGAGGTGGAGCACGTCACCGTCCACCACCTGATCCCCCGCCAGAAAGACGGCCGGTTCGGTCCCCGGGCCGACCTCTGCTCGGCCTGTCACCGCCAGATCCACATCCTCTTCGACAACACCCGGCTCGCCCGCGAGCTCAACTGCCTGGACCGGCTCCGGGACGAGCCCGACATGCAGCGCTTCCTCGCCTGGGTAAAAAGACAACCCCCGGACCGTCGTGTGAAGGTCCGGGGGCGCCGGAAGTAGAAGCCCCTCTCCTCAGAGGAGAGGGGCTGGGGTGAGGTGCTACGCCCGCCGCCTGCGCAGGATCAGGAACGCCCCCGAAGCCAGGAAGAGCACCATCACTGCGAGGCCGACCTCCGACAGGGTCGGGATGTCGAACGCGTCTCCCGCCGTGAAGGTCGTGGGATCGTTCGCGCCGGGCAGGGCCGGATCGTCGGTCTGGACGGAGGCCTCGTTGGTGCCGTTGCCGTCCGCGTCGAAGTTGATCGTGCCCTGGTTCGAGACCGTGGTGCCCTGCGCCGACTGCAGGACGGTGGCGTTGATGGTGATCGTGACCGTGCCGCCGTTGGCCGCGATCTGACCGTTCCACGTCACCGTGTTGGTGGCGACCGTCGCCACCGGCGTGCCGCTCGTGGCCGAAGCCGAGACCAGGGCCAGAGTCGCCGGCAGCACGTCCACGAACTCGTCACCCGGGTTGTCGAGCTGGATCGAGGCGCTCGGGTTCGAGATCGTCACCGTGTAGGTGATGCTCCCACCCGGGAGGAAGTTGCCGGAAACCGTCTTGGTGCGGGTGCCGACCGAAGCGGGCGAGAGGACGAGGAAGCTCGTCACGTCCGTCGCGCCGCCCGCGGCCGGGTTGTCCGTCAGGCTCGCGGCCTCGTTGACGCCGTCACCGTTCGGATCGTGGTTGACGGTGCCCTGGTTCGAGATCGTCTGACCGGCCGTGCCGGCGTTGACCGTGGCCTGGATGGTGATCGTGACCGAGCCGCCGGCCGGAACCGAGCCGTTCCAGGTCACGGTGTTGGTGCCCACCGTCGCCAGCGCCGTGCCGCTCGTGGCCGAAGCCGAGACGAGGGTGAGGCTCGACGGCAGCACGTCCACGAGCTCGTTGCCCGGGTTGTTCTGCTGGTCGTAGGCGGCCGTGTTGGTGAGCACGATCGAGTAGGTGATGGTGCCGCCCTCGAGGAAGGTCCCGGAGACCGTCTTCGCGTTCGTCACGATCGAGGGCGAGAGCACGGTCGTCGTGGCGCTCGCCATGTTGTTGGCCGTGTTGGGATCGGCCTCGCCGGAGCCGGCGTTGCCGTTGTTGGTCAGCGCGCCGGCCATGTTGGGAGCCGTGAACGTCAGGGCGAGCGTCGCGGAATTCCCGTTGCCGAGGCTGGCCAGGTTCCACAGGCCGGTCGCCGGGTTGTAGCTCCCCTGCGAGGCTACGAAGCTCGTGGGATTGAGCGCCGGCACGGCCGGGAATGCCTCGGTCACGTCGAGGCCGTAGGCCGGGTCGTCACCGTTGTTGGTCACCTGGAGGTTGAAGGTCACGGAGCCGCCCACGAGCACGGTCGGGCTGCTCACGCTCATCGCGAGCGCCAGGTCCGCCGAGCGCGGAGCCATCACGGTGACCGTGGCGCTGTTGTCCGACGGATCGGGATCGAGCGGCGACTGGCCGGTGATGCGGGCCGTGTTCGGAACCGGATCGGTCGTCTCGACCGTGGCCACGATGTTCAGCGTGGCGCTGGCGGAAGCGGCGAGCGCGCCCACCGTCCACAGGCCGAGGCCGTCGTCGTAGGCGCCGGCGCCGTCATCCGACACGAAGGTGAGGCCGGGGAGGAGGAGGTCCTCCACCTGCACGCCGGTCGCGGCATCCGGACCGTTGTTGGTCACCGTGATCGTGAACGTGACGTTCTGGCCGAGCGTCGGGTTGGCCGGAGACATCGACTTGGTGATCGACAGGTCGGCCGACGGGGCGCCTTCGAGGAGCACCACCTCGGCCCGCGTGCCGGCCGTGTTGTGGTGGTGGAGCAGCAGGGCGCCCAGCGACCCGTTGGTCGTCATGTTCGCCGTGTTCCAGGTCACCGGCAGCGTGGCGCCGTTCAGGTCGAAGAAGAGGTGGCCGCCGGTGAAGTTCAAGCCCTGGGCCGCGGAGTTCCAGAAGAACGGACCGGCGGCCTGGTCGAAGAAGGTGCCGGCCGCGGGCGAGCAGCGGTCGCCGGCCGCCGAGCGGCCGCACAGGGGCGCGCCGCCAGGGCAGGTGATGATCTTGTAGCGGAACGTGGTGTCGCCCGCGGGAAGTCCGAGCTGCGCCGGAGTCGCCGACAGGAAGAGAACGTCGTTCATGAACTGGACGGTGTCGGCCGCGGCCGAGCTCGCCCGGTTGACGTAGGTGCCGAACGAAACGCCGTTCGTGGCCGTGTTGAAGACCGAGGTGATGAAGGTGTCCTGCGCCGAAGGAGCCGGGTTGGCTCCGAAGAGGGCGCCCGCCATGGTGCCCGCGTTGCTGTTGAAGACGATGCGGTCGTAGACGCCGTTCTCGTCGAAGTCCACGCAGACGTTGAACGACACGTCGGTCAACGTGGACCACGGGCTCCAGGTGGAGAGGCCGAAGAGCACTGAGGTGGTCGCCGGATCATAGGCTACGCCCGCGTACTGGAGGTCGGCATAGCCCGTGGAATTGACCGGATCGAGCGGCGAGGAGACCTGGAGCTCGAACGGCGTCACCAGGGAAACTTCATCCGTGGCGAACGCGCCGGTGCAGGTCGGGCCCGCCCCCAGGGTGCCGGTGCAGACGTCCGAGCCGGAGAGGGGGATGGTGGTCGAGCCCGTGCCCGCTCCGCCCGTCGTGATCGTGGCGGGAGCGGTCATGGTCGAAGCCGGCCGGATGATGGCGTAGACCGGGACCCGCAGCTTCAAGTTCCCGCTCTGGGAGAGGGTGATGTAGGCGCCCTCCTCCGCGATCCACTGCCGGTTGAGGTTGCCCAGCGCGGCGATCGGCGCGGGAGCCGCCTGGGTTGCCGCCACCGTGACATCCCGGGAGCGGTCCATCTGGGTGGAGTCGGCGGCCATCTGGACGTCGATCTCGACCGCGTCGCCGGCCGGAATCACGACGCTGCTGCCGCCAGGGAGCGAGAAGGTGACGCCCGGCGCGTCGACCAGGGTGTCGAGCGCGAGGTCGTACGTCGCGGCCGCCGAGCCGTGGTTGACGAGGCGGACGCGCTTGGTGCGCGTCACGTTGCCTACGATCTCGGACTCGTCGAAGGTCACGCTCACGGTGCCCGCGTTGTCGGCGTTCATCGCGACGACCTGGGACACGGCCGAGGCCGACGGGTCGGTGCGGCCGGAGCCCACGCGGCCCAGGCCGTAGCGCGCCCCGCCGCCGCCCGGGAACACCGAGACGTCGTGGATCGCCCCGTTCATGGCCAGGGCCTTGATCTCTTCCACCGTCCAGGTGGGATGGAGCTGCCGCAGCAGGGCCACGATGCCCGCCATGTGGGGAGAGGCCATCGAGGTGCCCTGGAGGACGAGGGGCTGGCTGTCCGCGAGGAAGCCACCGGCGACGGTCACGCCGGAGCAGCCCACGAAGGGGGCGGTGCCCGTGCAGGTTACGCCCGTCTGGGACGAGGTGATGGCCACGCCCGGCGCCGAGATGTCCGGCTTCAGGCGGGGCGCCGACAGGAAGGTCCGCCGCGAGCCGCGCGACGAGAAGGCACCCAGGGTGTCACCCGCCGGGAACAGGGTCACGTTCAGGGTCGCGATGTTGGCCTTGAAGGTGTTGCCGTCCGCGAAGGTCGACATCACCGAAGGGATGACGACCGTGGGGTCGACGCCGGCCATGCCGCCGAACACGCCGGCCGCGGAGTTCGCGATGATGACGGCGATGGCGCCCGCGTCCTGGGCGTTCTTCACCTTCACGACGAAGCCGCAGGTGCCGCGGTCGATCAAGGCGATGTTGCCGGCCACCGCCCCGGCGTTGGTCAGCGGCGAGCAGCCGTCCGTGGTCAGAACTCCGGCGCCGTCCGACGGATCGAGCCCGATCACCACGTTGCCGGTGACCCCTCCGGGAGGCGGCGCGTTGCCGAACTGGGCCGTACCCGCTACGTAGAAGCCCGTGATCCCGGCAGGAGCGTTGACCCGGATGCCCGGCCCGGGGAGACCGTCGTCGGCCGAGGCCGCCGTGGCGAGCACCCGGCTGCCAGAGCCCGGGCTGCCGCTGATGAAGTAGGTGTCCCCGCTGTTGCCCGCCGAGGTGACCACGATGACGCCGGCCAGGGCCGCGTTGTCGGCCGCGATCGCCGAGGCGGAAAACCCGCTGCCGAAGGGCGAGCCGAGCGACATGTTGATGACGTCCAGGTGGTCCGAGAAGTCGTCGTCGCCGTTCGGGTCGATGGCCCAGTCGATCGCCTGCACGGTCAGGTTGGTGCCGCCGCCGCAGCCGAAGACGCGCAGGGCGTAGAGGTCGGCCTTGGGCGCGGTGCCCGGGCCGATCCGCAGCGCGCCGTAGTTGGCGGCCGGCGTGTAGGGGCCCGCGTAGGTCGTGCCGTCGGCGTTCACACCGAAGCCGGCCGCGGTCCCCGCCACGTGGGTGCCGTGGCCGTTGCAGTCCATCGGGTCCGAATCGGGAAACGCGGCCCCGCCGGTGTAGGCGTCACCCGCGAAGTCGAAGCCTCCCACCACCTTGGCGGTCGGGAAATAGCTGTCCGGCGCCACGGTCCGATCGTTGGCCTGGTAGTCCGCGAGCAGCCCGGTGCCGCCGAAGTGGGCGTGCTGGTAGTCGATGCCGGTGTCGATGATGCCGATCGACACCCCCGTGCCGTCCGCGGGAATGGGCAGTCCCAGGGTATTGGCCCAGACGTTGGGCGTGCCGAGGAAGGGCACGCTCGTGGAGTTCGAGGGGTACTCGAGGGCCATCGGGTGGACCGCCTTGACCCCCGGCAGCTGGCGCAGCGCCTCGACGCCCGCGGCGTCGAGCTGGAGGACGAAGCCGTTATAGGCCCGCTTGACGCGGTAGATCTCTTCAAAGGGGACCGGCAGGGCGGCGAGCGCGCTGTCGAGCTGGGCGTGCGCGAGCTCGATCTTGCGGAGCTGGATCTGCGCCGCGGCCACCGCCTCGCGGGACGCCCCCTCGGGGGGAAGACCCGAGCTGCGGAGCACGTTGCCGTACACCACGGCCGCCGGCGGATCCTGAAGCTCCACCATCACCGTGACGGTGCCGGTCTGCCCGGCCGGAACCGCTTCGACTTCTATCTCGGGAATCTCCGGCTGGGCCGCAACGGCCTGAACGCCGGTCAGGATCAACGCCAACGACACCACCGGCAGCGCAAGCCGGCCCAACCTTCCGCGCAGATGCAAGGACATGGAGACCTCCCCTCGAGAGCTCAGAGGACCAACGTTTCGTCGGAAACCAGGAGGGAATCGTACTCCTTTCTATGGCCGGGTCAAGATGCGGGCCGGGTCGAGATGCGCGCTTCTTGCATACATCCGGGGGGAACCATGACCGTCGACACGGACAAGACCCGGGAATCGCGTCTCTTGAGGCAGAGCCGGGCCCTGGTCGAGCTGGCCCGGAGGACCGTCCGGAGCGAGGACGCCGGCGCCGCCCTCTGCGAGATCGCCCGGGTGGCCGCCGAGACGCTCGACTGCGAGCGCGCGAGCGTCTGGCTCTACAACGAAGAGCGCTCGGCGATCCGCTGCGCCGCCCTCTACGAGCAGAGCTCCCGCCGCACCTCCCAGGGGCAGGAGCTGGCCGCGGCGAGCCATCCGTCCTACTTCCGCGCTCTCGAAAGCGAGCGGACGATCGCCGCGCACGACGCCCGGACCGATCCCCGGACGCGGGAGTTCCTGGACGGCTACCTCGTCCCCCTGGGGATCACGGCCATGCTCGACGCCCCCATCCGCGGCGGCGGCCGGATGGTGGGCGTCGTCTGCCACGAGCACGTGGGCTCCCCCCGAAAGTGGACCGCGGACGAGCGGAGCTTCGCCGGCTCGATCGCCGACGCGGTCTCGCTCGCCTTGGAAGAGAGCGAGAGACAGAGGGCCGAGGCCGCGCTCCGCGCCAGCGAAGAGCGCTACCGGCGGATCGTCGAGACCGCCCTCGAAGGCATCTGGGCGATCGACGCCTCCGGCACCACGACCTACGCCAACCCGCGGATGGCGGAGATGCTCGGCTACACGGCCGACGAGCTCCTGGGCAAGAACGCCTTCGATCTCGTCCACCCCGACGACCTGGAGCGCGCGGCCGCGCAGTGGGCCCTGCGCATGGAGGGGGCCTCCGCCCGGCTGGAGTTCCTCTTCGTGAAGAAGGACGGCTTCCCCCTGTGGGCCTCCTGCTCCGCCGCCCCGCTCTTCGACGAAGCCGGACGCTCCATTGGAGCCTTCGCCATGATCACCGATGTCACGGAGCTCAAGCGGGCCGAGGCCGAGCGGATGGAGGTCCTGGCCCGGGAGAGGGCCGCCCGCGCCGAGGCTGAGACCGCCAACCGCACCAAGGACGAATTCCTGGCCACCGTCTCCCACGAGCTGCGCACGCCGCTCAACGCCATGGTCGGCTGGGTCCACCTGCTGCGCACGGGAAGCCTGGACGCGGCCAACACCGCCCGGGCCCTCGAAACCATCGAAAGGAACATCCGGGCCCAGGCGCAGATCATCGACGACATCCTGGACGTCTCCCGGATCGTCCGCGGGAGCCTCGCCCTGAACGTCCGCCTTCTCGACCTGGCCACGCTCGTCGATCAGACCGTCGAATCGCTGCGGCCGGCGATCCAGGGCCGCGGGCTCCACGTCCGCTCCCTCCCCGGGACTGTCCCGAGCCACGTCCACGGCGATCCCGACCGTCTCCAGCAGGTCGTCTGGAACCTCCTGTCGAACGCGATCAAGTTCACTCCACCGGGGGGAGACGTGGAGGTCCGGCTGGAGCGGCAGGACGACCGGCTCTGCCTGACCGTTTCCGACACCGGCCAGGGCATCGACCCCGGGTTCCTCCCCTACGTCTTCGAGCGCTTCCGCCAGGCCGACAGCTCGATCACCCGGGTCCACGGCGGGCTCGGGCTGGGCCTCGCCATCGTGCGGCACATCGTCGAGCTCCACGGCGGCACGGTCACGGCCGAGAGCGCGGGCGCCAACCAGGGGGCCCACTTCACCGTGATCCTCCCCGCCGCGGCACCGGCCGGGCTGGTAGACTCCGGCCCCGCCGTCGAGCTGGCGGCAGCGAGAGAGGAATCCGATTGAACGATCGAGAAGCCGTCCTGACCGCGCTGGAGACGACTCCGGCGCTGCTGATCCCATTGATCCGCGAGACTCCTGAAGACCTGCGCAAGCGCCGGCCCGCGCCGGGCAAGTGGTCCGCCCACGAGCACTTCTGCCACCTCGTCTCCCAGGACCCCCCGATGCGCGAGCGCCTGCAGAAGATGCTCGCGGAGGACGACCCGGAGCTCGTCAGCTACGGCCCCTCGCCCGAAGACGAGACCGGCGCGCTCCTGGCAGTGGATCTGGAAGAGGCGATCGCGCGCTTCGCCCGAGAGCGGGCGGAGCTGGTGGCGATCCTCCGCGCCCTCCCGCCCGAAGGCTGGGAGCGCACCGGGCGGCACCCCGAGCGCGACGGCTACACCGTGTTCGTGCTCGCCCGGCAGATGGCCGTGCACGACATGCTCCACGGCTTCCGCATGGAGGAGCTGCGCTACCACAAGGACTGGCCGGAAGGGGCCCAGGGCCCGGTCCCGGTCGAAAAAGGCATTCCGGGCTCGCTCGCCCGGATGAAGAACGGCGAAGTGAATCTCCTGGGCCCCTTCGAGGTGCCGGGCCTGCCGCCGCGGCTCGTGCGGGTCTACCTCCCCAACCTCTACGACCGGGAGACGCCCCACTACGCGCTCTACCTCTTCGACGGCCAGAACGTGTTCGACGACGAGCCGTCCTTCTCCGGCGGCTGGTATGCCCACGAGGCGGCCGAAGGGCTCGTCCGCGCGCGGCGGCCCGTGCCGGTCGTCATCGGCATCGACCATGGAGGCGAGAGCCGCATCTCCGAGCTCTCCCCCTTCGAATTCGACGGCAAGCCCGGCCAGGCCGATCTATTTCTGGACTGGGTCACCGGCACCCTGATGCCGGCGCTCGCCGCCGAGCTGAACCTGATCCCCGGCCCCGCCGGAGCCGTGATCGGCGGCTCCTCCATGGGAGGCCTCGGCTCCTTCTACGCCCACTTCCGCCACCCGGAAGCCTTCGGAGGGGCGCTCGTCATGTCCCCCTCCTTCTGGCTCGCGGACGAGGCCATCTTCGACCAGGTTGCCGGGATGCCCACCCCCGGGATCTCCCGCCTCTACCTGGACGGCGGCACGCGGGAAGACAAGGGCAGGCTCATCCCCCTCCTCCAGAGAATGGTCGAGCACCTCGTCCCCCGCGGCTACGACTCGTATCGATTGATGTGGCGCTCCGATCCCAAGGGCGCCCACAGCGAAGCGAGCTGGCGGAGGCGGCTGCCGCGGGCGCTACGGTTCATGTACCGGTGAGCTCGTGAGGCGGGCAAAGTGCAGCCTGCTGAGCTCCGGGGGAAGCCCCTGGCCGGGCAGCGCCGGCAGCGGCTCCTCCCAGTAGGTGGGCCGCACGAACGACTCCCGCCCCAGTGACAGGGCGTAGCGCCATTCCTTTTCCACGAACTGCGACCGCATGGAGTTCTGCGACCAGAAGAGCTGGAAGGCGTCGGCCTCGCGGATCATCTTCTGCAGCTGCTCGTCCCAGACCTCTCCGGCGCGCAGGTTGTTGCGGTCGATGAGATACCGGTGGCCGAGGGTTTTGACGTAGCGCTCGAACTCCAGCACGATCGCGGTGTCCTTGTGTGAATAGGAGGCGAAGACGTCCTGGTAGGGGCGGCCCTCCTCCCTTTCGGTCACCGCCGCCGGAGCGGCCGCCACGAAACGGCTGTCCACCCGGATTTTCAAGTTCAGCTCGGCCAGGAGGATCCGGCCCCAGTAGATGCTCAGGCGGCCGCGCGCGGTCTGGCCGTCGAGCTCCGGCGAGGCCTGCATCCGGAACTCCACCCGGTGGATCGCCTCCAGCCAGAGGAACGTTGACTGCGGTGGATTGAACCGGACCCCGGGGATCGCCGGAACGAACGTGAGCTCCGCCTCGGGCGGGAGGGCCTGCGAGCTGTCCTCGCTGCCTTCCACGTAGTCCGGAAGCCGGCCGCCGAGCGTCTGCCGGGCCTGCTCCCGCACCTCCTCCGCGAGATCCTCCAGGTGCGCGAAGGCCAGCAGCGAGCCCCACGCGAGCGGCGCCACCACCCGCGGCTTGTAGACCGTGAACTTCACATCCTCATGGGCCACGATCGGCTTTTCGGGTAACCGCCGGGTGGCCGGGGGGGCGATCGAGAACGATGACAATTCGGGCTCCGGCAGGTCCCGGGCCGGGCCACCCCGAAAGAGCTTCTCCTCCCCGGAGCTCCGGGGATCGCCCGGGTGGAGCGCCAGGCTCGCCCCCACCCAGGTCTTCTCCTTGTTGAAGTCGACCCCCATCATCTTCCCCTTGCTCATGCGGACGAGGTTGTTGACGAGCCGGGGGCGGTCGGTCCAGACGAACATCATGCGGACCTCGGCCTTGGCGGGCTCGTCCGGGGTCTCGACGCAGGGCGCGTAGTCGACCTTCCTCTGGAGGATGAAGTCCTGCGGGTTCGGGATCGCGCGCAGACGCTCGGGAGTGGGGCCCATCTCGACCCCCAGCCCCGCAAAGGAGAAGAGCGGCTTCAGGACGTAGCTTTCGAGGTCTTCCGGATAGCGGCCGGCAAGATCGCTCACGAACCAGGCTTTCGGCGCATAGCGGCTGCGGAGGAAGGGGAGCGAAAACTTGCTGATCTTCAGATACCAGTTCGGGTGGCCCACCCAGGTGACGTCCAATTCCCGAGCAAAGATGTGCGAGAGGTCCAGGCCCTTCCGTTCGACCTCGTCGAAGATCACCCGGTTGTAGATCCGGCGGATGGGCACCTCGCGGCCGCCCTTCGGATAGTAGAGCCGGCCGCCCCGTTCCACGACTTCGGTCGCGGAGACCGTGGTGATTCCGGTCAGCTTTTCCGTCGCGGTGAAATCGATCCGCGTCTTCTGCTTTTCGGGATCGACCTCCAGCAGCACGACGTTTTCCGGATCACAGTCCGCCACGATCACGTCTCTCAAGCACTCGACATAGGACTTCAGATCGAGCCCCGAAAAGTACGGGGTGAAGCCTTCCGGGATCGCCTCGAAATTCCGCCGGAACGCCCGCTCGAGAACCCACTGGAAGCCGTAGAGCGAAGGGAATCCCTGGAGCTCGATGAGCTGGGGCAGGAGCTCGCCGTCCTCCCCGCGAACGAGGGCGAAGTCGATCTGGAGGAAGACCGGATGGGCGTCCTCCCCCGGCACGTTCAAGGCTTTCGGAACGGCCCGGACCGACTCCTTGAGGTAGCTCTCGGAGGTGACCTGCCCGAGGATCTCGTGGGCCGCCTCTTCAAGGCGATGGGAGAGCGCTGCCGAGAGAAAGAGCGGCGTCTCGCAGATGCGGAACCCGGGCTCAGCGCCGGCGCTCAAGGCCAGGTCGGCCTGGAGCGCGGCGTACTTCTCCGGCGTGAACGATCGGTTGTAGGCGCGGCGGATCTCGGGAATCATGCTTCAGTCCAGGCCCAGGTGAGTCTCTTCGACGATATAGCCCGCCACGGCCCGGATATCCTTCGTCTGCTCCCAGACCGCGAGCTGGCGATCGGCTCCGGTGCCCATCTTGAGGATCTGGTGGATGGAGTCGATCTCCCGGCGGCTGCCGAGCTCGTCCACCACGTCGTCCACGAAGGCCAGAAGCTCGTGGATCAGGTCCACGGTCGGAACCTCTTCCTGCTTGCCGAAATCGATCAGCTTGCCGGAGATGCCGTGGCGCGCGGCGCGCCACTTGTTTTCGTTCAAGAGGATCCGCCGGTAGAGCCGGAAGCCCAGGTTCTGCCGGATCAGCTTGCAGAGCTTCGCGGTGACCGCCTGGATCAGGGCCGCGAGCGCGATCGTCTCGTCCACCCGCAGCGGCACGTCGCAGATCCGGAACTCGAGCGTGTTGAAGAACGGGTGCATGCGGATGTCCCACCAGATCTTCTTGGCGTTGTCGATGCACCGCGTCTTGATCAGCAGCTTGATGTAGTTTTCGTACTCCCCGAGGCTCGTGAAGTGGTCCGGGATGCCGGTCCGGGGGAAGCGGTCGAAAACCTTGCTCCGGAAGGATTTGTATCCGGTGTTGCGCCCCTGCCAGAACGGCGAGTTGGTCGACAGCGCGAAGATGTGCGGCAGGAAATACCGGGCCGCGTTCATGATGTGGATCGCGAGCTCCTTGTCCTCGATACCCACGTGGACGTGGAGGCCGAAGATCAGGTTCGCCCGCGCGATCTCCTGGAGGTCCTGAACGATCTCCTCGTAACGCGGATTGGGCGTGATCAACTGGTCTTGCCAGTGGGCGAACGGATGGGTACCCGCGGCCGCGATGGTGAGGCCGTTTTTCCGCGCGAGCTTCGCCAGGTTGCTGCGCAGGGAGACGACCTCGCGGCGCGCCTCCCCGATGTCCTTGCAGATGTTCGTCCCCACCTCGATGACCGACTGGTGGAGCTCGGGCTTCAGCTGGTCCGCGAGCGTGTGCTCGTCGTCCAGAAGGTGCTGCACGTGGGACCGGAGATCCTTCGTCTCCGGGTCGATGAGTTGGAACTCCTCTTCGATCCCCAGCGTGAACAGCGTGGCGTCCATGTCACCCGAGCCTCTGCGCCACGGCCTCGGCCGCCACCGCGTCCTTGGGACCGGCGGCCGCGCCGCGGACGTACTGGCCCCACCGCAGGTTGTCGCCGCCCGGAACGTGCGCCTTGGCCTTGCGGATCACCATGTTGGCCGCGGCCTCGACCACCCAGTCGAAGTTGTCGGTGCCGATCGAGTGGACGTCCGCGTCCGGCGCCGGATTGCAGAAGTCGATCGCATAGGGAATGCCGTCGCGCACCGCCATCTCCACGGTGTTGAAGTCGTAGCCCAGCCACTGGTTGAGCGCCAGGACCCCCTCGTGGACCTTGTCCAAGAGCTCCTGCCGGACCGGCGGGCCGTTCCTCACGTAGCGCAGGTGGAACGGCTGGCGCGGGTCGTACTGCATGATCCGCACGTCCTGGGCGTCCAGGCAATAGCAGCGGAAGTACTCGTCGAAGACGATCTCCTCCTGGAGCATCATCACCAGCTGGCCGGTCTCGTGGTAGACGCGGAAGAAATCGTCCGGGCTCTCCAGCCGGTAGACGTTCTTCCAGCCGCCGCCCGCGAAAGGCTTGAAATAGGTCGGGAAGCCCACATAGTTGAAGATCCCCTCCCAGTCGAGCGGATAGGCGAGGTTGCGGAACGAACGCTCGCCCGTGTCCGGCGGATGCTGGTTCGAGGGGAGCAGCACCGTCTTCGGCACCGCCACCCCGATCTTGGTCGCCAGGCAGTTGTTGAAGAACTTCTCGTCGGCGCTCCACCAGAACGGGTTGTTGACCACGGCCGTGCCGTTCAACGCCGCGTTTTTGAGATACGCCCGGTAGAAGGGGACGTCCTGCGAGATCCGGTCGACGATGACGTCGTACGCGGTGGGCTCGCCCTGGATCAGCTTGTCGATCTTGACCGGCTCGGCCACGACGCCGGCCTGCTTCGCGTTCACACGCTCGATGAAGGCCTGAGGGAAGGTCTCCTCCTGGCCGAACAGAATTCCGACTCTCTTCACGTTGATTTCCTCCCGATGCCGCCTGTTTGCGGACATCGCGGAACACTACCACAGGGCCCTTTTTCGCCGGGAATACGGCCCCGGGGGCCGCGGTTACAACGTGTGCATGGCACGGGCTCGGAAGAACATCAGGAAGTTCCAGCTAAAGTAGCACTGGGATTGACTTTTCTTCTCCGCTCCCGCATCATCGCAACGTGCTCAAGGGTCCACGCCTCCTTCCGAGGAGAGACGTGGCGGCTCTGATGAGGCTTGGGCGGCCTAGGAGCCGGGCGGGCTGGGACCCGCCGATGATCCACACGCCCAGGAAGGAGGTGGTCCAGTGAACGAAGGTAAACACGGCTCTATGGAGGTGGCGTCCTCGTAACAGGGGATCCTCCAGCCAAGTCGTGGCACAGGAGGGAACCCCCTTGAGGGGAACCCAACGCCACCGAAATGGACCCTTAAACCCCCGGTGCCCTCGTGGCCCGGGGGTTTTCGTTTTTGGGCTTCCCCTTCTCGGCCCTGGAATAGAACGACCGTTCGTATTATTATCCTCGGTATGGGCAAGGGAGCCGAGACCCGCGAGCGTATCGTCGAGCAGGCTTTGCGCCTGGCGAGCCGCGACGGGCTCGAAGGACTGACGATCGGCAGCCTCTCCTCCGAGCTGGGGCTGTCGAAAAGCGGGCTCTTCGCTCACTTCGGCTCGAAAGACGAGCTCCAGCTCCAGGTTCTGAGGGCCGCCGTGGAGCGCTTCGAGGAGGCGGTCGTAGAACCCGCTCTCGCGGCGCCCCGGGGCGAGCCGCGCCTGCGCTCTTTCTTCGAGCGGTGGCTCGCCTGGATG
>DATEIO010000221.1:0-10165 GCA_035278895.1 Thermoanaerobaculia bacterium | reverse complement strand
CGATCCGGAACCGCGGCTCGGCGATGCGCTCGCTGCGGCAGCGGGGGCAGCGGCCGGGGGCGTGGAAACGGCGGGGGGCGCGGTCTTCGAAGACGAAGCCGCAGGCGAGGCAGCGGGCGGGGTCGGTGCGCAGGCGCTCGGGCCCGCGCTTCAGGCTCTTGTCCAGGTGGCGGAGGTCCTCTTCGAGCACGCGGGCGGGCACTTCGAGCTCCCGCCGCAGCTCGTCGAAAGAGCGCTCGCCTTCGCGCAGGAGACCGGCGATCCGCTGCCGGGCAGTGGCGGGGACCTCCCGGTCGTCCTCCACCCCCCTACTTCCTCCGGTTGGCGGCCAGGATGCGCTTGCGAAGCCGGAAGGAGGCGGGAGTGACCTCCACGAGCTCGTCCTCCTTGATGAACTCGAGCGCCTGCTCCAGGTTCATCAGGCGGGGCGGCACCAGGCGGATCATGTCGTCCGACCCGGAAGCCCGCATGTTGGTGAGCTTCTTCTCCTTGGTGATGTTGACGTCCAGGTCGTTCGGCCGGGCGTTCTCCCCCACCACCATCCCCTCGTAGACCTCGTCGCCGGGGGAGACGAACAGCTCGCCGCGCGGCTGGAGCCCCTCGATCGCGTAGCCCGTGGCGCGGCCGGCGCGGTCGGAGACCAGGGCGCCGTTGATGCGGTGGGCGATGTCCCCCTGCCAGACGTCCCAGCCGTCGAACAGGTGGTTCAGGATGCCGGTGCCGCGGGTGTCGGTCAGGAACTCCGAGCGGAACCCGATGAGCCCCCGGGAAGGGACGCGGAACTCCATGCGCACGCGCCCCGAGCCGTGGTTGATCATCTTCATCATCCGCCCCTTCCTCACCCCCATCTGCTGGGTGATGACGCCGATGAACTCCTCGGGGCAGTCGATCACCAGCATCTCCATGGGCTCGTGGAGGACGCCGTCGATCCGGTGGGTGATGACCTCGGGCTTGCCCACCGACAGCTCATAGCCCTCGCGGCGCATCATCTCGATCAGGATCGCGAGTTGGAGCTCGCCGCGCCCCGAGACCTTGAACGCCTCGGGCGAGTCGGTCGGATCGAGGCGGATCGAGACGTTGCTCAAGATCTCCTTCTCCAGCCGTTCCTTGAGCTTGCGCGAGGTCACGTGCTTGCCCTCGCGGCCGGAGAACGGAGAGTCGTTGACCGAGAAGATCATCGAGATCGTCGGCTCGTCCACCTGGATCGGCGGCAGCGCCACTGGGCTCTCCCGGTCCGAGATCGTCTCGCCGATGTTGACCACGTCGATCCCGGCGAGCGCCACGATGTCTCCGGGCCCGGCCTCGGTGATCTCGACCCGCCGCAGGCCCTCGTAGCCGTAGAGGAGCGAGACGCGGGCGGACGAGAAGGTCCCGTCGCGATGGCAGACCGACACATCCTGGGTCTTTCTCACCCGGCCGTTGAAGATCCGGCCGATGGCGAGCCGCCCCACGTAGTCGTCATAGTCGAGGTTGGTCAAGAGGAGCTGGAGGGGCACCTCGGAGTCGAAGCGCGGCGGCGGCACCGAGCGCACGATCTCCTCGAACAGGGGCTCGAGCGTCTGGTCCTCGCCATCCGGCTCCAGGCGGCAGCGCCCCGCCCGGGCATTGCAGTAGAGCACCGGAAAATCGAGCTGGTCCTCCGTCGCGTCCAGGTCGATGAAGAGGTCGTAGACCTCGTTCAACACCTCGGCCACCCGGGCGTCCGGGCGGTCGATCTTGTTGATCACGACGATCGGCGGCAGGCCTGTCTCCAAAGCCTTGCGCAGCACGAAGCGGGTCTGCGGCAGCGGGCCCTCGCTCGCGTCGACCAGGAGCATCACGCCGTCGACCATCTTGAGAGTCCGCTCCACCTCGCCCCCGAAGTCCGCGTGGCCCGGGGTGTCCACGATGTTGATCCGCGTTCCGCGGTAGGAGATCGCCATGTTCTTGGCCATGATGGTGATCCCCTTCTCGCGCTCCAGGTCGATCGAGTCCATCACGCGCTCGACCACGTGCTCGTTCTCACGGAAGATGCCGCTCTGCCAGAGCATCGCGTCTACCAGGGTGGTCTTGCCATGGTCCACGTGGGCGATGATGGCAAGGTTGCGGATGTCGTCTCTCGTCTGCTCGGTCACGGCCAGTCTCTCTTCCCGGAATTGAAACGGTGGGAGTGTAAAAATGGACGCCGGTGGGCCCGGCGGGGGCGGGAGGATACCACAGGACGCCCGGACCCTCCCAACGGTCTGCCGCGGGACGGCATTCCCAAGCAGGGAGATAAAGCGGGGGCGGCTCGCGGTCGCCCCCGGGCCGATCACCTCCCGTTCAAGAATTTGCGACCAGATCGAGCTTCTTCATCTCCCGGAGCGCCTTGCGCACGGTGTCCACCTCCCGGGGCTCGAAGTAGGCGTGCTCGCACCGGGTGCACACCCAGGCGGGCACCGACTCCCAGGCCAGGCGGTAGCCGTCGCGCTCCACGCGCACCGGGGCGGTCCCCTTCTGGACCGGCCCCTGGCAGCGCAGGCAGCGCATGGGCAGCATCTCCGGAGCGGGACGAATGCGCGTGGTCTGCCCCAGGGGCAGGGTTTCGTCGAGGTCGAGGACCGGGCGGACCTCCCGGGGAACGGGACGGAGCGTGTTGCCCGGGGCCGGGACCATAGAAGGGGATCTCAACGGAGCCTTCAACAGCAGCATGAACTTCTCCTTCCGACGACAGGTACAGCGGCAGAGAAACTTTGCAATATTCCTGCCCGGAGCTGCCCCCCCGCCCCGAAGACCGGGGACAGGGGTGAGGTCCCGGGCGGGGGAATGTCCACCCCACCCGAAACGCTTGAAACTTCCATGAACCCCCTCTCCTCCCTGGGAAGAGCCCTGGCTCTGGCCCTCGCCCTCTCCTCTCCCGTCCTCGCCGCCGACGTCTTTCCGAAGGGCGAGATCGTCCCCTCCGTCCCCGCCAACGCCACCCCGGGACAGAGCTACGCCCTCTACCTGCCGTCCGGCTACACGCCGGACCGCTCCTGGCCGATCCTCTACGTGATGGATGCGCGGGGGCAGGGCGTGCGGGCGGCGGAGGCCTTCCGGGCGGGTGCCGAGCAGTACGGCTACATCCTCGTGAGCTCCAACAACAGCGCGAGCGACACCTTGATGGACGTCAGCTTCCAGGCTATGCGGGCGATGTGGGCCGACACCCACACCCGCTTCCCCCTGGACGACCGGCGGGTCTACGCGGCCGGTTACTCCGGCACCGTCCGGGTCGCCTGCACCCTGGCCTTCGTGGCCCCGGGGACAATCACGGGCATCATCGGCGCAGGCGCGGGCTTCCCCTTCGATCACCCGCCCGGGAAGGACGCGACTTTCGACTTCTTCGGTACGGTGGGCACCGAGGACTTCAACTATGACGAGATGCTGGACCTGGAGGTCCGCCTGAAGGACCTGGGCCTCCCCCACCACATCGAGGTCTTCGATGGGATCCACGACTGGCCGCCCTCCGAGCTGGCCGCCCGGGCGATCGGCTGGATGGAGATGCAGGCCGTGCGCAAGGGCATGCGGGCGAAGGACCCGGCTCTCATCGAGGCCCTCTGGGCCGCGGACCTCGACCGGGCGCGCGCCTACGAAGCCCGGGGCGAGCTCTTCCGCGCCTTCCGGACCTGGTCGACCCTGGCCAGCGATTTCGAGGGATTGCGGGACACGGGCGAGGCTGTAAAGAAGGTGGCCGAGCTGGGTGCCTCCCCGGTCCTCCAGAAGGATCTGGCCGCCCGCAAGGAGCGGAGCCGGCGGGACAAGGAGCTCCTGGAGAAGGCCCGGACCATTCTCGCTTCCGCCGTTACCCCAACGGGTGAGCCGATGACCGTGGCCCAGACCGTAGCCGCCTTGAAGCTCCCCGAGATCCGGAAGCGGCGGGAGTCCCCGGACCCCGAAGAGCGGCGGTCCGCCCAGAGGATCCTGAACACCCTCGGGGGCCAGACCTCGTTCTACCTCCCCAAGTCGTTCATCGATCAGAAGCAGTGGGACCGGGCCGCCTTCGTCCTCTCGGTCGCGGCCGAGATCCAGCCCGAGAGCTCGTCCATCTGGATCTCGCGCGCCGGGGTCTACGCCCGCAAGGGGGACCGCAAAAAGGCCCTGGCCGACCTCCGCCGTGCCGTGGACGCGGGGTGGACCGACGGAGACCTGATCGAGAAATACGAGGCGCTCGCCCCGCTGCGCGAGGAAGAGGAGTTCCGGAAGATCGTGGAGAGGTTGAAGGCGGGCGGCCCCGGGAAGTCCTGAAGAGCCGCCCGTGTAGACCTTACTGGGGCATGTTCTGCATCATGGCCATGCCGCCGGACATCATGTTCGCGACGACGCTGATGATGATCGCGACCGTCCAGATCAGCATGATGTTCCTCAGGCCGAAGCGGCCCGCGTTCATCCAGCCCCAGATGAAGGCGTAGAGTCCGCAGATGATCGCGAGGACGCCTTTCAGGGCGCCTTCGGCGGGGAACATCTTGATCAGCACCATGATCCAGCACACGAGGGAAACGAGGCCAGCCGCCAGCGCGAGGAAGTACATGCTCGGTCTCCTGTCATTGCCTACGGTTTAAGGTTCAACCTCCGACGAGCGCCAGGTACGCCGCAGGCTCGGAGGCCCATCGAAAAACCCAGTACACAAGAAGGCCGACGAGCAGCAGGACGGAAAGACCCGTGTGCCGCTCCACCCGCTCGATCCGTTGGATCACTGGGAGCCGGTGTCTCTCAGGAAGCAGGCTCGTCCCCAGGACCATGACGATCGCGACCAGAAACACCGGAGAGAAGGCGTGAAGCTCCATCGCACCTCGCCAATCCCCCCGCAACAGCTCGATCACCGCCCGCGACAACCCGCAGCCCGGGCACGGAATCCCCAGCCCGGAAAGCAGGGGGCAAGGCCACCCCGGAAACCCGAACGCCACGAGGGCGAGATGCACCCCCGCGATCCCCGCGAGAAAAGCGGCCGTGACACGGCTGCGCAGGAGCGAGGTCAGAGGGGACTCTACGGCTGCGGCAGCCATCGCCATTGCGTCGGTTTCAACGTGCCTTGAGACGAATCCACGATAGCGCGGAAGCCGGCTACCGTCAACGAGACCGCGGGGAAGGGAGGCCGGCGTTCTACGCCACCGGCTCTTCCGCACCGATCGAGAAGATCCGCTCCAGGTCGTACCGCGAGTAGGCCCGGAACGCGATCAGGGTTTCCGACCGCACGATGCCCTGGATCTTCAGCATCTGATTGGTGACGGCGTCGGCGATGGCCTCGTTGTCGCGCACCCGGGCGATCGCCACCAGATCGTACTGGCCGGCCACCGAGTAGACCTCGGTGATCCCCGGGAGCTCCACCAGCCGCTCCGCCACCTCGTTGACTTTCGGCTTCTCCACCACCAGCAGGACGACGGCACTGACCATCGGATCGATCCTCCTCGGAAGGGACAGCGGCAGGACTGCCGGGGACAACTCTACACCGGCGTCCCCGGCGAAACCACGGCCCGCGATATGATCTTGGGAAAGCTTCCTGAACGGAGGATCGGATTGCCGGGCGAGCGCATCGGCCCTTATCGGGTGGAATGCCGGCTGGGCGCCGGGGGCATGGGCGAGGTCTACAAGGCCTTCGACGAGCGCCTCGACCGCTGGGTCGCGCTCAAGCTCGTGGCCCGCAGCCGGAGCGGCGACGCCGTCCACCAGGAGCGTCTCCGCCGCGAGGCGCGGGCGAGCGCGCGGCTCGTCCACCCGGCCGTGGCCCGGATCTACGACCTCCTGCGCCTGGAGGACGGCACCGACTGCATCGTCATGGAGCTGGTCGAGGGCACGCCTCTCTCCGACCTCCTGCGCTCCGGCCCCCTCGAGGTGTCCCGCGCCGTGGCCCTGGCGCGGGAGGTGGCCGAGGCCCTGGCCGAGGCGCACGCCCTGGGGATCGTCCATCGGGATCTGAAAACGGAAAACGTGCTCGTCACGCCCGGCGGCCGGGCCAAGGTGCTGGACTTCGGGATCGCCAAGAGCACGGGGGGCGAGGCGGACGCCACGCTCACCGCCGAGGGCACGGTGCTCGGCACCGTCCGCGCCATGGCCCCGGAGCAGGCCGAGGGGCTGGAGGTGGATCACCGCGCGGACCTCTTCGCCTTGGGCGTGCTCCTCTACGAGATGGTGACCGGGATCTCGCCCTTCCTCGGCCCCACGGTCTCGGCCACCCTGAGAAACGTCTGTCTCGCGCGGCAGCCCCCGGCGCGGACGAAGAACCCCCGGGTGCCCGCGGCCCTGTCCTCCCTGATCGACCGCCTGCTCGAAAAGGGCTCGGAGAGCCGCCCCGAGAGCGCCACCCAGGTCGCGGAGGCGCTCGCCGGGAGCGCGGCCGGGATGTCGCCCCAGGAGAGCGAATCGACTCTCCTCGACCTGCCGCCCGTCCGGGTCTCCGCAGGGGGCGAGCGCCGTACCGTGACCGCGCTCTCCTGCGGCCTGGCGGCCCTGGATGGCGGCCCTCTCGACCCCGAAGACTTCCTGGCGGCCCTGCCCCGGCTGCGCAGCGTCGTGGCGGAGACCGTCGAGCGCTTCGAAGGGCGCCTCTCGCCCGGGAGCGGCTCCGGGCTCCTGGCCCTCTTCGGCGACCTCCAGGCGCACGAGGACGACGCCCGCCGGGCCATTCTCGCCGCCCTGGAGATCGTCGAGCGGTTCTCCCCGGACCCGGAGCGGGGGCCTACGGCCCGCGCCGGTATCCACACCGGCCTGCTGGTGGTGGCCCGGGCACCCGCGAGCGGCGACGACAACCTGGCGTCGAGCGACGTCCCGGCCGGGGCCCTCCTCGTCCAGGGCCTGGCCGGCCCCGGCACCGTGCTGGTGAGCGAGGCCACCTACCGCCTCGCCGGCGGCTTCTTCGACTGCGAGGAGCTCGCGCCCGTGGCCCTGCCCGGCGCCGGCCGCGCCGTGAGCCCGTTCCGCATCCTGGCGGACCGCGGTGCCTCCGACCGCTTCCAGTCCCTGGGCGCGCTCACCCCCCTGATCGGCCGGGAGCAGGAGATCGGCCTTCTCCTCGACCGCTGGACTCTCGCCCGCGAAGGCCACGGCCAGGTCGTGCTCCTGGCCGGGGACGCGGGCCTCGGCAAATCGCGCCTTCTCTGGGAGCTCCACCAGCGCGTGGAGACCGACGCCCCTCGGCGCCTCGAAGGGTTCGGCTCCCCCTATCACCGCCACAGCGCCTTCCACCCCGTGGCCGAGATCCTGGCGCGTTACGTGGGGGGCGCGGACGATCCCTCGGAGTCGAGGCTCGGGCGGCTCACGAAGCTCCTCTCGGGCCACGGCCTCGAAGACCCCGAGTCCCTGGCCTGCCTCGCCACCCTCCTGGGCCTCCCGGCCGCTCCGGTGCCGGGAGCGCCCGAGCGGCTGCGCCGCCGTACCCTCGAAACCCTGCTCTTCCTCTTCCTGAATCTGGCGGAGCGCCGGCCCCTGCTCCTGGGTTTCGAAGACCTCCACTGGGTGGACCCCTCGACCCTGGAGCTGTTGGAGCTCCTGGTGGAGCAGGCGGCGACCTTCCCGATCCTCTTCGTGGCCACTTTCCGCCCCGAGCTCCAGCTCGCCTGGGATCAGCGCTCCCATGTGACGCGCCTGGGCCTGGCACCCCTCACCCAGAACCAGGCCGACCTCATGATCGGCCGCCTGACCAGGGCCCGCTCCATGCCCCCCGCCGTGCGCTCCCAGATCGTGTCGCGGACCGACGGCGTGCCGCTCTTCATCGAAGAGATGACCCGGATGATCCTCGAGGCCGCCTCAAGCACGGGGCCGGGCGGCCGGCGCGAGGAGCCGGCCCTGCCGGAGATCCCCGGCACCCTCGAAGGATGGCTCCGCGCCCGCCTCGACCGTCTGGGCAGCGCGAGCGAGGTGGCGCAGCTCGCCGCCGCCCTCGGCCGGGAGTTTTCCGAAGAGCTCCTCTGCGCCGTCTCGTCCGAGCCTCCCGACAAGGTGCGCCGCGAGCTCGACCGGCTGGTCGAAGCCGAGCTCCTCCACCGCCGCGGCCTCCCCCCCAACCGCCGCTTCCGCTTCAAGCACGCCCTCGTGCAGGATGCGGCCTACGCCTCCCTCCTCCGCGCCGACCGCCAGCGGTACCACCACCGGATCGCCCAGGTGCTGGAAACGGGCTTCCCGGGACTCTTCGAGCGCCAGCCCGAGCTGGCCGCCCACCACTACACCGAGGCGGGACGGCCCGGGCAGGCCGTCCCCCTCTGGCAGCGCGCGGGCGAGCGGGCCATCCAGGCCTCCGCCTTTCCCGAAGCCCTGGGCCACCTGGAAAAGGCCGTCGTCCTGCTCGCGGACCTCCCCGCGTCGCCCGAGCGGGACCGGCAGGAGATCCCTCTCCAGGTGGCCCTGGGAATCGCGTGGGCGGCCGTCGAGCGCTACAACGCGCCCGAGGTGCGGCAGGCCTACGACCGTGCCCTGGAGCTCTGCCGCCGGGGCACGCCCACGTCACTCCTCTTCCCGGTTCTGCGCGGCCTCTACCTCTACCATCTCATCCACGGGGATCTGGAAGCCGCCGCGGGCATGGCCCGCCAGCTCCTGGACCTGGCAGACCGCGAGGGAGAGCGGAGACTTCTGCTCGTCGGCCACCAGTCCCTGGGCTACGTCCGCCTCCTCGAAGGACACCTCGAGTCCGCTCGCAACCATCTGGAGATCGTGGTCGACCTCTGGGACCCCGAGCGCCCCGGCGCGGATCTCGCTCTTCCCGGCGGCGGCGCCCCCTGGCTCGAAGGAATGATCGATCTCTCCTGGGTCTTCTGGCTCCTGGGATATCCGGAGGAGGCCGAAGAGATCGCCCGCGAGGCGTGCGAGCGGGCGCGGCGGACCGCGAGCCCCTACGTCCTCTGTTTTGTGAGCTCCATGGCCGCCCACCTCTACGCCCTGCGCCGCGAGCCCGCGCGCACCCGGATCTTCGCTGCCGAGCTGCGCTCCACGGCAACCGAGAACGGCTACCGCCATTTCGAGGCCGTGGGCCGCTTCCTCTCGGCCTACGCCGAAGCCGCCCTGGGAGACCCCGAAGGCCTCTCCGTCATGCGGCAGCAGATCGAAGCCCGCCTCGCCAAAGGAGCCCGGATCTCGCTCCCCAACTACGACGCCTTCCTGGCCGAGCAGTGTCTCCGCGCCGGCCTCGTGGACGAAGCCCTGGCTGCCGTGAACGAAGGCCTTGCCCTCGCTGCCGCCACGGGCCAGCGCATGATGGACGCCGAGCTCCTCCGCCTCCGCGGCGAGATCCTCCTCGCCCGTGGGGACGCTGGCGAGGCCGAAACCTTCTTCCTGCGCGCTCTGGAGGTGGCCGGCCTCCAGGGCGCCCTGCTCCTGGAGCTGCGCGCCACCGTGAGCCTCGCCCGCCTCCGGGCCGGTCAGGGCCGGAAGGCCGAGGCCCAGGTAATCCTCGCCCCCCTCTACGAAGCCTTCACCGAAGGGCTCGAAACCCCGGACCTCCGCGAAGCCGCCGCGCTCCTCGACAACCTGGGGTGACTCCTGCGGTACGCTACGCCTCCATGGACCGCTCCCTGCCCGCCCCCGTCTTCGACCGCGCTCTGGATCTCCTCCGCGAGCTCACCGCCATCTCCTCCCCGAGCGGGGACGTCCCCGGGCTCCGGCAGATGGCCGAGCGCCTGGGCGCCGCCCTTGCGGAGCACGGCCTGACGCCCGAGATCCGGGAGACGAGCGCCGAAGAGAACGGAGAGCGCCTCCCCGTGCTCCAGGCCCGCGGACGGGACACCTCCCGCGGCCACCTCCTCCTGATCGGCCACCTCGACACCGTCCTTCCCGCAGCCCCGCCGCACCGCGAAGGCGACCGCCTCCTCGCGACCGGAGCCATCGACATGAAGGGAGGATTGGCGACGATCGTGGGGGCCCTGGACCTCCTCCGTCACCGGGGTGAAGAGCCCGCGCCGGACCTTCTCCTGGTAGTCGTGCCGGACGAAGAGGTCGGTGGCCCCCTCTCCCACTGGGGAGTCCGCCACTTCGGGCAGAGCGCCCGCGCCCTCTGGGTGCTGGAGCCGGGAGAGACCACGGAGAGCGGAGCCGAGACCATCGTGGCCGGCCGCCGGGGCATGTTCCAGTGGACCCTCGAAGCCCGCGGCCAGGCCTCACACTCCGGCCTCCACTACTGGGAAGGCCGCTCCGCGCTCGCCGCCGCCGCCCGCTGGGTCACCGAGGCCGAATCCCTCTCCCGCCG
>DATEIO010000220.1:0-3334 GCA_035278895.1 Thermoanaerobaculia bacterium | reverse complement strand
CGTAGCGGCCTGGGTCCTGGTGCGCTACAGGTTCCCGGGACGGCGGCTGCTCGATGCGCTCGTCGACCTGCCGTTCGCGCTGCCCACGGCCGTGGCGGGCATCGCGCTTGCCACGCTCTACGCGAAGAACGGCTGGATCGGCCAGTGGCTGGATCCGCTGGGCATCGAGGTCGCCTACACCCGCCTCGGCGTAGTGGTGGCTCTGACCTTCATCGGATTGCCCTTCGTGGTGCGCACGGTGCAGCCGGTTCTCGCCGATCTCGACCCCGAGGTGGAGGAGGCGGCGGCCAGTCTGGGGGCCAGCCGCTGGCAGACCTTCCGGCGGGTGCTCCTGCCCGAGCTGATTCCGGCCGCCATGACCGGTTTCGTGCTCGCCTTCGCGCGCGCCCTGGGGGAGTACGGCTCGGTGATCTTCATCGCCGGCAACATCCCGATGCGCTCGGAGATCTCGCCACTCCTCATCATGATCAAGCTCGAGCAGTACGACTACGCGGGCGCCACGGCGGTCGCCATGGTCTTCCTGCTCGCGTCGTTCTCTCTCCTTCTGCTGATCAATTTCCTGACCTGGCGCCGCAACCGGCGGCTCCACGCGGAGGTCGACTGATGGCCGGCGGCGTCGCCATGATCCCCCGCGGGCGCGAAAAGGCAGAGACGCGGTCGCGGGCCCTGACCGAGCCCCGCCTCGTCCGCTGGCTGCTCCTGGGAGTTGCGTTCGCGTTCCTGTGGTTCTTCCTCTTCGTGCCGTTGCTCCTCGTCTTCGTGAAAGCTTTCGAAGAGGGGTGGGCTGCCTATCTCGCGGCCGTCTGCGAGCCCGTGGCGCTCGACGCCGTGAAGCTCACGCTGCTCACGGCGGCCATCGCGGTGCCGGTCAACCTGCTCTTCGGCCTGGCCGCGGCGTGGGCGATCTCCAAGTTCCGCTTTCCCGGCAAGAACCTTTTGATCACTCTGATCGACCTCCCGTTCGCCGTGTCGCCCGTCATCTCGGGCATGATCTTCGTCCTCCTCTTCGGGGCCCAGGGCTTTTTCGGCCCCTGGCTCATGGAGCACGACGTGAAGATCATCTTCGCCGTGCCTGGCATCGTGCTCGCCACGATGTTCGTGACCGCGCCCATGGTGGCGCGGGAGCTGATCCCCCTGATGCAGTCCCAGGGCAACGACGAGGAAGAAGCCGCGTTGACGCTCGGCGCCTCGGGCCTCCAGACCTTCTTCCGCGTGAGCCTCCCCAAGATCCGCTGGGGCCTCCTCTACGGCGTGGTCCTCTGCAACGCCCGGGCAATGGGGGAGTTCGGAGCCGTCTCGGTCGTCTCCGGCCACGTGCGGGGCCTCACCAACACGATGCCCCTGCACGTCGAGATTCTCTACAACGAATACCAGTTCTCGGCCGCCTTCGCCGTGGCCTCGCTCCTGGCGCTCCTGGCGCTGGTGACGCTCGCCATCAAGAGCGTGATCGAGTGGAGGACGAGCCGGTAGGGGAGGAAAACAGTCTAACAAGTTGTTGGACTATTTCCCCGAAACGGGATTACTCTCGCCCCGCATGCGCCGTGTCTCCTTCGGAACCCTCCTCATTGGCTTGAACACCGGGCTCGTCCTCCTGGCCGTGGTCGCCGTCGCTTTCGCCGCGTTGGGGCTTCTGGAGCGGTTTGCGAACGAGCAGGCGCTTGCGCGGGTGAGCCTGGCCGGGGCCGGGGCCCAGGAGGCGGTCGAGCGCTCGGCGCGCGACGTGCTGACGTCGGCCAACCTCCTCTCAGAGCGGCCCACCGTCGGGAGGCTCCTGCGGGAGGGGGACGCTTCCGGGCTGGCCGCGTTCCTGGACCGCTTCCGGAGCACGAGCCGCCTCTCCGGGGTGGCGATCCTCTCCGGAAACCGGATCTTCGCTGCGAGCGGTGCGCGGCTCCCGTGGAACGCGATGCAGGCCCGCTCGAAAGAGGGGCAGGCCTCTCTCCTGCGCCTCGAAAACGGGACCCTCGTCCTCGAAGCCGCGGCCCCCCTCGTTACGGCTTCGGATGCCACGGCCGTGGCCGCGCTGTCTCTCTCCGAGCCGTTCGCGCGCGAGACGGCGGAGCAGGTGGGCCTGCCGGTCAACCTCCTCGCCGCTGTGGACGCCGCCGACCGCACGGAAGACCCCCGCCTGCCGCTCCGGGCCCAGGCTCTGGCCACGGGCGAGCCCTCTTCGGGCCGTCTCGAAGAGGCGGGCCTCTATCTCTCCGTGCACCCGTTGCGAGCCCCGTCGGGCGAGGTGGCGGCGATCGTCGAGACGTCGCTCTCCACGGCGGACGTCGCCGCGTCCGTCTCGCGGCTCGGGCGGACCCTGCTGCTTCTCGCCCTCCTCGTGGCCGGGCTCGCCATCGCCTCGGGATTCCTGATCAGCCGGCGGCTCACCCGGCCTGTGGCCGAGCTCACGTCGGCCGCGGCGCGGATCGGCCGGGGCGATCTCTCGACGCCCGCGCCCCGCGCCCCGGGCGCCGAGCTGGGCACGCTCGCCGCCACCATGGACGAGATGCGCCGGCGCCTGCTTCAGCTCACCTCCGAGCTCCGGCGGCGCCAGGCCGAGGGCGAGGCCATTCTCGGCGGCATTGTCGAAGGGGTGTGGAGCGTGGACCGCGACCGCCGCATCCGCTATCTCAATCCCCAGGCCGCCATCCTTCTGGGGATCCGCTCCGAAGATGCGGTAGGCCGCTTCTGCGGCGACGTTCTGCGGCCCCTGGGGCGGGACGGCGTCCGCCCGTGCGACGCGGACTGCCCGATCCTCCACGCCCGCTTCCGGGGCGGCACCTCCGCCACCGAGCACCTGCTTCTGCCGGACGGCACCCGGCGCGCCGTGGTGATCACGAGCGCTCCGCCGTCCGAGGACCAGCAGGTCCAGGTGATGCGCGACGAAACCGAGATGGAGGCCGCCCGCCGCCTGCGCGACGCCGTGCTCGCCAACATCTCCCACGAGTTCAAGACCCCGCTCTCGGCCCAGCTCGCCTCGATCGAGCTGCTCCGCGAGCGCCTCCAGACGGTGCCCGGAGGCGCGGACGGCGAGGCCGCCGAGCTCGTGCTCTCGCTCGAGCGGGGGAGCCTGCGGCTGACCCAACTCATCGACAACCTTCTGGAAAGCGTCCGCGTCGAGTCCGGCCAGGGCTCCATCCGCCTCCGGCCCGTGGCGCTGGACGAGGTCGTCGAGGAGGCCGTCGAGATGGTCCGGCCCCTTCTCGCCCAGCGGGGGCAGACGGTCGAGGTCGACCTTCCCTATCCGCTGCCGGCGGTCGAGGGGGACGCCCAGCGTCTCGTCCAGGTGTTCGTCAACCTGCTCGCGAACGCCAACAAATACGCTCCGGCGTTTTCGACGGTC
>DATEIO010000219.1:0-3828 GCA_035278895.1 Thermoanaerobaculia bacterium | reverse complement strand
CCGGCCAAAGGCGGTTTCGGCGTTCTCGTGGAGATACCGGAAGAGGATTGCCCGCTGGATTTCCTCGGGGCGGGGCAGGGCGGCCCGGAACCGGGCATAGCCGGGGGCGTTGACAGCGAGCCAGGGAAGGACGTTCACACTCTCCATCCTCGAAGGTGGTACGATATGGCGCAAAGCCGCACCAACCCGAGGAGCTTCATACCCGAATGTCGGTATTCAAAGTCGAGTTGACTCGAAGCGCTCTGGAGGATCTGCGGTATCTGAAGAAGCTTGAGCAGCGCCTTGTCCTGGACTCTATCGAGAATCAGCTCTCCTTCGAGCCAACAACCTCGACCAGGAACAGGAAGCGGCTTCGGGAGAACCGGTTGTCGGAGTGGGAACTGCGTGTCGGTGTGTTCCGGATCTTCTATGATGTCGACATGGAGGCGAGGGCGGTGTGGGTCAAAGCTGTCGGTAGGAAGGAGCACAATCAGCTCCTCATCCGCGGCGAGGAGTTTTCGTTATGAAGAGAGTCAGTCTCGCAGCGGTTGCCAACCTCTCGGATCTCCTGGACATGGCTGGAGAGGATACGATCCTGCTCGAGACTCCGGAAGGGCGCGAGTTCATCCTGGCTGAGCTCGACGACTTTGATGCGGAGATCGACTCCGTGCGGCGAAATCAGGCGCTTCTGGACTTCTTGGACGAGCGATCCCGGGAAACGGAAAGGCACAGCTTGGCTGAGGTCCGGAAAAAGTTAGGGCTGGGATAGCCCCACCTCCACCCGTCCTTCCCTCCACATCCGCCGCCCCGCTGGCGTCAGATTCCCCTCGGTGAGCTCCGTCAGGCACACCAACTCGTCTCCCTGAGCCCACCCGGGGTTCTTCTCCAGAAAGAAGGCGATATGGGGATCGCCGAGCCGCCCCTCGGGGATCTCGTCCAGCCCCTCCCGGAGCACCTGGGGCTCGGGAAAGTGGACGATCCCGGTCTCGGGCGAGAAGCAGGCGCCGAACCTTTTCCGGGCCAGGAAATCCAGCAGCTCCCGGGCTTCGGGCGGCGTCGGAGCCTCATGATGGGGCCAGAACTCGCGCCAGAAGACGGGGAGGAAGCGGTAGGTGCGGAAACCGGAGGTGAGGAGGAGCCACCAGAGGCGCCCCCGGGGATGCCGTTCCCGGAGCGCGCGCACGGAGGCGATCCAGGATTTCGGCAGCGCCGCCGTCCCCCAGGCGCCCCGCTCGACGATCGTATCCCCGGAGTAGACGACCGTGACCGGCTCGCCTCCCGGCGGTACCGTCTCGTAGATCAACAGGGTCGAAAAGCCCCGCAGCCGGCCGTCTTCCTCCAGGAGCAGCGCCCAGTTCTTCTCGGCGAGATCGCTTTCGAAGCGCTCGCGCGTGACCCCGGAAAAATGCGCGGAGAGGAGCCCGAGCATCGACTCCTTCTCCGTTTCGCTCAGATCTTCGCGGCGGACGAGGCGGCTTCTCACAGCAGCGCCGCCTCCAGGTGGGGCATGCGGCCGTCCAGGGATTCCACCGCCTCCCTGCCGTCTTCCCAGAACACGGCGTAGAGCACGCTCCGGTACTCCCGGGCCCGGAACCGTTTCCGGAGCCAGGCCACCCAGGGATGGCGCGCCGCGAGGCCGATCACCACGTAGGTGTCCCCCCGGGCCGAGGCATCCCGGTGAGCGGCCTCCACGAGCGCCTGGAAGACCCCGGGATCGTCGCCGTCCACCGCCACGTGAGCGAGCCAGGAGTGGGGGAGGATCTGCCCGGGCTCCGGGAGGCGTGGCGTTTTCAGGAAGGGGGAGAGACGGTTGATCCAAGGGCGAAATCGCCTGAGCCGCCGGCCGTAGCCGCGCACCACCACCTGCTTGAAGCTGCTTTGATTCCAGAGCGAGAGGCAGCCCACGACCTCGCCTCCGGCCATGGCCAGATAGAAATCCTCCGGCGCGAGGCCACGGCTCCGTTCGGGCGAGAGGAGATCCTCCACCGTGAACCGCGGCGCCAACTGGTACCGGCAACGGTTGCGTTCCAGGCAGGCCTCCACCTCTTTCATTCTCTCGCGGGACCCGCGCTCGACGCGCACGCTCCCTTCGGCCCGGCGGGCGCGGCCCGCGGGGAGGATCAACGTGGCAAACGGCTCGAGCTCCCGGTAGGTGGGGAGCCCCGGCAGCCCCGCGGAGAGGAGCCGGCGGGCCACCTCGTTGTCCGCGATGATGCTCGTCACGTCGAACGGCGCCTCGCCGGGCTCCCGGAAGGAGCGGATCAGGTCGTAGCCGGCGGTGAGCAACCGCTTTTGCCCGCGGAAGGCGCGGTCCACCCGGAGTTGGGAGAGGTATCCGAGCCGCCGGGGCTCGCCATTGACGAAAGCGTTCCACACGGAGCGGCTCCCCATCCCCACGATCCCACTTCCCGCGATCTCCCGGGCCACGATCGTGTGGTGGGGCTCGCCCTCCACCGCCGCGGCCAGGAAGGCGTTCGGCTCCCGTTCGAGTGACACCCGGATCTCGCCGTCCATGGGGTTGTCGCGGAGGAGGCGCCGAAGCTCCGGCTCGTCCTCCGGCACGGCGGGCTCCACCACCAGGTCCCCCACCCGGCGCGGGCGGAGGCGGCGGATGTCGTCGTCCTGGCGGATCACGCGGCCTGGAGCAGGGGGCCTTGCCACCCTGCGTCCCCGAGAGGGAAATGGTTGCGGCCCGAGACGTCGGCCCGGTGAAGGGCGTTGATCAGGAAGAAGTTCCGGAACATGAAGAAATTCGATCGATTCACCGGTGTGACCGAGCGGGTGAGGATACTCGGCCAGGAGTAGAACTCCCGTCGCGCTTGGACACAGGCGCGCTCCACCTCTTCCGCCGTCATCCGGGCGGGCCGGAAGGGAACCTTGTTGTAGCTGTAAGTCTCGTCCAGCCACCACGAGTCGTAGAGGAGCTTGCCTTCCGCTTCGAGCCGCCGGTAGAGCTCCGTCCCCGGAAAGGGGGTCAGGTGATTGAACGCGGCGATATAGAAGCCGTGCTCGCGGGCGAAGGCCACGGTCTCGCGGAAGCCGTCGTGCGTGTCCTCGTCGTAGCCGAAGATGAAGGTCCCGTAGAGGCGGATCTCATGTTTCCGGAGGTTTTCGAGCGCTTTCAGATACCCCCCGCGCATGGTGTTGAAACCCTTGTTCATGGCGCGGAGGTTTTCGGGGTTCAGGCTCTCGAAGCCGATCAGCACCCCCATGCAGCCGCTCCGCTTCAGAAGATCCAGGAACTCCTCGTCGTGCGCCGCGTTGATGCTCGCCTGGCTCACCCAGCGGACTTTCAGGGGGATCAAGGCCCGGAAGAATTCCTTGGCCTCGGCCATATTCGAGGTGATGTTGTCATCCACGAAGAAGATCAATCCCTTGTCTTTCCTGAGCGCGGCGATCTCCGCCAGGATCTCGTCGGCCGGCCGCCGCGTCTGGGTGGCGCCGAAGACGGTCTGCACGGCGCAGAAGTCGCACTTGAAGTGGCACCCCCGCCCGGCCTCGACGAGCCCTACCCGAAGATACCGCTTGCCGCGGAAGATCCGCCGGTCCGGCCGCGCTCCGGCGAGCGACGTTCTCCCCGTCTGCCGGTACGTCTTCTTCGGCCGGCCGTGGCGGTAGTCGTCCACGACCTCGGGCCACAGTGCCTCGGCCTCGCCGATCACGACCGATTCGGCGAAGCACGCGACTTCGTCCGGGCAGAGGCTCGCATGGAAGCCCCCCATGGCCACCGGCACGCCGCGCCGCCGGTACTCCGAGGCGATCTGATACGCCCTCCTGGCCGTGTAGGTCTCGACGGAGAGGGCCACGAGATCCGTGGGCTCGTCGTAGGGGACCGTCTCCATCCGGTCG
>DATEIO010000218.1:0-6133 GCA_035278895.1 Thermoanaerobaculia bacterium | reverse complement strand
GGTTAAGATCTCTCCCCTATGCACGCCGCCGAGCAGGTCTTCGTGGGCATCCCGGGCCCCGAGCTGGACGACGAGACGACCCGGTTGCTCTCGGAGCACCGCCCGGGAGGGGTCGTCCTCTTCAAGAGAAACATCAAGGACCCCGAGCAGCTGAACGACCTGGTGACGGAGCTGCGGAAGCTCCTGCCCGAGGCGGTCTTCGCGATCGACGCCGAGGGGGGGAGGGTGGACCGGCTGCGGGACGTAGTCGGCCCGGCCCCGGCGGGCGCGGTCCTCGCCCGGCACGCGCCCAGCCTCGCCTACCAGGCCGGCACCTGGATCGCCCGGGCTCTCCGCCTCTTCGACATCGACGTGAACTTCGCCCCGGTGGTGGACCTGAACCGCGGCGAGAGCGACAACGCGCTCGACGACCGCTACCTGGGCGCCACCGCGGCCGAGATCAACCCCCGCGCCCAGGCGTTTCTCCGTGGGCTCCACGCGGGCGGCGTGGGCGGCTGCCTCAAGCACTTCCCCGGCCTGGGCGCGGCCCCTGCCGACACCCACTTCAAGGTCGCCTCGATCTTCCTTCCCGCGGAAGATCTCCGGCCGGACCTGGAGCCGTTCGAGTACCTGGGCGCCTACGCCGGGGCGATCATGGTGGGGCACGCGATCTATCCGGCCTACGACCACCGGCAGCGGCCCGCCACCCTCTGCCCGCCCATCATCGAGGACCTCCTGCGCCGGCGCCTGGGCTTTTCCGGGCTCGTTTTCAGCGACGACATGGAGATGAAGGCGCTGGACGAGTGGGGGAGCCTCCCCGAGCGCTGTGAGCTCGCTTTCGAGTCGGGCTGTGACGTGCTCGCCGTCTGCCACACTCTTGAAGCCCTGCCGGAGATCGCCGCGCGCCTCGCGCACCCCCGCCACGCCGAGCGGCTCGCCGAGGCCAACCGCCATCTCGAAGCCTACCGCCAGCGCCTCCAGACCCTCCGCTCGGCCCAGGACTACGTGGCCACCATGCGGGAAAGCTCCCGCGGGGAGCGCCTGGAGACGGTCCGCCAGACCCTGGAGCAGATCCAGGTGAGCGCTGGGCGGAGCGAAATGGCGTAACGGGAGTAGAGGGGCCCCCTCCTGCGTTAACATTCGTGACGGTGGCCCTCTGCCACCACGCGAAAGGAGCTCGGGGAATGGACACCCTGTTCAGTGTGCTGATTGGCCTGGGCCTCTCTGCGGCCTGCGGCTTTCGGGTCTTCGTCCCTTTGCTCGTGATGAGCCTGGCCTCGCGCGCTGAGATCGGCCATCTCGTGCTGGGCGACGGGTTCTCGTGGATCGGGTCGACCCCGGCGCTCATCGCTTTCGGCACGGCGACCCTGCTCGAGATCGCGGGCTACTACATCCCATGGGTGGACAACCTGCTCGACGCGATCGCGACGCCCACCGCCATCGTGGCCGGCATTCTGGTGACGGCTTCGGCCGTGACCGACATGGACCCGTTCCTCAAGTGGACGCTCGCGGTCGTGGGAGGCGGCGGTACCACGGCGGTGTTCCAGGGCATCACCGCCACGGCGCGCCAGATCTCCTCGTTCGCCACCGGCGGCCTGGGCAACCCGGTGCTTGCCACGGCGGAGACGGGCAGCTCGGCGCTCCTGGCCGTGCTCGCGATCACGCTGCCGGTCCTCGCGATCGTGCTCGTCTGCTCCCTGCTGTATTTCGGAGCCAAAAAGCTGCTCTTCCGGCGGCCGGCGCAGCGGGCCGTCTGAGGCGGAGCGGAGACCGCCGGCCAATGCGGGTCGGACGCTTCCCTTTAGCCGCCGTTGCCGGAGGCGCGCTCCTCGCCCTGGGGTGCGCGTCCTCGCGTTCGCCCCTGGGCGAGGCGGACCTGGCGCGCGACCTGCGCGCCCAGGGGATCGATCCCGCTTCCATCGTGGTCCCCTGGGAGATCACGGAGGAGATGCGCGCCTGGGCCCACGAGCAGGTCCCCGACAACCTGTCCGAGGGAGAGCGGCTGGACGCGCTTCTCGCCGCGATGGTCGACCCCGCGCGGCTGGCTCTCCAGTACGAGGCCGGCTACTCGGGCACGGCCCGGGAGGCCTTCGAGACCCGGAAGGCCAACTGCCTCGCCTTCACCAGCCTCTTCGTGGGGCTCGCCCGCGAGATCGGCGTGCCCGCGTTCTACCTGGACGTGGACGACGTCGAGAAGTTCGAGAAGGAAGGAGATCTGATGGTGATCTCCGGCCACACCAGCGCGGGCTTTGACGTGGGCGGGGAGGTCAAGATCCTCGATTTCACTCCCAACCGCCAGCCCACCTACCGCCGCCTGAGCCGGTTGCCGGACAAGACGGCTCTGGCCCTCTACCACTCGAACCGCGGCGCCGAGCTGCTGCGCGGCGGCAAGCGCCGGGAGGCGCTCGACTGGCTGCGCAAGGCCGTGGCGATCGATCCCGAGCTGGGGGGCGCCTGGGTGAACCTCGGGGTGGCCCTGCGGCGCGGCGGCGACGTGAAGGGCGCCGAGGCCGTCTACCGCAAGAGCCTGGAGGTGGATCCGGAGGAGGCCTCCGCGTATCAGAATCTCGCCGCGCTCCTCAGGCTCCAGGGGCAGGAGGCCGAGGCGCAGGAGCTCCTGGCGCTCGCTACCCGCGTGGGGGGGAGAAATCCCTTCAGCTATCTGGCCCTGGGGGACCTCTCCTTCGCCCATGGGAGGCTCGACGAGGCGCGGCGCTTCTACAAGCGGGCGCTCCACCTCTACCGCGACAATCCGGAGCCCTACGCGGCGCTCGGCCTCGTGGCCCTGGCAGGAGGAGACCGGAACGAAGCCCGGAAGTGGCTCCGCAAGGCGGCGTCCTTGGACCGGGACAACGAGCGCGTGCGGCGGCTGAGCGGCCAGCTCGCGGGGATGTCGTAGGGTGCGCTGCGTGTACGGGGAGAGAGGGGAGGCGTGACCGGACCTCCCTGGCGAATCTGGATCGACACCGGAGGCACGTTCACGGACTGCCTGGCGGTGGACCCCGGCGGGCGTCTGCACCGCGCCAAGGTGCTGTCGAGCAGCGCGCTGCGCGGCCGGATCGCCGGGCGGCTCTCCCCCTCGTCCGTCCGCGTGGAGGCCGGCTGGCGGGTCCCCCCGGGATTCTTCCGCGGCTTCGCCTTCCGTCTGCTGGACGCGGATCACCCACCCCTGGAGGCCATCGGCTGGGAGGATGCCGTCCTCACGCTGGACCGTCCGCTCCCGCCGGGGGACTGGACGGGCGCCGCCTGCGAGCTGCGCTCCCCGGAGGAGGCCCCCGTCCTCGCCGCCCGGCTCGTCACCGGTACGCCCATGGGCGCGGACCTCCCGGAGATCGCCCTGCGCCTCGCGACGACCCGGGGAACGAACGCGCTCCTCGAGCGCAAGGGCGCGCCCACGGCGCTCTTCATCACCCGCGGCTTTGCCGACCTGCTCTCGATCGGCACCCAGCAGCGGCCGGATCTCTTTGCGTTGGACATCCGGAAGCCCGAGCCGCTGTACGCGGAGGTCGTGGAGGTCCCCGAGCGGCTCGCCGCGGACGGCTCCGTCCTCCACCCGCTGGATCCGGAGCCGATGCGGGAGGCGGCCATCCGGCTCGTCGCGCAAGGCATCCGTTCCGCGGCCGTGGCGCTGATGCACGGCTACCGGAATCCGGCCCACGAGGAGGAGATGGGAGAGATTCTCCGAAGCTGCGGCTTCCGCTCCGTCTCCATCTCCTCGCATCTCGCGCCCCTGATCAAGCTCCTGCCCCGGGCGGAGACGGCCGTGGTGGACGCCTACCTCTCGCCGATCCTGGAGGCGTATCTCTCCGGCGTGTCCGGCGCTGTGCCGCGGGGATCGCTCCACGTGATGACGAGCGCCGGCGGGCTCGTCCGCGCCGGCTCGTTCCGCGCCAAGGACGGCCTCCTGTCCGGCCCCGCGGGTGGCGTCGTGGGCGCCGCGCTCTCCGGCCAGCGGTCCGGCTTCGGCCAGGTCATCGCCTTCGACATGGGCGGCACGAGCACCGACGTGGCCCGCTGGGACGGCGACTTCGAATATCTCTTCGAGCACCGGGTGGGGGACGCTCACTTGGTCGCGCCGTCCCTGGCCATCGAGAGCGTGGCCGCGGGCGGCGGCTCCATCTGCAGCTTCGACGGCGTGCAGCTCAAGGTCGGCCCCGAGAGCGCGGGTGCCTGGCCGGGCCCCGCCTGCTACGGCGCGGGCGGGCCGCTCACCTTGACCGACGTCAACCTGATCCTGGGCCGGCTCGACCCCGGCCGCTTCGAGATCCCCCTGGATGCCCGAGCCGCGGACCGGGCCCTCGACGCTCTCCTCGCGAGAATGGGGGAGGGAGCGCCGGGACGGGAGGAGGTCCTCTCCGGGCTCCTGGAGATCGCCGACGAGCGCATGGCCGAGGCGATCCGCGGGATCTCGCTCCGGCGGGGCTACGACCCCGGTGACCACGCGCTCGTGGCCTTCGGCGGCGCCGGGGCCCAGCACGCCTGCTCGGTGGCGGGCCTTCTGGGGATCGCGAACGTCCTGGTCCCTGCGGACGCCGGTCTCCTCTCCGCGCTGGGGCTCGGCGCGGCCGTGGTCGAGCGTTTCGCCCACCGGCAGGTCCTGGAGCCGCTGGACCGGGTGGAGGGCCGGCTCCCCGGCTGGATTGACGAAATGGGAAGGGATGCCACGGAAGCGGTCGCCGCTGAGGGGATCGACCCCGGCGAGATCGAGGTCCGGAGGCGTCTCTTGAACCTCCGTTTCGTGGGGCAGGAGGCCACGCTCGCCGTGGAGATGCGGGACGGCATCCCCATCGAAACCGCCTTCGGCGCCGCCTACCGGGAGATCTACGGCTACGCCCCGGAGGGGAGGGCGATCGAGCTCGAATCCATCCGGGTCGTCGCCTCCTCCCGAGCCTCCCAGGAGGAGACTTCCGCCGCCTCCACCCCGGAGCCTTTCGAGGCCGTTCCGGCCGGGACCCGTCGCTCCTGGTTCTCGGCCTGGAGAGACGTTCCCTTCTTCGACCGCTCCAGCCTCCTTCCGGGCGCCTCCTTCCGCGGTCCGGCCCTGGTCTTCGAGGCCCACAGCGCCACCGTGGTTGCAGAGGGTTGGACGGGATGGGTGGACGGAGCGGGGAATCTGGTGCTCAAATCCGAGGCGCGATGAACCGGCCGACCGACAACCTCCAGAAGCTCCGCCGGATCTGTACGACCCTTGCGGGTTCCGCCGGGATCTGCGGCTTGGCTTGCCTGCTCCTCGTGGACTACGAGGGAGGGCGTCCCGCAGTCCCCGTGCCTGGCATGGTCCCTCTCTCGATGACCGGCCTCGCCGCGATCCTCATCCTCCTCTCCTCCCGGGTCCGGACGACGATCCTGCGCAAGGCCTTGAGGCAGAATCCAGCTTTTCCGATCGACGGCGCCAAGGTGGTCGCCGGTTATCAGCAGGCGACGATCCTGAGCTTCGCCGTGCTCGAAGCCGCCGCCCTCCTCGGGCTCCTGGTCGCTCTCCTGTCGGGGAAGACCTCGTACGGGCTCGTCCTCTGCGGCGCCGCTCTTCTGGGGATGTTCTCGCGCTGGCCCCGCGAGATGGAGCTGGATCGGTTGATTCGGGGGAAGGCTTCGCCGTGAGCCGAAGGACCTAAAGGACCTCAAGGACCCAAAGGACATCAAGGACATCAAGGACATCAAAGCTGGTGTCCTTTGGGTCCTTGAGGTCCTTTAGGTCTTTGATTTCGGCACGAGCAGTGTCCCGGTCTCCCCGGTCTTCTCCGAGTAGGCGGCGGCGATGCGCTCTCCCAGCGCCCTTCCCGTTCCCTGGCGGGCGAGGATCACGACCGAGCCTCCGAAGCCGCCGCCGGTGATGCGGGCTCCGTAGACGTCCGGCTCCTCGCGGGCGAGGCCGACCAGGAGGTCGATCTCGGGGATGGAGACCTCGTAGTCGTTCCGCAGGGACTCGTGGGAGGCGTAGAGGAGCTTTCCCAGGCGGGGGAGGTCGTTCTCTCTCATCGAGGCCACGGCGGAGCGGACGCGGGCGTTTTCCGTGATCACGTGGCGGGCGCGCCGGTCCAGGGGCTCGGGGAGGGAGGGGAGGCGCCAGAGGTCCTGGACGTCCAGGTCGCGGAGCTGGCGGACTCCCAGGAGCTCGGCGGCCTGCTCGCACTCCTGCCGGCGCGTCTTGTAC
>DATEIO010000217.1:0-3697 GCA_035278895.1 Thermoanaerobaculia bacterium | reverse complement strand
GAGGTACTCCTCCTTCTCCATGGGAGCGTTCAGGTAGTCCTCGCCGTCCCCCTTGCCGTAGCGCGACTGCCAGAAGAGCTTCGTCATGTCGAGGCTGTCGGCTTCGACGATCGGGGCGATCGCGTCGTAGAAGTAGAGGTATTCGCTCCCCAGAAGCTCCTGAAGCCGGGCCGACATGGCCTCGGACGTGAGCGGTCCGGTCGCGAGGACGACCTCGCCGTCCGGAAGGGCCGTGACCTCTTCGCGGCGAAGCTCGATGCGAGGATGAGACGCGATCGCCTGGGTGACGAGCGCCGCGAACCGGTCGCGGTCGAGCGCCAGAGCGCTCCCCGCGGGCACGGACGCTTTGCGGGCCATGCCGATGATCAGGGACCCGAACGCCTCCATCTCCCGCTTCAAGAGCCCCGCGGCGTGGAAGGGGTCGTCGCTGCGCAGCGAGTTCGAGCACACCAGCTCGGCCAGGTCGCCGCTCTTGTGCGCGGGAGTCCCCCTGACCGGCCGCATCTCGTGGAGGATGACGTCTACTCCGCGCCCCGCGAGCTGCCAGGCGCACTCCGAGCCGGCTAGACCGCCGCCGATGACGTGGATGGGGGTGCGCATGCGGGGATTATAGGGGGGTAACCCTACTTCGACGTGTCGTTGAGCTTCCAACTGTAGTCGTCGAACTCGATCTTCACCTGACTGCCCGCGGCCTTGAACTGCTTGAGGTTCTCGCCGATCAGATAACGATCCAGGAAGGTGAGCTGGCCGCCGGCCCATCGATTGAAGTCCTCCTCGAACCAGTCCATCACCTTGGTGACGTGCAAGGTGAGAACCGCACCCTTCTTTTCGAGCCGCACCCCCTTGGGGCTGTTCAGGAAGCGGGTGGTCTGGTCGTCGAGCTGCTGGTTGATCTTCGAGCCCACGTAGGGCTCGGTCCGGATCGGCGGGCAGCTCTCGGCGGCACAGTTGATGGCGAAGTGGATGCGGGCGTCCTTGAACCCGTCCCGAATCTTGTCGTTCTCAATGTCATTGAGCGAGAGTATGCCCTGCCTGGTCTTCACCAGCGGCTTCTTGAAGATGTTCAGGCGGATCAGGGGATCGGTCGAGAGGTCCTTGATCGACTCGATGGGGTAGTTGTCGACCACGATCCCCACGACGGAGATGTTGTAAAGGTTGATCCAGTAGGCGAGGCGGTCTTCCTTGGTGAGGAAGTTCAAGTCGACCGTGGCCATTCGCTCGCGCAGAGCGTCCAGGGTCGGCTTGTCCTGCTCTTTGAGACCCTTGTAGCTCATCCCCCGGGCAGGGTCGTAGTACTTCCTGAGCAATTCTCCCCAGACCCTATAGTCCGGAGGGGGCGCGGCGGCGGCCGGGACGGCCAGGGCGGTCAGCAGGGTGAGCACGGGGAGGGTCAGAGTCTTCATGGTCTTATCCTACGCGGCATTTGCTGCTGCCGGGCCGCCCTCTATTCCGCCAGCCGCAGGCCGATCACTCCCAGCACGATGAGCCCGACCGAGGCGAGCCGCAGGGCGCTCCGGGGCTCGCCTAAGAAGAGGATGCCGATCAGAGCGGTGCCGGCGGCGCCGATCCCCACCCAGACGGCGTAGCTCGTGCCCGTGGGCAGGTCGCGCATGGCCACGGAGAGCAGGTAGAAGCTCACGCCCATGAGGCCCAGGGTCAGGAGGCTGGGCCCGAGCCTGGTGAACCCTTCCGTCTTTTTGAGGGTGACGGCCCAGCCCATCTCCAGCAATCCGGCGATGATCAGGTAGATCCAGGACCTCGTCATTTCGTCTCCTTCTCCTCCCATTCGAACGGGGTCTCGTCGTCGGGCTGGATAGCCCACGTGAGGCGATAGAACGGCTCCGGCGTGAGCTGGATTTCCAGCGCCTGGCGCACCTCCTTGGCAGTCGGGGCGGGCTCGGCGCGGCGGGGCTGGGCCAGGAAGGATTCCAGGTCGAAGCTGTCTTCCTGGCCGCGGCTCTTGACGTAGACGAGGACGGGATCGGGGGAGATCCACCGTCCTTCGAGGGACTGCAGGGCGTCCCAGAGGCTGACGCCCCGGACGGCGAGCTCGCCGCCCTCTTTGCGCTCGAACCCCTCGACTTCCAGGGGAGGGCCGGGGAGGGTCACGGTGAGCCGGGCGGGGAAGGGGTCGTAGACGAGCCGGGAGATCTCGTCGGGAGAGTGGTCCTCTCCCCGGGGGACCAGAAGGACGGCCAGCACGTTCTCCATGGCCTCGTTCAGAGGCTCCACGAGACCCTGCTCCTCCGGCGTCAGCGTTTCCGGCTCCCCTTCGGACAGCAGCTCCTTGAACAGGGAGCTGAAGCACGCTTCCGCGCGGTCCGGATGGTCGTTGAGGTATTCGTAGAGCTTCCGGCTCGCCGCGAGGTATTCCTTCACGTGGCCGGACCAGTCTCCCAGGGTGCGCTCCATCTCCTTGCGCTGCGCCCGGGTGGCTCGCGCGGAAGCGCCGGGCGCGATCGTCAGCTCGGCCGTGCCGTCCTCCGGGCGGACCGTGTAGGTGACGGCGAGGGACGTGTCGGAGAAGAACCGGGCGAGGCTCTCGGGCTCGGTCCCCACGGCGGAACGGGTGGCCTTGTGGAGCTCGCCCAGCCGCTTTTCCCAGGAGGAGCGCTCGGCGCCCGGCTCCAGGGAGGCGAAGCGGGGACCCCAGGCGTCGGTGCCGTCCAAGACCTCCTGCCGGGTGGCGGCGAGCCGCCGGGCCAAGGCCGGGTTCCCTTCCTGCGGATCGGTGATCTCGATCGTGCGGGTCGCCACGAAGGCGCCGTTCGGAAGGAACCGGAGGCGCAGGCCTTCCTGGACGGGCGGCTCGAAGCAGGCGACGAAGAGGGCGAGAGAGAGAAGGAAGAGCACGCGCTTGGGCATGGGGGATTATCCACCGAAGGCGCGCGAGCCGGACGGGCACGGACTTTCACGGACAAACCACGGACTCCCGAGGCGGGCGTCCGTGGTGGTCCGTGCCAGTCCGTGTTCGTCGGGAGGGCGGGGGGCCCTCACACCACCGCGGCTTCCACTTCGGCCGCGTCTTCCACGTGCTTGCACCCTTCGGTGTTGCACACGTACTGCACGCCCGCCTTCTTGGTGACCTTCTCCATCAGGAAGGCGGCTCCGCACTCCGGGCAGGGGCGGTTGACCGGCTTCTTCCAGAGGGAGAACTTGCAGTCCGGGTAGCGGTTGCAGGACCAGAAGGTCTTGCCGCGGCGGGAGCGCTTCTCCTCGATCTCGCCCTTGCCGCACTCGGGGCAGGGGACTCCCGTAGGCTTGGGCGGAGCGGCCACGGGGCCGGTCTTCCGGATGTTCTTGCACTCCGGATAGCCGGTGCAGCCGTAGAAGGTGCCGAAGCGGCTGCGCTTCAAGGCCATGGGGCGGCCGCAGTTCTCGCAGGGCGGGATCTCCTCCTCGGCCGCGGCGCCCGTGCCGTCGCCGTTGGCGGTGGCCGCCGCCGCTGGCTCCTCGAAGTTCCGGGTGTACTTGCAGTCCGGATAGTTGCTGCAGGCGATGAACGGCCCGAAGCGGCCGAAGCGCATGCGCAGCTGCGAGCCGCAGTCGGGGCAGCTCTCGTCGAGCGGCACGCCCTCGCGCTTGACGTTCGGCATCTGCTCGCCGGCCGTCTCCAGGTCCTTCGAGAACTTCTGGTCGAAGTCGGCCACGGCCCGCTTCCACTCGACCTGGCCGTCCTCGATCAGGTCGAGCTGCT
>DATEIO010000216.1:0-5624 GCA_035278895.1 Thermoanaerobaculia bacterium | reverse complement strand
CCTCCAGGGCCGCCGCCCGCACCAGGAAACCCCGGGCCGAGCGGCCGGCGAGGCTCCCGAGGAGCGGCTGGAAAGGCGCCAGGCCGCGGGCCGCGGCCAGGGCTTCCACCTCGTCCGGAGAAGATTTCGTGAGCCAGTCCGCCAAGTCCTCGAAACCGCGCGGGTCCGGGCTTGGCAGAGGCGGATCGAACAAAACCGTCTTGCGAGGAGAGCTTTTTTCCTTCATGGCCATTACAGGCCATGACTATAGCGGAGAACGAGGTTCTCTTGCAGCCGGGAAGAGGATGCTGCGAAAGAACGGCTCGCTTACCGGCGGCCTACGGCGTGGGGAGCCGTGGCCTCGGTCGAAAGCGAGCTCGGAGCGTTCGCGTTCGCGCCCTCGTCCACGCCGATCCCCAGGCGGTCTACCAGCTCGCCGCCCAGCCAGCCGGTGACCAGGGCGAGGAGCACCGCGAGTCCCGAGAGGACGATCGCCATCGTCTCCGGGTTGCCCGGGGCGTCCCGCCGCAGGAGGCAGGAGACGATGAAGAGCAGGAGGACGACCACGTTCCCGCCGCCGTGGAGCAGGCCGATCCGCTTCGCCCGGGTGCCCCCGGGGATCGCCAGCCAGTCGATCAGCCCGAAGGGGGCGGCGACGAGGCCGGAAATGATGCCGGCTACGATCATCCAGTAGGAGATCATGCCCCACTGCGGGTTGTCGTTCACCAGGTGGGCGATGTCGAAGAACAGGGACGTGCCCAGGAGCCCCAGGGGAAAGACGATCAACATCTGGTGGATCGGATGTCCGAAGAGCCGTGCTTTGGCGTGCATAGACGTTTCCCTCCTCGGCCCGTGAAAGCTGCAACGGCCATGCCGGAGAGGGTCAGGGCCCCGGCTCGTGGACTTCGTCCGCGTAGGGCATCACCCGGAACCCTTCGAGCACCGCAGCCAGCCGCAGGGACTCGTCGAGCGAGACGAAGCCCACGCTCTGGGTACGCTCCCGGCACCACACCAGGGCGGCGGCGAGCTGGAAGGCGGCGGCCGTGCGCAGGGGGTGGACGGAGAGGATGCGCCCCGCCCGGGCCCGCACCTCCTCCGTGGGCTGGACCTCGAACGAGCGGGCCCGCAGGTGCTCGACGATCGCCTGCGCCTTCATCACGTCGAGCGACGTCAAATCCCCCTGCCGGCCCAGATGGATGAGCGCGCTCGCGCACTCCGGGGCCGTGCCCCACCAGAGCACCACCTCCGGGTCGCGCCTCAGGAGCGGCTCGACCCGTTCGGTCGCGGGCCCGCGGAGAGCGAGAGAGAGGAGGGCGGAGCCGTCCCAGAACCTCAGAACGCAGCCTCCAGGCGCTCGGCAATCAGGGCCGACCGCGCGGCCGCCCGGGAGTCCACGGGGCGGGGGAGGGTCCAGAAGGTCTCGTCCAGCTTCCGCTCGGGCACGCGGAGGAGGCCGGAGCGCACGAGGTCGTCCGTGGCCGCGGCCGGGGTGGAGGCCCAGAGTGGCAGGATCTTGACGATGGGACGGCTGTGCTCGGTGACGACGATCTCTTCCCCCGCCTTGACCCGCGCGAGGGTTTCCGAAAGGGATGCCTTGAGCTCTGCGATTCCGATGGCGCGCATGAGAGGAATCCTAGACAGGCGAATCTGACCTGTCAAGTCATAATCCGCCGTCCTCTTGGGACGCGCAGGCCGTCGCCTCCGGGGGAAACTAGCCGGGCTCGTTCGTCTTGGGCTTGCCCGCGATCGACAGGAACAGCTCCTGGACGATCTCCTTGAGCTCGACCGTGTAGGTGGCGAGGTCGCGCAGGCTCTGCTCCATCTGCTCCTGGGTGGGCCGGGAGAGCGAGCCGGCCGAGCGCGGGCGGACCTTGTGGGTGAGCCTTTCGTCCAGGCCCTGGAGTCTCTGGTAGGCGTCCTTCAGGCGTTGCGGATCCATGTCAGTCCCCCGTTTTCTTCTCGGGAAGGGCGAGAGTGAGGTCGACGAGGCTCTCGAGCTCCTGGGGAGAGAGCCTGCGGGAGAAGCCCGGCATGGGCCCGTACCCCTTGGCGATGCGGTCGCGCACGAGCGCCCGGTCCCCCTTGAGCACCATGGGGGAGACCAGGAGGTTCAGGTGCGGGTAGAGCTTGAGCGAGCGCGCGTCCCCCTTGCCCTCCCCGCGGTCGCCGTGGCAGCGGGCGCAGTAGGCCGCATAGATCTCGGGCGGGGTCTCCGGCTTCTTCGCGCAGCCCGCGAGAAGCGGCAGGGCCGCGAGCAGGAGGAGGGCGATTCGCGATCTCAAGGCTGCCTGCGGTGCACCAGGGAGGCGGTCGCCTGGTCCCGGGGGCGCACGACGATCTCGTCGATGTTGACGTGGGAAGGGCGGGTGGCCGCCCACACGACGCAGTCGGCGATATCTTCCGCGACCAGGGGATCGAGGCCGCGGTAGACCGCCTGGGCGCGCTCGGCATCCCCCCGGAAGCGCACCATCGAAAACTCGGTCTCGACAAGCCCGGGGTCGATCTCGGTGATCCGCACGGGTTTGCCGAGGAGCTCCAGGCGCAGGGTGCGGGTCATGGCGCGCAGGGCGTGCTTGGTGCCGGTGTAGCCGGCGCCCCCGACGTAGGTTTCGAACCCGGCGACCGAGCCCAGGTTGATGATGTGGCCGTCGCCCGACGCCTCCAGCTTCGGGAGGAAGGCCCGGGTCATCCGCAGGACGCCCAGGACGTTCGTCTCCCACATCGCCGTCCAGTCCGCATCGGTCGCGTCCGCGATCCGGTCGAGCCCGTGGGCCATGCCGGCGTTGTTGACTAGGAGGTGGGCCTCGGGCACCTGGGCGGCGAAGGCGTCGACGCTCTCGGCGCTCGTCACGTCCAGGGAGAGGGCCGTGGCACCCAGGGGCTCCGCTACCTCGCGCAGACGGTCCACCCGGCGCGCGCCCAGCACGAGGCGGAACCCGGCCCCGGCGAGCGCCCGGGCCGCCGCCGCCCCGATGCCGGCCGAGGCGCCGGTCACGACCGCGATCTTTTTCGTCTCCATGTCTTTCCTCTTCAAATCTCGGCGGAAGGGCACAGCTCCGCCACCGGACAGCTCCCGCACAGGGGCTTTCTCGCCTTGCAGATCGTCCGGCCGTGGAAGATCAGGACGTTCGCGAAGACGGTCCACTCCTCCCGGGGGACGAGCGGCAGGAGGTCCCGCTCGATCTTTTCGGGATCGGTCTCCTCCGTGAGCCCCAGCCGCCGGGAGAGGCGCTGGACGTGGGTGTCGACCACGATCCCCTCGTTCAGCCCGAAGGCGTTGCCCAGGATCACGTTGGCCGTCTTCCGGCCCACCCCGGGGAGCGCCGTGAGCTCCTCCATGGTCCGTGGCACCTCGCCCTGGTGAGAGGCCATCAGGGCCGTGCCGAGGTTCTTCACGGCCTTGGCCTTGTTGCGGAAGAAGCCCGTCGTCTTGACCAGGACCTCGAGCTCCGCGAGATCCGCCCCGGCGTAGTCTTTCGCCGCGGGGTAGCGCGCGAAGAGCGCCGGGGTCACCTGGTTCACCCGCTCGTCCGTGCACTGGGCGGCGAGGATGGTCGCGACCAGGAGCTCCAGGGGCGAGCGGAAATCCAGGGCCACGCGGGCGCCCGGGTATTCGGGCTTCAGCCGGGCGAAGATCTCGGCGGTCCGGGCCTTCTTCGCCTTGCCCGACTCCCGCCGCGCCTGGGCCGGGGTGATCATTTCGACTCCGGCGTGAAGGCCCGCACGACCCAGTTGAAGACTGCGATCACCAGGCCCCCGAGGATCGCCGGCAGGCAGCCGTCGACCCGGAGGTCCGCCAGGAAGTACGCGGCGAGCCAGAGCATCAGCCCGTTGATCACCAGGTAGAAGAGGCCCAGGGTGAGGACGATCACGGGGAAGGCGAAGAATGAGACGATCGGCTTGACGATCAGGTTGATCAGACCGATCACCAGCCCCGCGAGGAGCAGGGAGAGAAGGTCGCCGGTGTAGACGATCCCCGGCACGAAATAGGCGGCGAGGAAGACGGCCACGCCGTTCAGCACGATCTGGAGCAGAGCGCGGAACATGGGCGGATCTTACTCCGTCTGGGCCGGCAGCTCGGAGAGCTCCCGCGCCTTCTTGACCACCCGGCGCTCGTTCTCGAAGGAGAGCCGGGAGATCCCTTCGTCCCAGGTGAACCAGCCCGTGCCCGAGACCTCGCGGGCGTCGAAGTTGGCGGCGTCGCCGCTCACGTAGGCGAGCAGGAAGTAGTCGACCCGCTTGTGGACGCGGCGCCGTCCCTTCTCCACGAACCAGTACTCGATCTCCGAGAGGGGGGCCACGATACGGCTCGTCACCCCGGTCTCCTCGCACACCTCGCGCACCGCGGCCTCCTCGGCGGTCTCCCCCTCCTCGATGTGCCCCTTGGGAAGCTGCCAGCGGCGCCCCTCCTGGGTCGAGATGAGGAGGATGCGGTCGTCGTGGACGACCAGGCCGCCGGCCGAGCGGTGGTGCTCGGTCTTCAGTTCGTAGTCTCCCCGCCCCCAGCCTGCGGCGTCCACGAGGGGAGGATCGCCGGGTCGACGCCCACCGAACGCAGGGCCTCGTCCCAGACCTTCTCCGGGTCCGGAGCGAAGATCAGCTCGGAGGACACGGGCGCGGTCAGCCAGTCGTTCCGGAGGATCTCCTCGATGAGCTGCCCTTCGCCCCAGCCGGCGTAGCCCAGAAACAGACGGAAGTGGTCCGGAGGGGCCTCGGCCAGGCGGGAGAGGTCTCCGATGTGCTGGGTGAGCGCGACCCCGGGGATCACCTCGCTCGCGGTCTCGTCGTCCTCGTCCTCCCCCCCATTGGTCAGAGGAGCTTCCGGGGTGAAGAGGACCGTCCCGAGCTGCGGCTGGACCGGACCGCCGAAGAACGCCACCTCCTCCGCCGAGCCGTGCCAGCCCACCTCCATCCCTTTCAGGATCTCGCTGATCTTGATCCCTGTGGGACGGTTGACGATGAAGCCGAAGCTCCCTTCGGCCTCGTGGTGGAGGAGGAGAACCACGCTCTTGTGGAAGAACGGGTCGAGGACCTGGGGCATGGCCATCAGCAGCAGAGGGGTCGTCAACTCGGAGTCGCTCACCGCCATGGGCTCATCTTACCCCGGCCGGGCCACCCCTGGGAGAAGGGAGGGCGATCCTGATATCTTTGGGAGGACCGCCCGGGCCACCCCCGCCGGTGCCACCCCCTGAAAGATCGAGGAGACATCCATGAACAATAGCTTCGGAAGCCGCTCCACCCTCGAAGTGGGCGGCCGCACGGTCCACATCGCCCGGCTCGACGCCCTGGAGAAGCGAGGGTGGAGCCTCGCGCGGCTCCCGTATGCCCTGCGCATCCTGCTCGAAAACCTCCTGCGCCGCGAGGACGGAGAGGTCGTCACGGCCGCCGAGATCGAGGCGCTGGCCAACTGGGACCCCAAGGCGGTCCCCTCCCGCGAGATCGCCTTCATGCCCGCCCGCGTCCTCCTCCAGGACTTCACCGGCGTGCCCGCCGTGGTGGACCTGGCCGCCATGCGCGACGCCATGGTGGCCATGGGCGGCGACCCGAAGCGGATCAACCCCCTCCAGCCGGTCGAGCTCGTCATCGACCACTCCGTGCAGGTGGACGAGTACGGCTCCGCCGCCGCCTTCCTGATCAACGCCGAA
>DATEIO010000215.1:0-4037 GCA_035278895.1 Thermoanaerobaculia bacterium | reverse complement strand
GCACTCCTCGATCGACAAGGCCGCCATCGTCCTGGGGGTCGGATCGGACAACGTCCGCCGGATCGCGAGCGACGACGAATTCCGGATGTCGCTCCCGGCCCTCGAAGCGGCGATCACGAAAGACCGCCTCGAAGGCCGCCTTCCCATGGCCGTGGTCGCCACCCTCGGGACCACCTCGACCACGAGCGTCGACCCCATCGCCCCGATCGCCGACCTTTGCGCGCGCGAGGAGATCTGGCTCCACGCCGACGCCGCCTACGCCGGCTCGGCCGCCATCTGCCCCGAATACCGGGCGCTGATGAAGGGGATCGAGCGGGTGGACTCGATCGTGGTCAACCCCCACAAGTGGCTGTTCACGCCGGTCGACTGCTCAGTCCTCTACGTGCGCGACCCGGCCCTTTTGAAAGCCGCCTTCTCGCTCGTCCCCGAGTACCTGCGGACGGACGAATCCGGGGTGACGAACCTGATGGACCTGGGCGTGCAGCTCGGCCGCCGGTTCCGCTCCTTGAAGCTCTGGTTCGTGATCCGTGCCTTCGGGGTCGAGGGGCTCCGCGAGCGCATCCGCGAGCACTGCGCCATGGCGAAAGAGCTCGCGGCGAAGATCGAGGCCCACCCCCGCTTCGAGCTGGCCGCGCCGGTGCCGTTTTCCGCCGTCTGCTTCCGGGCCCTAGGAGACCAGGATCTGAACGAGCGCCTGCTCGCCAAGGTGAACGCGGCCGGGCCGTTCTTCCTCTCGCACACGAGCCTCAAAGGCCGCTATACCCTGCGGGTCGCGATCGGCAACCTTCGCACGACCCGCGAGCACGTCGACGCCCTCTGGAATCTCCTCGTGGAGTCCGAGGAGGCATTGCGAGGCGAGGGAGTTACCAGCCCCGCCACCGCGCCCGCGAGCGCCAGGGCGGCGAGCCCGATCCCCAGAAAGAACCCGGGGGGGCGATAGAGGAAGTCCACCCGGTGCACCCCCGCGGGCAGCCAAGCGGCGACGAAGGGACCGTTGGCGAGCGTGCTCCCGGCAGGCCGGCCGTCCACCAGCAGGCGCCAGCCGCCATCCTGGTACACGCTCGTGGCGAGGAGACGGTCCTCCAGGAGGTGAGCCTGCGCCGAGAGGTGGGCGGGGCGCAGGGAGAGGAGATCGAGGCCGGAGCCCTCCGGGTCCGCGGCCGCCCACCGGTCCGGCCACCCCGGCCCCGGCTGGACGAGAGCGCGGGCCGCGAAATCCGGATTCTCTCCCACCCAGGCGATCCAGTCCCGCCCTCCGGGCGTCTCGGCCGTGGCGGGAAGGAAGAGGGGGGGGAGGACCCGCGTCCGCTCGAAGATCCAGGTGGAGCGATCCCGCAGCACTGGCCGGAGGAACTGCCGCTCCCCCCGGCGGGGCCGGGTCTTGGGCGGCGTCACCACGTAGCGCGCCCCCAGGAGCTGGTAGAGCGGGTGCTCCGGCCGCATGAGCAGGTCGTTGATGTCGCGCACCGAGTTGCTGACCGGCGCGAGCATCCGCGTATAGAGGTAGGGCTTGAGGGGATTCGAGATCCGGACGTCCCCGAAGCCGTAGAGCACCGAGGCGTTCGGCCGCAGCCTGTTACCGATCCCCACGAAGCGGGCGTCCCCCAGGCTCTCTCGGAGGAAGGCCACGGCCGGGGTCTCCGGGTAGAAGTTTTCCCGAGGGAGGGCGGGGTTGGCCTGGCCGAAAAAGAAGAACAGCTCGAGGACTGCAAGGACCGCAGGGACTGCAAGGACGCGCCGGAAAAACAAGAGAGACAGGGTTAAAAGGAGAAGAATCCCGAGTTGGATTCCCCAGGCGGCTGTAGGCGGGGCGGCGTTTTCCGGCGGCGGCCACGCGTGGTATCCCCAGAAGAGGAGGGCCCCTAGGAGAACCGCGCAGACTGTGACGGCCACCCGCCGCAGCTCGCCCTCCCGCCAGCGTCCCACGGTACAAGCGGCCAGGTAGGCGAGCGAAAACGCCAGGATCAGGGTAGTCCGATGGTGGAACGTGGGCGACCGGTCGAGAAGCGGAAGCATGGTGAGCAGCCGGGGGAGGCCGGGCGGCCGGGCGATGACGAGCAGGCTCACCGCGGCGAGCGCCAGGAACAGCCGCTCCTGCGGAAACCGCCGCGCGCCGGGCACGAACGCCACCAGGGCAGCCAGGAGCGCGGCTGTCCCCACGAAGCCCGACGCGTCCTCATTGACGTTCATCTCTCCCCAGTAGACGCGGTGGTCGCCGAAGGCGGCGGGCGCGATCACGGCGGTCAGCCGCTTGCCCGCCCCCGCGCTCTCCCATCCCGCAAAAACGGGATCGCGGAGCACCCGCTCATTCCGCCGCACCACCATCTCCTCCCGGTGGGTCTGGGGAAGGTAGCGGATCAAGGGGACGAGAGCCGGCGCCGCGAGCCCGAACGCGATCGCGCCCGTCACGGCCCAGCGGGCGAGGAGCTTCCCCCGGCCCTCCCGCCGCGCGAGAAGCCGCGCCCCGGCGAAGAGGGTGGAGACGATCACCCCGTAGAGGATCGTCTCCGGGTGCCCCGCGGTGAGGACCGAGAACGCAGCGATCCCCAGCAGCAGGAAGTCCCGCCGGGCCCCTCGCTCGTCCGTCTTCACGATCGCGTAGAGCACGAGCGGCAGCAGAGCCGCCACGTTCGAGATCGGCCACCCCAGCCAGAGAACGAGGAAGCCCCCCATCCCGTAGCACACGCTACCGAAACCCGCGGCGATCTCCGGAATCCCCTGTCTCCTGAGCAGCAGGAAGGAGGAGACCAGAGCCAACAGCAGCTTGAGCCCCGCGATCACCCCCACCGCCTGGGGGAGCGGCAGAGGGAGGGCCAGAAGGACCAGTGGCTGAAGCACCTGGGCTTGAGGATCAGCCAGGAGAGGCATCCCCGCCCCGGCGAGAGGATTCCAGAACGGCCACTCCCCGGCTCCCACCTCTCGCCGCACCTGGGCCATGGCCGGCACAATCTGCGTGACGAGATCGAGTTGGAGAGGATTGCCCCGGACCTCGGTTTCGGACAGGGCCAGCCCCGGAAGGATGTCGAGAGGTAGGAGAACCTTCCCTCCGAACAGCGCAGGTCCCAGAAGGAGAGCCAGGACGAGCCCGAACACCGCCCAGACCCGCCAGGGAACCGGGTCCCAGAAACGGCGGAGCGCCCAGCCGAGGAGGATCGCGAGAAAGGCCAGATAGAGGCCGGGGAGGAGGATCACGGAGGGGGATTATCGCCGGTTCGGGCAACTTTCTGCATCGCGTAGGCACCGTTCCTTCAGTGGTTCACACTGGGAGAGAGTACTTTGTCCTCGCGTTTTGAAGGTGCCCCTTCTATAATCGCTACTCTTATGGAGTGGCCCAGCTTCTTTCCGAACGGCTGTCCTGGTGCCGAAGCATTTCCGGCTTCAGGAGAAGTGTACAGAGTTTTGATTTATGCGTCAGCTCCAGGCCCGGGGGATTTCCGCTCTCACAGAGAATTGTTCCCTGATAAACACTTTTCCGCTCCTGAGTGCGAGGTGTGCGGGCTGTCTGTTTATCGCGACCTGGCCGATGTCGACACCATCATGAAGAGGGTGCCCAAGATGCGGGGCAGGCCGGTCGCCCGAGGCACCCTGAACGAAGATCACGGCGTCATGGCTTCGACACCGTCACAAGCCCAGCCGTCGCACCACACATGGTGGGTCCCCTTGGGTGTAGAGCCGTGGACAGACTTTGCCGTGATGAGCAGGAGTTAATCGTGATATTTCACCCGAACCTTCGTCTTTTTGGACAACTCGAGCTTTTGGAAGTCTACGACTTCTACGATGCTCCCGTCCTCGTCTCGTGCCGGACGCCAACCGGGGCTATTTACCTGGCCGTTGCCGTTCGTGGATCGGAGCATTCCGAAGAATGGCTTTATGTTTCCCTCTCTCAGGAGCGGTTTGCAGACGTCCGCTCCGGGGTGATCGATCTTCATATCGCTTTTTCCCAGCCGGAGGACGGTGTTACATTCCTGGTTGACATCCCACACGATCCATCAGCGGATGCTTTGGTCAAGCCTCTGACACCCGATCAACTCGACGAT
>DATEIO010000214.1:0-2576 GCA_035278895.1 Thermoanaerobaculia bacterium | reverse complement strand
GGCTCCTGGTCCGGATGGAGCAGGTTCCAGCGGTCGGCCTCCAGGGCGTCGCGCCGGAGCTCCTTGTAGGAGGTGGCGCTCCAGAGGTCCGCCGCCACGCCGTAGCGCTCGGCCAGGATCTGCTGCGCCCGCTCGGCCTCGCGGAGAATCGTGCCGCTGCCGAAGAGGTGGACCCGCGGACGGTTCCCCTCCTCCTCGGACGCCGGCTTGACCTTGTAGAGGCCGCGGAGAATCCCCTCCTCCACCCCCTCGGGCATCGCCGGCATCGGGTAGTTCTCGTTGTAGAGGGTGATGTAGTAGAAGATGTCCTCCCGGTCCGTGTACATCCTCTTCAAGCCGTCGCGGATGATCACCGCGATCTCGTAGTGGTACGCCGGATCATAGGCCAGGAGGTTCGGCACCACGCTCGCGAGCACGTGGCTGTGGCCGTCCTCGTGCTGGAGCCCCTCGCCGTTCAGCGTCGTGCGGCCCGAGGTGGCGCCCAGGAGGAAGCCGCGAGTCCGCTGGTCGGCTGCCGCCCAGATCAGGTCGCCGATCCGCTGGAAGCCAAACATCGAGTAGAAGATGAAGAACGGGAGCATGTCGATCCCGTGGGTGGCGTAGGAGGTGCCGGCGGCGATGAGCGACGCCATGGAGCCCGCCTCGGTGATGCCCTCCTCCAGGATCTGGCCGTCCGTGGACTCGCGGTAGTAGAGGAGCATCCCCTTGTCCACCGGCTCGTAGAGCTGCCCCACGTGGGAGTAGATGCCGAACTGGCGGAAGAGCGACTCCATGCCGAAGGTGCGGGCCTCGTCCGGCACGATGGGCACGATCTTCTTGCCGATCTCCTTGTCTTTGAGGAGCTGGGTGAGCATCTGGACGAACACCATCGTCGTCGAGACCTCGCGGTTGACCGGCTGGAAAAAGGTGTCCCAGAGCCCCGTCATCGGCGTCTGGAGAGGCTCCGTCTTCACCCGCCGCAAGGGCACGGGGCCGCCCAGGGAGGCACGCCGGTCCTTCAGATACTGGATCTCCGGGCTGTTCTCAGCCGGCCGGTAGAAGCAGGCGTCGGCCAGATCCTTATCGGAAATGGGGATCTCGAAGCGGTCGCGGAAGAAGCGCAGCTCCTCCTCGTTGAGCTTCTTCTGCTGGTGGGAGACGTTCCTCCCCTCCCCCGCTTCGCCCATGCCGTAGCCCTTGACCGTCTTCGCCAGGATCACCGTGGGCGAGCCCGTGTGCTCCACCGCGGCCTTGAACGCCGCGTAGACCTTCTCGGGGTCGTGCCCGCCGCGGCGCAGGGCGTGGAGCTGCTCGTCCGAATAGTTCTTGACCAGATCCAGGAGCTCCGGGTGCTTGCCGAAGAAGTGCTGGCGGATGTAGGAGCCGGGTTCCACCACGTACTTCTGGTACTCGCCGTCCAGCGTCTCGGTCATGCGCTGGATGAGCAGCCCGGTGTTGTCCGCTTCGATCAGCGGGTCCCAGTCGCCGCCCCAGATCACCTTGATCACGTTCCAGCCGGCGCCGCGGAAGGTGGTCTCCAGTTCCTGGATGATCTTGCCGTTGCCGCGCACCGGGCCGTCCAGCCGCTGGAGGTTGCAGTTGATGACGAAGACCAGGTTGTCGAGCCGCTCGCGGGCGGCCAGGGTGATGGCGCCCAGCGTCTCGGGCTCGTCCGTCTCGCCGTCGCCCAGGAAGGCCCAGATCTTCCGGTTCTGGGGATCGCGAAGGCCGCGGTCCCGGAGATACCGGTTGAACTTGGCCTGGTAGATCGCCGAGATGGGGGCCAGACCCATTGAGACCGTGGGGAACTCCCAGAAGTCCGGCATCAGCCACGGGTGGGGATAGGACGAGAGGCCGTGCCCCTTCTCCACCTCGCGGCGGAAGGCTTCCATCTGCTCGATGGTGATCCGCCCCTCCAAAAAGGCGTAGGCGTAGATGCCCGGTGAGCCGTGCCCCTGGATGTAGAGCATGTCGCCGTCGAAGCCGCTCTCTCCGCGCCCCTTGAAGAAGTGGTGGAGGCCGACCTGGTAGAGGGTGGCCGACGAGGCGAAGGTGGAGATGTGGCCGCCCAGCCCCGCGTACTTCTTGTTGGCCCGCACCACCATGGCCATGGCGTTCCAGCGCACGATGCTCTTGATGCGGCGCTCGATCTCCCGGTCCCCCCCGTAGGCGGGCTGCTGGGCCTTGGGGATCGTGTTGATGTACGGCGTATTGCCGGTGAAGGGGAGGGTGACGTTCTTTTCATACCCCTTCTCGAGCAGCTTCTTCAAGAGGAACTGCGCCCGCTCGTGCCCCTCGTACTCGACCACCTGCTCAAACGCGGTGAGCCACTCCTCCGTCTCGTCGACATTCGTATCGGGAGCTCCCCCCGTGTACCAGTTCAAGGGAGCCTGATCCGCCTTCTTCATTCCTCGTCGCCTCCTCGTCTCTCCGTCCTCGCAAAGGGACGGCAACACGGAAGCATATGACGGATCGGGGAAAAGAGGGGAACGGCGGGGAAAAAGAGGCTCCCGCCGCCACCGGTTGGCCGGCGGCGGGAGCCCAGGGGGGAGCCTCGGGTTCAGAGGGCCATGGGCTCGTTATAGGGCATGCGGTAG
>DATEIO010000213.1:0-10980 GCA_035278895.1 Thermoanaerobaculia bacterium | reverse complement strand
GGCTCCGGGGGAGGCGCCACGGCCCGCGGCGGGGGGAGAGGCTCGGGCTCGGGGGGCTTGGGCTTCGGCTCGTCCTCGACGCCGGTCAGGCGGGCCACGCGCGAGAGCTGCGGGTTGCGCTCCGTCGCGAGCGCCAGGAGGCGGCCCGCGGCCACGGTGTTGCCCGAAGAGCGGAGCTTCAGGATCGCGTCCGTGATGAACGGGACGTTGCTGCTGTCGAGCAGAAGCGCCCGCTCGTAGACCTGCAGCGCCTCCTGCGAGCGGCCGTGGGCGATCATCATCTCGGCGATCGTCCGGTACTCCCCGATCGCCTTTTCGAGGAGCTGCTGCTGCTGGTAGATCTCCGCGAGCTTGACGTGGTAGCTGGGGTTTTCCGGCTCCAGGTCGACCATCTTCTGGTAGATGGCGATCGCCGAGGCCGCGTTCTCGTGCTTGGTGTAGTAGTCGGCCAGCACCTGGTACTGGGTGCGCGCCTCGGTGACCAGCCCCTGGCGGTGGTAGAGCTCGGCGAGCTTCTCGTAGACCTCGAGCCGCGTCGGATCCAGCTTGATGATCTTCTTGTAGATCGCGATCGCCTTGACGAAGAAACCCTCCGTCGAATACTGCTCGGCGATCTGCGTGAAGAAATCGACGGCCTCGTCGATGCGCTGGATGCGGGCGTAGAGGTCGCCCACCCGGTTCAGCGTGTTGATGTCGTTCGGATTCTCGGCGAGGAGCTTCCGGTACTCCCGGATCGCCGGCTCGATCTTGCCGCGGGAGACGTACTTCTCGGCGGTCTGGACGACCTGCTCGCGGGAGACGGCCATCAGCAGCGCGCCTCGGACCTGCGAGGGAGGACCTGCCTAAAGGTCAGGCGGTGGACGGGGCTCGGGCCGTAGGCCGCGAGCGCTTCCATGTGCTCGGGGACCGAGTAGCCCTTGTGCGAGGCGAAGCCGTACTGCGGATAGCGGTCGTGGAGCTCGGTCATCATCCGGTCGCGCTCCACCTTGGCCACGATCGAGGCGCAGGCTACGGCGTAGCTCAGGGTGTCGCCGCGGACGACGGGGACACAGGGGAACCGGAAGCCCCGGAGCGCGACGGCGTCCACCACCGCGCAGTCCGGCTCGGGGCGGAGCGAGCGGAGCGCCTGGCCCATGGCCTGGCGCGTGGCTTCAAGGATGTTCACGCGGTCGATGACGTCCGGAGGGATCTGGGCGACGGCCACGGCGAAACAGCTCTCGCGGATCGCCTTGGCGATCCGCTCCCGGTCCGGCGCGGCCACGTTCTTGCTGTCGTCCACCCCGGGCACCAGGCACCGGGGATCGACCACCACGGCGGCCGCGACCACAGGGCCGGCGAGCGAGCCACGGCCCACCTCGTCCACTCCGGCGATCCGGGCGTAGCCGCACCGCGCCAACATCTCCTCGAAGCCTCGGAGCAGACGGAGGCGATACGCCTCGGCAAACAACTCCTGGAGGACCGGGGACTCCGGAGCCGCCGGGGTTGCCCGGGCCGCCCGGGCCGCCGGTTTCGCCGCCCTGGTCACCGCGACTCCTTTCCTGCCGTCTCCCCGCGGAAACACGCCGGGAGAGCGCTGCCAGCTCCTACGCCCGGTTGTCGTCCCGGCGCTCTTCGATGCGCGCCGCCTTGCCGCGCAGGTTCCGCAGATAGTAGAGCTTCGCGCGGCGCACCTTGCCCCGGCGCATGAGCTCGATCTTGTCCACGTTGGGCGAGTGCAGCGGGAAGATCCTCTCGACCCCGATCCCGCCCGAGATCTTGCGGACGGTGAAGGTCTCGCGGGTGCCGCCGCCCCGGCGGGCGATGACGACGCCCTGGAAGACCTGGATCCGCTGCTTGTCGCCCTCGACCACGCGGACGTGGACGCGGACCGTGTCCCCCGGGCTGAACGTGGGCACTTCGCGCTGTGTATAGACGTTCTCGACCTGATCCAATAGGTTCATGGCTCACCTCGCAAACCCGACGGACGCCCAAGGGGACTGTGCCGTCATTATTTCTATTTCAGAATGGCTGCGCAAGACAGCCGTTCAACTTTGTCCTCATCTCTTCGGGGCGGCGCGGTGCTCTTCGAGCTCCCGCCGCTGCTCTTTCGTCAATCCCGCCAGCACCTCCGGCCGTTCCAGGAGGTCGGGCCGCTTCTCGAGCGTGGCCCGGAGCGCCTCCCGTTCCCGCCAGCGCTCGATCGCGGCGTGGTCCCCCGAGGTCAGCACCTCCGGGACCGCCATCCCCTCGACCACGGGCGGCCGCGTGTAGTGCGGATGGTCGAGGAGGCCGGTGCGGAAGCTGTCCCGCACGACCGACTCCGACAACCGTACCACCCCGGGCACCTGCCGCGACACGGCCTCGATCAGCACCATCGCCGGCAGCTCCCCTCCCGACAGCACGTAGTCGCCGATCGAGATCTCCTCGTCGACGACCGATCTCCTCACCCGCTCGTCGATCCCCTCGTACCTTCCGCAGAGGAGGACGAGATCGCCGCGGGCCGCGAGCTCCCTCACCTTGGCGTCGTCCAGCCGCGCCCCCTGCGGGGAGAGGAGCACCCGCCAGGAGCCCTCGCCCGCGACCGCGCGCACCGCGCGGAGCCACGGGGGCGCCATCATCACCATCCCGCCCCCACCGCCGTACGGCTCGTCGTCCACGCTCCGGTGGCGGTCCTCCGTGTGCTCCCGGAGGTCGTGGACGCGGACGGTCAGGAGCCCCTTCTCGATCGCCCTCCCCACGAGGCTCGTCCGCAGGAACGGATCGAACAGCTCGGGGAAGATCGTCAGGACCTGGACGCGCATGCTTCCAGAAGCCCCGGAGGAAGATCCAGCTCGATCCTCCCCGCCGTCACGTCCACCTCGCGCAGGAACCGCTCCACGAACGGAACCGGCACCCGCCTCCCCTCCGCCTCACAGACCAGCAGCAGGCCGCCGCCGTCCTCCAGGAGCTCGACGACGGTGCCCAGATCCTCCTCGCCGGCCCGGCACCGGCAGCCCAGAAGCTGCCAGTGGTAATAGGTCCCGGCAGGCGGCTCCGGAACCTCCGACCGCGGGACCTCCAGCCACATTCCCCGCAGCTCCTCGGCCCGGTCGCGGTCGTCGACCCCTTCGAACCGCACGGCCACGCCGCCCTTGTGAGGCCGGCTGGCGGCCACCTTCAGCCGGGCCGGCGCCTCTCCCTCCCGGACCGCCAGGAGAGAGCTTCCAGGCTCGAAACGGCCGGGCACGTCCGACAGCACCTCGACCGCCACGTCGCCGCGCACCCCATGGGGGCGCAGCACGCGGCCCACGGTCACGGTCTCGGGAAGGTCGCTCCTGGCGCTGTCAGTCTTCGAGGATTTCGAGCTCATAGCGCTCGCCCCGCCGCTCTTCGCGAGTCTCGAGCAGGGTGCGCATCGCCCGGGCGGTCCGTCCCTGCCGGCCGATCACTTTGCCCAGATCGTCGGGGGCGACTTTGAGCTCCAGCACGCCACCGCCCCGGCGGTTGGGGATCTCCTGGACCTCCACCTCGTCGGGCTTGTCGACCAGCAGCCGCGCGAGCTCTTCCAGGTCGCGGGCGAGATCGGGCGATTCCGGTTGATCAGGCACTCTTCTTGGCCCGCTCGATCAGCTTCTTGACCGTGGGCGAAACCTGCGCGCCCCGGCCCAGCCAGTAGTCGGCCCGGACGGTGTCGATGGTCACCTGGGCGGGCTGCTTGGTGGGATCGTAATGACCGATCTCCTCCATCGCGGCGGCCGTCGGCACGTTGCGCGAGTCCGACACCACCACGCGGTAGAAGGGATTGTTGCGCGCGCCCATGCGGCGCAGGCGGATCTTCAGCATCTTGGGAAACCTCCAAAGGTTCTCGTGTTGCACGCGCGCGGGATACCCGGGACCTCCGCGAGGGGGAGGACGCGCAAAGGCGGACGAGTGTAGCAGAGGAAGACCGGATCGCCAAACCTCACCCGGCCTCCGGACCGTGACCCCGGTCTATCCCGCGCTCGCAGAGGCGAGCTCGCGCGGCCTGGAGGTCGCCTCCGCCAAGTCGCGGAAGTAGTCGCCCAGGAAGGCCATGATGTCCTTGAGGAGCCGGATCAGGACGTCCACGTCGCCGTGCTTGCGGACGAGGCTGTACGCCACGTCGAGCATCACCTGATAGTGGTCCTCGGTCTCGTCGATGCCGACGTGGGCCTTGGAACCCGCCACATGGGATCGGGAATACTTTTTCTCGGCCCGGTTGACCACCTTGGCGGATGCGCGCTCGGAGTTCCACTCGACGCAGACGGAGTAGGCCACGGCGGGCAGCGCCCCCATCTCCCGAATCTTGGCATCCAGGTAGGAGAGCATCGCCTGGGTCGAGGGGAACGGCTCGACCGCCGCGACCTGCTCCCAGGTGTAGCCGTGCTTCTCCAGGTCCCGCATATAAAGACGGTCGTGATCGAGCTCCTCGGCGACGTACCGGCTCCACCACCGGGCTGCGTCGTAGTCCTCGTCCACCATGGAGGCCAGAGCGAGCGCATCGGTACGGCTCGTCATGCGAATCCGTTTGACCGTCTCGATCCGATGGCGCAGGTAGTACTCCTCATCGAGCTCCTGGCGTTCGTCGGTCAGGTGGCTGGCCCGGGGGACCGTCTTCAGGACGCGGCCGACCTCTTCCTTCAGAGTCCGGTCGATGGTTTCCGCCAACTCCTCTCGACTCAGCATGATCGGCTCCGAGGCTGGTTCAGCCGGTTGAAGAAGACGCTGAGCTCCCACAACAGGGGAGCTCAGCGGTTCGCAGATGGGGAGACTGGTCTTACTTGATGACGTCCAGAGCGCACCGCTCGGTCTCGACGGGTGGTTCGTCTGCGCCTGCGGCCTCGGGAAGCTTCTTCTCTTCCAGGCTGCGAACGGTCTCCTTCGAAATCGTCAGCTTCTTTTTCTTCTTCATTAGATCTCTCCTTGCCGTCTAGGTATAGAATAATAAGACAAGACCTAGAGAACGACAAGAACTGTAAGATAGGTTGTGTCCGGACGCGAACGGGGACTGGAGAACCTGGCGAGAGGAGTCCTTTGTTGTCTGAGTACGACGATTTTGCCCGCTGGTATGACCTCTTGTGGCCGTTGACAGACGACCTGCCGTTTTACGCGAAACTCGCCGAAAAGCACGGCTCCCCCATCCTGGAACTCGGTTGTGGCACGGGACGGGTCGCCTGGGATCTCGTCCGCCGGGGCTATGAGGTGGTTGGCATCGACCGTTCGGCCGGAATGCTGGAGCACGCCCGGAAGCGTGGCGAAGCCCTGGGGAGCGGCCCGAGCCCGGAATTCCAGGTGGCGGACATGACGGACTTCGATCTGGGGCGGACGTTCAACCTCGTCATCGCGCCGTTCAGCACCATGCTCACCGTCCGTCCCCCGGAGCGTATCGCCACCTACCGGCGGTCGCTCGCTCATCTCGCCCCCGGCGGAGCGCTGGTCGTCGACTCCTGGTTCCGAGGGACGGGCAAGAGGGCCGGCTGGGGAAACCCACGGCCTCCCAGAGTGGTGACCTACCAGGGAGCTCACGCCCTGGACGACGAAGGCACGGTGGTACAGCATTTCGAGTCCTACGACGTCGGTCCTCGTGGGGAGGTGCGGATGCACCTGTTCCTCGACGTCGTGAGCAGAGACGGGACCCTGCGGCGCCGAACCTATACCCTGCGCCAACACTACGCCTCCCCGGAACGGATGGAGCGGGAGATCCGGGAGGCGGGGTTTGGAACCGTCGAGGTCTACGGCGGCTGGGGACTGGAGCCCCTCTACGCCCCCTCGCTCACCGGACGCGGACGGCAGATCTTCATCGCCTACCCATGAGGGGAGGCGAAGGCTCGGCGCTCCGAAGGCTCTACGCCCGAGCCCCCGGCCCGCCGGCCATGCCCATGGCGCGGCGCAGCCACTTGCCCTGCACCCCCTTCATCATCTTCTTCATCTGGGCGTACTGCTTGAGCAGGCGGTTGATCTCCTGCACGGAGGTGCCCGAGCCCTTGGCGATCCTCTTCTTGCGGCTGCCGTTGAGCACATCCGGCCGGCGGCGCTCGAGGGCCGTCATCGAGTTGATGATCGCCTCGACGCGGCGCAGGCCGCCCTCGTCCACGTTCGCCTGATCGAGACCGCGCAAGGGGCCGACCTTGGGGAGGAGCTCCAGCACCGAGGAGAGGGGTCCCAGGCGGCGGAGTTGCCGGAGTTGGTCGCGCAGGTCCTCCAGGGTGAACTCCTGGCTCACGATGCGCTTGGCCAGCCGCTCGGTCTCGGCGGCATCCAGCCCCCGCTCGGCCTTCTCGATGAGCGACAGGACGTCGCCCATGCCGATCATGCGCGAGGCCATGCGCTCGGGATGGAAGAGCTCCAGGTCGTCCGCCTTCTCGCCCATACCCACGAAGCGGATGGGCACCCGGGCCACGGTGCGGATCGACAGCGCGGCGCCGCCCCGGGAGTCGCCGTCGAGCTTGGTCAGGATGGCGCCGGTGAGCGGGAGGGAGGCCGAGAACTGCTCGGCGCTCTTGACTGCGTCCTGGCCCGTCATCGAATCGGCCACGAACAGGGTCTCGTGCGGCTTGATCCGGTCCGCGAGCTGGCGGATCTCCTCCATCAGCGCCTGGTCTACGTGGAGGCGGCCAGCGGTGTCCATGATCACCACGTCGTTGCCGCGCTCGCGGGCGACGGAAAGCGCCCGGTTGCCCAGGTCCACCACCTTCTCGCCCGGGTTGGGCTCCAGCACCGGGACCTCGACCCCCTTGCCCACCTGCTTCAACTGCTCGACGGCGGCGGCGCGCTGGAGGTCGCCCGCCACGAGGATCGGGTGGCGCCCGCGCTTCTTCAGGAGCTTGGCGATCTTGCCCGCGGTCGTGGTCTTGCCCGAGCCCTGGAGGCCGCAGAGCATGATGACGGTCGGCCGGCCGTCGAGCTTCAGGTCCTGCCCCTCCTCGCCCAGGAGCGCGGCGAGCTCGTCGCGCACGATCTTCACCACCTGCTGCGCCGGGGTGAGGCTTTCGAGCACCTCGGCGCCCAGGGCGCGCTCGCGCACCCGCTCGACGAAAGGCTTCACCACCCGCAGATGGACGTCGGCTTCCAAAAGGGCCAGCCGGATCTGGCGCAGGGCCGCGTCCAGCGCCTCGGGAGTGACCTTCCCCTCCCCTTTGAGCTGCTGGAAGACGTCCTGGAGCTTGTTCTGTAAACCGTCAAACATGGAGACCTCGACAGGATGAGGCGGATTTTCCGCCGTGGCGTTTTCGGGAACGGAATCGTAGCACGGGAAAATTTCCCTGGCAGGCATGATGCAAGCTCGCCACCCTGGCCCGTGACACGGGATGGATATACTTCGCGCCCATGGCAGAGAGAAGAGCAAAAATCATGGCGACGTTGGGGCCGGTGAGCCGGGACGAAGCGGTGCTGCGGGGGCTCGTCCGGGCCGGCGTCGACCTGTTCCGTCTGAACCTCTCGCACGGCACCCAGGACCAGCACCGAGAGACCCTCCGCCGCGTGCGCCGCGTGGCCACCGAAGAAGGGTGCCACGTGCCGGTGGTCCTCGACCTGATGGGGCCGCGCTACCGGCTGGGACAGATCCCGGACGAGCCGCGCATGCTGAAGCCCAACAAGCACGTCGTGCTCGGTCCCGAGAGCGCGGACGTCGACCTTCCCGTCGAAGAGGGGATCATCGAGCACCTGGAGCCCGGCGAGCGGGTGCTCATCGACAGCGGCTTGATCGAGCTCAAGGTGGAAGAGAAAAAGGGGGACCGGGTGCGGGCGCGGGTCGTCAATGGCGGCCCGGTCAAGACCCGCAAGGGGATCAACCTGCCGGACAGCTCCCTCCCCTTCGAAATCTCGGAGAAAGACCGCTCAGACATTGCCTTCGCCGTGGCCGAGGGCGCGGACTACCTGGCGGCGAGCTATGTGGGCGAGGCCGCGCACGTCGAGCTCGTCCGCTCCGTGGTGGCCGAGGCCGGCGGGCGCATCCCGGTCATCGCCAAGCTCGAGCGGGCGACCGCAATCGAGCACCTGAGCGACATCAGCGAGGCCGCCGACGGCATGATGGTCGCCCGCGGCGACCTGGGCGTCGAGGTCCCCCTCTACAAGGTGCCGGTCTACCAGAAGAAGATCGTGTCCGCCGGCCGCCTGACCGGCAAGCCCGTGATCGTGGCCACCCAGATGCTGGAGTCGATGATCGAGCAGCCCCGCCCCACGCGCGCCGAAGCGACCGACGTGGCAAACGCCGTTTTCGACGGCGCCGATGCCTTGATGCTCTCCGGAGAGACCGCGGCGGGCAAGTATCCGGTGCTGGTCGTCGAGACCATGGCGCGGATCATCCTGGAGGCGGAAAAGTACGACCGGAAGAACCATCCACGGCAAACCCTCCAGCCTCTCGGGAACGTCCACGCCCGGCGCTCGTACGAGATCGACCCCGGCGGGCACGGCACCGGCGAGGAGGAGCTCTCGCTCGACGTGCCCGACATGGTCTCGGCCGCGGCGGCTTACGCCGCCGAGCAGTTGGGAGTCCGCCGCATCGTCGCCTTCAGCCAGAGCGGGTTCACCGCCCGGCTGATCGCCCGCTACCGTCCCACCTCCCCCATCATGGCCTTCACGCCGGACGAACAGGTCGCCCGGCAGCTCCAGCTCGTCTGGGGCGTGCGGCCCTTCGTCGCCGAGTTCGAGGTGGGGAGCCTCGAAGACATCGTCAACGTCGTGGAGCGCAAGCTCCTGGACGCAGGCCTCGTCAAGCCCGGGGAACGGATCATCATCCTCATGGGCCACCCCGTGCGCGAGCGGCCCCTGACCAACCTGATGCGGGTCCACCGCATCCGCTCGCTCTGACCGGGCGACGGGAGGGAGAGCGCCATGTTCCCGCTGCGCGACGTCCACGCCCAGGAAGACGGCAAGACGCCGTACGTCACGATCCTGCTCATCGCGGCCAACGCGCTCCTCTTCTTCTACGAGCTGTCGCTCGGGGCGCGCCTCGAAGGGTTCGTGATGCAGGCCGCCTTCGTGCCGGGGCGCTACACCGAAGGCGGGATCACGCCGGGCGAGTGGGCGCCCTTTTTCCAGAGCGCCCTCCTCTCCATGTTCCTCCACGGCGGCTGGGGCCACTTCCTCGGCAACATGCTCTTCCTCTGGATCTTCGGCGACAACGTCGAGGACCGTCTCGGGCACGTCCGCTTCCTGATCTTCTACCTTCTCGCCGGCTATGCCGCGACCTTCGTCCATCTCTGGTCCGACCCGGCGTCGGCAGTGCCCGCGATCGGGGCCTCCGGCGCCATTTCGGGCGTGCTCGGGGCCTACCTTTTCCTCCACCCGATGGCGCGCATCCGGACACTCGTGTTCTTGGGCTTCTTCGTCCAGCTCGTGGACATCCCGGCGATCGTCTACCTGCCGATCTGGTTCCTGCTCCAGCTCTTCTCCGGTGTGGCCTCGCTGGGCGCGGGCGCCAAGGGCGGAGGGGTGGCCTTCTGGGCGCACATCGGCGGGTTCGTCGCCGGGCCGATCCTCCTTTTCCTGTTGGGGGGATGGAAGAGGCCGGCTCCGCCCCGTCCTGAAAGGATGCGGGGCGTCTGGTAACGCGGCGGATCATTTTGGGGCTCGCTCTCGGGGCCGTCCTCGGCCTCGCGGACGCCTGCTGGATCGAGCCGCGTCTTCTCCTCCTGAAAGATTCGGTGAGGGTCGGCCTGCCTGCGCCGCGGTTCCGCGTAGCTCACCTCTCGGACCTCCATATCGATGGCGACCGTCCGCTGCTGCGCCGCATCCTGAAAGAGATCCAAGCCGCCCGGCCGGACGCGGTGTTCATCACCGGTGACTTCATCCAGGACGTGGCCGACAAGGAGCGGCGCGCCGATCACACCCGGGTGGCCGCGGCCTTCGTCTCCGAGCTCCGGCGCCTTGCTCCCGTCTACGGCGTCCAGGGGCACAGCGAGCACCAGGGGGACGTCGTCGCCCCTCTGGGACGGACGGGTATGGAGTGGCTGTCCAACGAAGGCCGCCGGATCGGGCCGGAGGGGAGCTTTCTCCTGCTGGGGCTCAACACGCAGGTCGGCTACGACTGGCGCGCCTGGTCCTGGCGCTCGCCTTTCCGGCCCATGCCGTGGGAGGGAAAACGGCTCTACGGTGCCCGGTTCCAGGAGCCGTCCAAGAACTTCTACGCCCACTACGATCCCGCGCCGAAGAGCCTCGCCGACGCGTCCGGCCCTCTTACCTGGAGCGGCTACGAGGTCCTCTGCGACGTTCTGACGGGCGACGAGGACGCCGGAGCCGCGATCGTGGTCCACAGCCGCTACCCGCTGGGCGAGGACCGGCTGATCCGCCTGCGCCGGGTGATGCCGGAGCACGGTCTGCCCGGAACCTTCTACTTCGTGCCCCACGGCACCACGCTCGAAGGGGATATCGATACCGGCGTCGAGCCCGAGCCCGGCCGCTGGTACCGGGTCCGCGTGCGGACCGAGGTCGACCCCGGCGAGGTGCGCGTGAAGGCAAAGGTCTGGCCGGCCGACTCTCCCGAGCCGCGGGACTGGCAGGCGGACGCCCGGGACCGCACGCCTTCGCGCATTCCAGCCGGCACCGTGGGCCTCTGGGCCTCTGCAGAGGGCCCGGTCCTCTACCGCAATCTCCGTGTGACCGGAGCGGACGGCCGCCTCCTCCTCGAAGATTCCCTGGAGCTTCCGCCGGGGATGAAGAGGCCCCGCGGCTTCCGGGAAGACGCGCGGGGCACCCGCCTGGAGATGGCCCTCGTCCGCAGCCCCTACGTCCCGCCCGGTACCCCGAGGATCGTCCTCTCCCACATGCCCGACGTGATCCGCGAAGCCTCCCACCGAGGGTACGAAGCCGTAATCGCCGGCCACACCCACGGCGGCCAGGTCCGCCTTCCCTTTCTAGGAGCGTTGACGACCCGTTCCTCTTTGGGCCCCTACTTCAGCATGGGCCGCTCCGAGTGGGCAGCCCCGAGCACGCGGGGGCTCACGGCGCTCTACGTGAACCCCGGGGTCGGGATGTCGTTGATGCCCGTCCGCTTCTGGTGTCCGC